>CAYXSJ010000218.1:0-3599 GCA_964467095.1 uncultured Methanotrichaceae archaeon
TGGAGATGATTGCCGTGCTGGCTACATTCGAGGTAACGGAAGTCCGGCCGCTGATTGACTTTGGGCAGGGGTGGGAGAAGGCGATCTGAAAGGTAAAGCAGCAGAATTGTGCGGTAGCAGCAAGCCAAATCATTCCGCAAATAAACGAAAGTTATTTAAAAGTTGGAACAGCTACTATTATCAATTTTAAATCCCGATACCGTCTATTTAGCGATGGAAAGAAAGCCCAAATCCTACCAATGATCGCTCTGCTGCCCGTGTAAGGGAGCATCGAGGGGCAGGTAATTGATAATGCACACTTTCGCCCAGAAACCAAAGACACCTTCGCAGACAGTGTCTGCTAAGTCTGCGCTGCCAGGCCGGGCACTATCCGGACAAGACCATGATGAATGCTCCATCCTTCAATTGCAGCGAACGATCGGAAATCGAGCAGCACAGCAGCCATCGATGGCTAAACCAGACGGTTCCGAGAAAATCTCCAAGGCGAATGCATCGGATCATTTTAGCTATGATTTCTCCCGGATAGCAATATCTTTGGGTACATTAGAAAGGATTCAGTTAAAAGCCGAGGAAAGTACGTCTGGAGACATGTTCGAGCAGGAGGCTGACCGCTCCGCCGATGAAGTGGTGAGCCGCCTGGACGAACCACGACTCCAAGCACACGCTCGCTCACGACGCCCAGCGCAGATCCCTGCATCAGTCATGACAGGGCAGGGAGCAGGACGAAGCTTGTCGACTGGCCTGCGCCGGCGCCTCGATGACGCTTTCGGCTGGGACTTCTCAGAGGTGCGATTGCATACAGGTCCGGCGGCAGCTGAAGTCGCCACTCGCCTCGGCGCCCGAGCGTTAACCCGAGGCCGCGACATCATCTTTGGCAACAAGGTTTCCGATCCCGAGGCGAGTGACCAGCGCCGACTGCTAGCGCATGAGCTGGCGCACGTTGTCCAGCAGGACAAGGGCGCCGGTGCGCTAGCGTCGCCTGCATTCCCGTCCCTTTCGCCGGCCTCGCCCGGGCGCGTGCAGGCCGCGCCCGTCGTCACTAACGTGGTCACATCAGCGGCAGAAATCGGCGTGGGCGGCAATGACATCACCGCAACTGCAACCATCGCCGGCCGCGGCACGCGCCTGACATGGACCATCAATCCGGGAGGAGCCGCTCCGGCCGGCGTAAGTGTGATCGGTACTGGTCGCAGCGTGCGCATCCACGCGGCGCAGCCGGCTGGAGGGGCCGCCATAGGTGGAGCCAACATTGTAATCCGTGCCGCAGTTGCCGGACCAGCGGGAGCTGCTGACTTCTTCGACGCTCCGCCAGTCGGGCTGGTGCAGGTAGTGAGCGCGACCTATACGAACAATCCGGCGCTGGCCAATGTTCCCTCCCTGATTCCAGGCAACTTTCCGCCCAACACAGCTGAGCCGAATCGTGACGGGATCGCAGGCAACACTGCGGTAGTAAACGCCGTTACGGCACCGGTGGGCCGGCCTGTCACCGTCGCCTTCCGTCGCTCGCTGGGTGCGACCGTGGCTGGCAATGTCATAACCCCAGGCTCTCGCACAGGCGATATAGACCTTCGCATCACCGACACGGCAACACGTGCCCGGCTCAATGAGACCATTCCCTCTGCGGTGAATCCACCCGTGCCAATGGCGAGGATGGTCGTGAACGCGGTCCCGTTGCGGGTGAGATCGCTCGCCAATGCAGGCGCCCTTGGACCTTACGGCCAGATCAACACGATTAACTTCGTATCGTCGGATGCTCTTCACCCGCCGCTAACTCGTATCGTCGGCGAGCTTATCACCGGTGTGCGTGATGACTTTAATATACCGCCACCCAATGGTGCATTCAATCCTGCCTTCGTTCTGCCACAAGCGGTACCTGCCAATGCGTGGAATGACCAGGTCGTAACACCTGCAGGGCTTCTCAACGTTGCCGATGGCTTGCCTGCCATTGATGTCAATCGATTCGTTGGGCCAGGAGTTCCGCAACTGCCCCGCTTTAATATCGATCGGCAAAGATTCCAGTATGCTTCATGGCAGGGCGCCGGCGCGGTGGTCAGTAACGTGATCGCCGACGGACAGCACATCGTCTCGCTGCGAGGAAGGCCAGGGGCCTTCCTGTTCAGAACCGAACATCGCTTCGGTAGTATCGCCGCACCGCCGCTCCCCGAACTCTACGCTGGCAATCCGCTCATAATCTTCACCAACGTGCAGGCCCAGCCGACCGCTGCAGGCACGACAGGTCTCGCCGCCGACGGCGCTGCCACCGCCAACCTTGCGGTGAACTCAAACGTCGCTGGTCGCACTGTGAATTGGAGCATCCTCAGCGGAGACATCGCGATCATCGCCGGCAATCCGGCTGCTCTGCCAGCGACCGCTACATTGCAGGCGGGGGTTCGCGCAGGCAATTTCCGTGTGCGTGCTGCCGATTCGGTCTTCCCCAATCGTCGCGTCGACGGGCGTGTTCGGGTCGTGCCGGTACGGCTGCGTAATCTGCGCGCAGCGCCAAGCCGCGTGCCCGCAGGCACTCTTACGAGCAACGTTACAGTCAATGCCGAGCCAGGTGGCCGCACTCTGAACTGGACGGTGGACGCAGCGGCGGCGGCAGCAGGCGTTACTGTCGCACCTGCTGCTACCGGTCCGGGCAGGGCAATGAATATAACAGTCAACCGTCCTCTGCCTCCGCCCCCACCTGCGCACGGATTCACAGGCAGTGTTACCGTCACTGCTACCGACGCAGTATTGCCAGCACGCACTGAAAGAGTCAGGATTCAATTCCTATGAACACGAATAAGCCAGAAAGACGTGAAGGCTCCGTGGAGCTGTCTGCGGATGATATCCGCGTGCGGGCTGGTTTTCGAGTTGCTCCAGGCGAGCTTTTGGCAGGCGGTCCGATCGAGCTGGAGTTCTTCGTCGAGAGTTTGGGATCGTCTCCAATTCGGCTCGCTGTGAGCGGCGATCGCATGAGCCAGAGGCCAGGAAAATTTCGTTTTGCAGCAAAATTCCAGGGCATATCGCTCGAAGATCCGATGAAGGCCATGCCGAACATGGGCGGCCCGGTGGGAATCGTGCTTGTATCAGCCGAAAGGCCCTGGCATCAGACGCTGGTGCTCAACCAGTTCATCCGCCTTGAAGACGCATCAGAGCTGCTCTTGCAGGGTGCGACGGGTCGGATAGAGTTAGCCTGCCGCAGGCCGATCACTCTCGCTTCAACGGACGCCGCCGCGTTGTCGGACGATGAGGCATTGGTTGTGGCTGTCGATCTCTCCTTTAATCTGCGCCGTGACGACGAAGCGTTGGAGACATTGGTCGCCCGCCTCTTCGACGAAGTCATGCAAGGTCCCACGGTTTTGCGGGAGCGACCGCTCGCTCTGCTGCTCTCAATGCATGCAACCGCGTACACCCAGATCGAGGCACTAACTCGCCACTCAGACCCATCTGTGGCATGGCGTGCACATCAGGCACTCTTATTATCCGTATGGCAAAATAGGGAATGCAATCCCTGAAATTATTTTTGATTATTTATTTTCTAGAATATCACCTTAAGCCAATCTCTCTGCTCGCAGCTCCCCCAGCGCCCTCTCCACCCAGCTTCGCCTCCCGGC
>CAYXSJ010000219.1:0-3575 GCA_964467095.1 uncultured Methanotrichaceae archaeon
GCGATATGATCGCTATCTAGAAGAGAACGGTATAAGGGAGTCAACAAGATCCTCGTATGTCTTCCGAGTGGGAAAATTCCTGGAATTTGCAAGGGATGATACACCTAAGGAAGGAGAATTCACAAGGTTCAAGGATACCCTTCATGAGAGAAAGTTATCAAGAAGTTCAATCAATAATTACTGCTTCGCGATCAAGAAATACTATGAAATGCAAGGAATTTCAATAAATTTCAAGTTTATTCGACCGATGAATACCATCCCACACTTCTTCGATGAAAACGATATCAATAAGATCTTCTCAGTTTGCCATAACCTCAAGCACCTGGCAATGCTTCAGACCTTATTTTACGGCTCTCTGAGAGCATCTGAGTTATGCAGCCTGGATGATTGCGACTTGGACTTGAAGTCATTATCCTTACGAGTCGATGGCAAGGGCGGCAAAGAAGCTATAGTATATATCACAGACGAATGCGCAAAGACCCTGCGACGTTATCTTGAAGTCCGTCCTTCCCTTGAGATTAATGGCCGTAAACCCCTATTTTACACGGATTTTGGAGGGTGCTGGGAGCGTCGCGGTGTCTATCGCATGTTCATATACTACAAAAGGCTTGCAGGAATTGAAAAGCAAGGCGGCGTTCATGTATTCTCGCGGCATAGTGTGGGTAGCATTTTGGTCAAGAGTGGATGCGATATAGTCACAATCAAAGAGCTAATGAGGCATTCTGATGTTCACACAACGATGAGATATTTGCATATCTCTGATGCGACCAAACGGGAGAAATATGAGAAATATTTAATGTTATAAATTTTTTAGAATTAATTAAATTTTCGCGAATTTAGCCCACAGAAAGCAGACCATTGAATTCTTTACCACCCTATGGAATAAGATATTATAGTTCTCATATTGTATTTAACAGCTTTTAACAAGCATTTAACATTAAATAAACAATAGCAATAGACGCATTTTTAACAATTTATCCTATTTAACACATAATTTAACAAATCAAATAGTTCTATTAAATATATGTAAAATGTACAAATATGTACAATATTAATCAATATTATACTACACTAAAAAGATCGTTATTAATATTTTGTTAAATACGTTAAATTGTTAAAAATGTATCTACTGACATTGAAATGCTTGTGTTAAAATAATGTTAAGCCTGTTAAACGGCTTTTGATTCTGGTTTTATTAATTTAATTGGCTCTTTATAAGAATCAAATTCGAATCCCTCTTCGAATTGATACTTATCATTCATCCTCTGCAATTCAGGAATCTTTTGGAATATGCCACCCTTGTATTCCGATTCATTAGGCTTCTTTCGCCCAAGATATTGCAACCTTTTTCCTTTATATTCTATTCCGTTATCTGCCATTTCTCTGATAGTGTGTCCCGGATTATCCAAGATAAACTTAGCAATAACCACTTGCTTATCAGTTAGATTCATCATCAAGCTCTGTGCTCTAGGTTTGAATAGCTCCAAAGCAAAATTAAAATCGTCTTCTTTGGCGAGAAGGTTACCTTTATCATCTGTCTCTCGTTGCTTGTAATGAAGCACAGCGGATGCCTTGATCAAATCTAAGAATCTTGGAAAGTTCCTTCTATTCTCTGTGTGGCTCATTTCGATGTTTTCAGCAAATGGTATGACCACATTGAATAATTCTTCATCGCGAATGATCCTTATCATTTCTCTGCATACTTGGACATCCTCATCTTCGATTAAGTCAGGCCGCCCTAAGACTGCCTGCCTCTTTTGATGCTCAAAGACAAGCCTATCTGTTTCGGGATCATCATCTACTCCTAGACCAACTAACCTGTTATTGAGTTCTTCAGAAAACGAATCTCCCACAGAAGTCAGCCACCATACAATTCTAGGCGGTATTTCCTTAGTGACGGCTGATCCCTTATCCACGGTCTTGTGTGTAGTCTTCTTGGTGAAGTTGCTCATAGTCCTTTTAAGAGTCCCTTCCAGGTCTTCAGACATTGAAACATCATCAGAGAAGATTACTGTCCTCTCTTGCAGGTCGTTTTCATAATAGAGAGCCTTTGCTGAGACAGTCATCTCTTTTATAACGCCTTGTGGCATATGATGTGCCATTACTTCAGCACAATGAGTCTTGCCACCTGTGCTGCGACCATGAGTCTTTGGCTGAATTCCTTTCGTGTTTTTAACCTGCTGGCTGATGACAGAAGCCAGGAGATACTTGGCGGTTATTCCATCTCCTATGTGCATCCTTTTAAATGAATTTATTATAAAATTTACAGAATCTCCATTCTCTAAGATTTCCATTGCCCGCTCTGTGATTTCCATTGGAACTTCATCCTTGCCGCTTGCCTCGTATGTATCTTTAGTCCCATCTATAGCCTTATCCATTGTAATCTCTCCATAAGTCTTATCTCCTCTCTTTTCGTCCCATTTAGGTCGATATAAGCCAGATTTCCGAAAGATTCTATCAATTTGTGACTTGTTCTTGCCGGTCCAAAACGCAAGAATGGAACAGAGGGCCAAATCAGCCTCACTTGCAGAACCATAGCCTGAAGTGTCGCCAGAAATCAAAGCTTTGAATTTCTCTCGATTCTTGGCTTTGGAGGCCAATTTTATAATTCTTTCATCCGATAAATTAGGTATGCCCTCTTCTGATTGTGACTTGTGGTTCTTGGCAGTTGTACCATCGGTTCCCTTAGATTCAGGTTTTAGATAAGTCTCATAAATTTCATTGATATCAGCGATCCTATTTTCTATCTTTTCAGAGTATTGGCTAAATCTATGGCCTGTAACCGTGAGAAATCGCTTCTCTTGGTAGATTTCCAGCGCTCCTTTACCATCAGGCCCAAAGCCATTACGCTTTTTCCGTATTTGATCATCGATTCTGCCGCGAACAAAAATTCGAATCCCATTGCCTGAAGGCGACATCTCAGTGTAGCTATTCAATCGCCCTATAATATCCAATGCCCAAGACTCGATAACCTTTTCCTTCACACAATGATCGAGGTCTACACCGATTATTTCGCTACCTAATGTGGTTACGAATCCGATTCCTGCAAAATCGTGTTTATCATAAGCGGCAACTACATCATCGAATCCTGACCATGTGGATTGATTTGTGGGATTTGCCCTTAGGCCATTTATCTGATACGGTACTTTTGTGGATCTGCCATCTTTATCTATTTCAAGTCTCCAATCTACCCATTGCTTTAACGTCCTAAGTTCTTCAGGAACATTCTCAAAAAGCAGCTTCAGAACGAAATATGCTCGATTATTTATGCAAATTTCCTTATAAGTATTGTCCTGTGACATCGAAAGAGATAATGAGATATCCTCTATATAAAGATAGATATTGAAGAGGATGAAGCTATAAAAGCTAATGACTTCTTTTAATTTTCATAGATATTTGTTATAATTTTTGGCATGCATTGACTTGGCAATCCATCGAAAGCTTTTTCGTCAGAACAGCAAATAGCCCTGCGGAGGGGCAGAGAATTGATGGCATCTAGGCAAATCAAAGCGTTTCCCGCGATAGGGATAATCGTATTGATGATCGTTCTATCAGGATTTTCACAAGGATCTATG
>CAYXSJ010000220.1:0-3559 GCA_964467095.1 uncultured Methanotrichaceae archaeon
AAAAGTTCCATTAGGTGCCAATATTATCGGCGGCATCAAGTCGCCGAAAACTCCTGGCACTTTTTTCCTTTTTCAGTCGCAATTGATCGACGCGAGATTGTCAGGCCTTAAGCCCATCTCTAATCCGTCAGCCAGTCGGCAAGCGTATGCGTGGCCTCTAAGGTCTCCTCGCAGTGAGCTTGAATGAACTCCCTGGGCAGCTCATGATGCATGGCAATCGTCTCGCTGGCAGCCAGGGACCTCGCACCTGCAAAATTTATGTACGAGATCCTGGCAGTAAGCTCTTCGCAAGGCCTCTCGAATACCCTTCCTGGAAGCATGGCAACTCCGGTCTCCTGTAGCAGTCGTTCACAGAGCGTCGCGCTGTTTTTTATATTTCTCCGGGCCAGCTTCTCAGCAAAGGGCGAAAAATCGGGAAACATGTAAAAAGCGCCCTCCGGTGAATGTATCCGCACGCCTGCATCCGCCAGTATCTGATAGCACTTCTGCCCCAAAGTTGATAGGATGCGCCGGGCATGCCAGAGATAGCGCTCGATGGCCATCGATCCTCTAAAGGCTTCCACCGCAGCATACTGAATGGGCGCGCTGACTGAGGTGTATGTCTCACTGGCAACGTCAGCCATGGCTTCCATCAGCCAGTCCAGGCTAGGAGGGAAAGTGAATGTCCCAAGCCTCCAGCCGCCTGCCCCGCACCACTTGGAAAGACCTGAGCTGATTATAGTCCCTTCCGGGTAGAAGCGGGCCACAGAAACATGGCCACCTTTGTGATGGAGCTGGCCATAGATCTCATCTGAGAGAAGGATAAGATCATATTCTCGGGCTACTTTTGCAATTTCTTTGAGTTCGCTTGCCGTGTAAGTGAGGCCGTCGGGATTTCCAGGATAATTGAGAACAAGCAAGCGTGGACGATACAAGTCTCGCTCCCCCTCCAGGAGCTCGGAGAGGAGATCGGCGCTGATATGCCATTTATCTTCGAAAGAGGTGTGAAGCAGGCTCACTCTCTTCCCCAGAATCTTGGCCTGAGGCACATAGGAGACCCAGCATGGCGTGGGAACGATGATCTCTCCGTAAAAGACCAGTTGTAGCAGGAACATAAGTTCTTTTGAGCCGGGACCTACGAGAACGCAATCGGCATTCGCTTCCACCTGGTCTTTCTGCCGGTGAAATCCTGCCACCGCCTCCTTAAGGTTCAAAAGGCCTTTGACAGGCAGGTACTCTTTTTCATGTGCATGCAGCCGCAGAGCTTCCACAACAGGCGCTGGCACGGGGAAAGGAGATTGGCCTAATCCGAAGTTGTAAACTTTTTTTCCCTGGCTTTGCAATAGCTTTACTCTCTCGTTGATGGCCAGGGTGGGTGATTCGCCCAAACCGCGAACATTGATATTCAAGCTGACATGCTTTTGCAGGGCCATCTTATGAGCTCCTCATTACAGGTCTAACTCAGTACTGCCTGGCCATGTAGGTCCTGCCAGAGCTCTTCTTGCCGCAGACAGCGCAGGCCGCTTCAGAGAAGCTCTGATACTGAGGCTCGCCCAGCATGTTGGCTTCCACCTGGTCCTCCAATTGGTGCCCGCAGTCCACATCTCCGCACCATGGCACCAGGGCCACGCCTGCTTGCGTCTGGGCTATGGCCTCACTGATGCTGGCGACCTCTTTTACCCTGCTTTCATGAAGCTGCCTGGCCCGTTCAAAGAGCGCCGTCTGAAGCTCACCTGCCTCTTTGCGGATGGATTCGACCAGCTCCTCCATGGGCACTGCCTTCTTGGCTCCGTCGCGACGGGCCAGGGTGACGACACCTTTCTCAATGTCCCTGGGCCCAACCTCCAGACGAATGGGCACCCCCTTCATCTCCCACTTGTAGAACTTGGCTCCGGGCCGCTCATCGCTGGTATCCAGCTGCACGCGCATGCGGGCGGCAGCAAGCTCGCCCTGAAGCTTTTGGCAAACGGCCAGCACCTTCTCCTTGTCGCCCAGAAGTATGGGAACAATTACTGCCTGCGCAGGAGCCACGCCCCAGGGCAGGATCAGGCCCTTCCCGTCTCCGTGCACGGATATGAGGGCTGCAATGCAGCGCTCAGATATGCCGTAACAGGTCTGAGAGACCAGCTTCTGCTCGCCGTTCTCCGCCTCGTAGGTGATCTCGTAGGTTTTGGCGAAGGTCGAGCCCAGGTGGTGCGCCGTGCCCACCTGCAGTGTCTTGCCGTCAGGCATGATCACATCAATGGCTATGGTGTAGTCCGCGCCAGGGAACTTGTCCCAGCTGGGGCGGCGGCTTACCAGGAATGGCAATGCCAGGCGTCGATAGAACTCCGAGTACCTGGAAATGGCCACCTCCACCTGCTCTGCTGCCTCCTCCCAGGTGGCATGAACGGTGTGGGCCTCCTTGAAGGATGTGATCTCGCGCAGACGTATGAGCGGCCGGGTGTGCTTGGTCTCATAGCGGAAGGTGTTTACGATCTGGTAAATTCGCATCGGCAGATCGGCATGCGACCTGATCCAGAGCTTGAACATGGGGTAGATGGCCGTCTCGCTGGTGGGGCGCAGCGCCAGTTTAATGTCCAGTGGCGATGTCCCGCCGTGGGTCACCCAGTAGACCTCGTCCTCGAAGCCCTTGATGTGCTGGGCTTCCTTCATGAACTCGTTTTCCGGTATCATGAGAGGAAACTGGGTCTCCTGATGATCAGGATCTAAAAGCTCCCGGATAACTGCATAGACGTTCTTTTTGAGGGCAAAGCCAAAAGGAAACCAGACACACATTCCCTTGACAGGATAGCGATTATCGATGACCTCTGCAGTCATGAGCAGCTCGTGATACCACTCGCTGAAATTCTCCTTGTCAGGAAGCTTGGCTTGCTTGTTATCCTTTGCCTTGGGTTTAGAGTTGGATATTATCTTGGAATCGGTCATGTAACCACCGATATAGCGATAGGGGTGATAAAAGTTTCAATGGCTGCGGCCAGGAAGAGCAGAGGCGCGACATAACGCCATAGGAAATACATTGCCTTCCTGGTCTCGCCGGAAAGGTCGACCTTCTCTTTGGCCAGTGTCAGGGCCAGCAGATAGCCCAGCCTAAAGCCGATGGCAATGCTGACCAGGACCACGGGCAGCTCAATGATGCCATGGGGCAGAATACCCGCCGCCAGAAAGAGAATTCCCGCTTTCTGCACGGCCTCGTAGCCCACAATGCCCAGGAGAAAGCCATTGCTTGTAACGACCATCAGGGGGACGAGCCCCAGGCCCAGGCCCAGCAGCATGGCCATAGCCGAAGCCAGGAGGTTCTTCAGGAATATTATCATCATTATAAGGATGGGTGGCTGATCCAAAATCCACTTCAACATCTCCATCTCTTTCGTCCAGCTGGCTGCCAGTTCGGGATCGACGGCCGCAGCATAGTAACCCATCATAGCCGTAAGCCCGAAGATGAAAACGGACAGGCCGATGAATACGCCAATCGACTTCAGATAGGCCAGATCATCCTTTATTGACAAGCAATATCTCCCCTTCAACCTCGCCCGGCCTTTATTTAAGGCTAGCGCGGTTTTATGATCGTGAGGAGAAT
>CAYXSJ010000221.1:0-3506 GCA_964467095.1 uncultured Methanotrichaceae archaeon
GGTGACATCCGCCAGTTGCCGGCCAGCACGCCCGAAGGAGCAGACAACATAATCCGTCGAGCTGGATCTGCTCCAGCTACTGGTCGATGAGGAAGGTTTTCGACTGATTCTCATATGATCGGTGGATTGGTCAAGACAGAGGATGGGCTGAAGCAGTACAACTTCACGCCTACCCTCATGGAGCCCTCATGGAGCCTACGACAAATGACCTTCGTTAGGAATGACAGTGACATCAGATCGGCAAGCATGCTGCAATGTTGATCATGAATATGGAGCCTAATTTTCATATTCATGGGTGCCCAATCGGACATGAAGGCATCTTACTGTATCCAAACTTTGCCTCCCGCCCATCCCTCGTCAATTACAATCCCAATTCTACAAATGCACTGAGGAACTTTAATCTTTTAGCTTTGAATCTCATTAATTATTTAAAAATATTTTGAAATAACGAAGGGAGCTGCGAAAAATATTCTGAGGAATTTTGTGCTATTTCTATAAGGTGGGGATTGTAAAGCTTCTCTATCATTGTAATGAGCGGAAGTAAGAATGACGTTATAAAAACTCCAATAGTTGCCAAATTAGATTTCTTCTCTTTTCTCTTTACAACTCTCTCTTTTTCCTTATCTAATTTATCAAAAATGCTGGATATAAAGTCTAAATGTTCGCGTTTATTACTGAAATCTTCTAAAACATTCAAGTTGATCAATTCTTTATGTAGATCAATATTTATTTTATCTATCTTATTCAGTTCATTCTCAATGATTTTATTTAAATAGTTGTTAATATATTCAGATCCTTCAATGAAAAAAATTACACCGATAAGCAATAGTGTTGATAGGATTACTGTTTGATAACGCACGAAGCCAAATGGACTGACATATGAAATAATAGCTAGAGTAATGCATAAGAAATAAAATACAACAAATTTCAAAATAAATTCTCGAATAGATCTCAGGTCCCTGTCAATGCGGAAGATATTGATCCCTTCGAGATTCTGGGGAGACATCTTTTGAAAATCATATAAGATTCGCATCATATTAAATAATATCCATAAAATAGTGCCCAGCATAAAGAGCATAAAATAATCTGCAACATGATTAAAAATGTCAAGCATGATGCTCCACGGGGTCTTTTCAATGGAGTAGAAGAAAGGGCTATCTCCCTTTGATATCCGTAATATCTCTATAAGAATAAAGGGAATGAACGTAAAAATAATCAGAAGTAGATAATGATATCGATCTGCAAATCTACTATGAATTAGCTCTCTCATTCTAATTGAGATGACCTGTAAATTGGTCAAATCATAGATAATTTCTTGCAGGCGTATGGAAAAATATCTGACCCCGGCCAATTCCAATGAGATCAATGCAGACAATGCGATGATTTCTAATTGACTATAAAAGTCCCAAGGGAAGAATAATACATGAAAACTAAAAAAGTAATATATACTAAAAATGATTAATCCTATTATTGCAGACGTAAATTGATAAGGAATGGGAATTCTCTTGAATGCCTCTTCTGTCCAAATCATAATGTTGCTGCTCTCCTTTAACCACCAATAAAAAGATGCTATTCTTTCTTGAGCATAATCAAATCCATTGACCTTGCCCTATTTGTATATAGATCATGTATATTAAAACCTATTTTCTCCTTTTTATATCCTTCCAAAACTAGCTCTATCGAATGGTTATTTACATCCTTAAATAGCAGTTCGTGGTTTGAAACAAATCCCGTATCAAAACCATCTAACCAAATGCTAGCCCCTTGAGGTTCTGTTTTAACTGGCAAATAGAGATGCGGTTCGGCACTACAATCAGGGCACCAGTCCATCCCAGAATAGCGAGATTCAACCTCAAAATTATTCATTTCAAAAACATTATCACCTACATTCGTGATGTTTGTAAAAAATGCTGGGCTATTGCATCCATTATATTCCTCTTCGCTAATGCCGATTATTTTGCATTCTTTTATCAAGTTGGAGTTGGAATGGATTAAAGCTATGGCCCTTACCCAATTGAATGGAAATGTATTATTAAAAATAGTATTATTATCCGAGCGATCTAAAAATACGCCAAACCAATTATTTATAAACATATTATTTTTAACCGTTGAATTAGTTGTATTATAGAAATAAATACCATGAGTTAGATTTTTTAGGGAAAGATTCTCAATCTCGATATTGGTACAGTCAACACAATATACTGCTCCTGCATTTGATGTCTCGTTTATGGATCTATTAGAAGCCCTAACAAGATAATAGATGGGCTTACCCTCAATGAGGTTAGTTGCATCAACACTATTGTAGCCTTCTGCTCCAAAATTCTGCATATTACCTGATATGATATTGCCCGATAGAATATTATTACCTGAAAACTCCATTTTGATTCCATTATTTTTATTATTATATATTGTATTATTTGAAATGATGTTATTACTCGAGTATACAAGCACGATCCCATGAGTATTATTTGTTGCTGTGACATTTTTTATCATCGAGTTTCTAGTCTTAAAGAAATATATAGCACAAGTATTATTTTGTATTGTCAGATCGCTAATAGTGATGTTGCTGCAATTAAAGCAGTATATCATGCTGGCGTTTGAAGAAGCATTAATCACTCTTCCCGTTTGATTTATAAGATAGTAGATAGGTTTGCCATCCAAGATGTTGCTCTCATTGATATCATTTTCAGATCCTATTGCCATGAAACTACTAGGTTCAATAGACCAATCACATACATATGAAGGAAGTGTCAAAAAATTATTACTATTGTTGTAAATATCATTTGATACTAATACATTATCAGATGAATAAATGTCGAGGATTATACCAGCACGATTATTTCTGATTATATTATTAGAAAGAGTATTCCTTTTACCGTGAGAGGCAATAAGTATCCCTGTTCCATGATTCTGGATGGTAAATCCATTAATGGTAATATTATAAGCTCTAAGAGCAAAAGCGACTCCTTCGCCGTATCCATCAATAATTGAATTAGGCATGCCTTGAATTATGAGTTCCTTGTCAATTCTCACATTTTCATAATAACTGCCATTTTGCACTTCTATTATATCGCCACTCTTTGCCGAATCGACTGCCTCTTGGATGCTTGAAAAAGCGGATCCTTCTTTTGATACGACTATTGTAGATGAATCAGCCAAATTCATGGCGAATAGAGAAATTAGGATAGCGATAAATAATAAAGAGCAATATTTTCTCATGACATCCCCTTTGAGATAAAAGTAACTTATCATTATTAAATATTTCGCTTTGAAATCAAACAGGTATTGCGCCGAAATGTCTGTAAAATGAACGGACTGTTATCCAACATGTAAATCCATATCCATAGATAAATACTTTTTAGTCATCATCCACTTTGTGGTCCGAAATTATTTCGCCTCTCATCTAAGCTTGGACGCATAAATAGTTAAAGATCATTACATAAAAAAGACGGAATTTATATGAATTTTTTAATATTTAGTTAATTTTTGCAATAGTTATTGATATT
>CAYXSJ010000222.1:0-3453 GCA_964467095.1 uncultured Methanotrichaceae archaeon
TCTTTGTCAACGAAAATAGGTTCTACAAATATCCGTCTATACCCATTATTATTGTCAAAAGTTATTTCAAAGCAAGCAAGGACGCCACTCGTGTTTTGTTTAGAATTTATAATAGTGAACGAGGAGGTAAGTTCTTTTGGGAAATTGCTTTCGATGAAGGTAAGTACTCGTCTAACAAAGCGATTTCTAACTGTAAATAGTTCTATCTTCTCATCATTCAGTACAACTCTTCGGTCAAATGCTATATCAGTAAACTCTTTTGGAAATTCTTTGAAAACTTCTGGGCAATTAAAGTGATAGATTCCAGGTGCTTTCTGGTTTTCTTCTAGTTTGATGCCTTGCAATTCCAAGAATTTTTGAACTATAAACTGGATTTTTTTAGGCGGCAATTCAGCGATCTTTTGTTGGATGTTGCTCGAATTGAGTTCTGAAAATGGTAGCAACATGTTGTCCTTTTGCAGTATCTCTTGGGCCTTGCTGAAAATCTGATCTGTAATGCGCTCTATCTCTTCGTTTTGACTTTTGTTGCTCAGAAGAGTTTGCATATATATTTTGTCGAAATTGAAGTCATCCTGCAAAGTGCTCAAAATATCTCTGACTTTGTCTTCCCCAAACTCATCGGAAATTATCTTAAGCTTCTTTTCTAATGTACTTCTTACATGCTCTTCGATTGTGTCCCTAAGCACTAGATTAATTACGATTACTGTGTGTTCTTGGCCTATCCTGTCAATTCGTCCTATTCGCTGTTCAAGTTTCATTGGATTCCAAGGAAGGTCATAATTGATGATTACGTGACAAAACTGGAGATTAATGCCTTCCCCCCCGGCATCTGTGGAAATCAGTATCTGATGATTATTGGCAAATTTTGTTTTTTCGATTACCCTTTGGTCCTGGTTCATTTTCCCGTTTATATACGCAACCTTGTAGCCATAGGTTTCCAATACGTTCCCAAGATATTGTTGTGTCCATACAAATTCAGTGAAAATCAAGAATTTTAGCGCTGGATCATTTTCTCTTCTAATCGTTTCATTTATTATTTCAGTGACTTGTCTTATTTTCTCATCTTGTCTGCCCTGCCAAGCATGAAAAGCAAGGTTGACACATCTCTCTAATATCTTGATTTCCTCTTGAATGGCTTGTCTATCTTGTAAGTGCACCCGGCGGCTAACTAGGTTTTCATATATTGTTTGCGCATCTTCTTCCTCGAAATCTTCCTCAGCGTCTTCTATATTAGATTTCGATTGAATGTCTTGAGTAATCTCCCGTAAATTCTGTAATCTTTCGTTGAGTGAATAGTAAACTGCTTTGCTGCTACTTGAAACCATTCTTTGGTATAACATTAAAAGGAAGATGAAGGCTCGATTATTTTCTCGTTCGGCTAGCTTGTAATAGTCTTTGATATATTCAGTAACTTCATTGTAAAGTTCAAGTTCAATCTTATTTTCAGCTCTATCGCGCACTATTTCTTTTATGGATGTAACTCTGGGCTTAAAAAGTAAATTATGTTGAAAGTCAACTGCTGCTCGCTTACTGTTTCGGATTGCAACTTGTTTGACATTTTCTGGATTAAGTTGCTCAAGGCTAGAGAATCTATACGGGTCCAATAACGCTAAGAGGTGTAGGAACTTTTCTGAATCACCCTGGTGCGGTGTCGCAGTGAGCAGCAGTAGTATCGGAACAGATTCTGAAATTTGTAAGGCGATTTTATAGCGAGCCGTTTCTCCAGTATGCTCTTTTTTGCTTAATTTGTGCGCTTCATCTATTATTACCATATCCCAATTAGCGTTCGTCAGAGCATCTGAGACTTGGCTGTTATGTTTCTCCCTTAATTCTTTCTCACTGTCTGATAATAGGGCAGTTACTCTCTTTGGCTTAACAAAATCCAATGAAGTGATAACTTTGTCGTTGAAAGTCCATACATTATTGTTTCTACCATATAACGTCTGCAAGACCTTAAACGATTGGCTATTAATAATCGTAAATTCTTCGCCGAATTTAAAGAAAAGCTCTTCTTTCCACTGGCGTGTGAGACCAGCAGGTGCTATTATTAATACACGTTTTGTAATGTTACGTAGGGCAAGTTCTTCGTATACCAAAGCCGCTTCTATTGTTTTCCCAAGACCGACTTCATCAGCAAAAAGGCATCTTGGTCTAAAACTTTCAATTGCTGCATTTACAGCGACTAACTGATGCGGCAACGGCATGATTTTGAAGTTGCTTGTAGTCACTAGCCCTTGCTGGGTTAGATGAGCTTCTATTTGTTTGCTTAACAGCAGCAACTGGAATTCTTCTGGTCGATAAATCTCACCTTCAATGGCTGATTTCTCAGGTCTTAAGTCAATTGCTGGCAGTCTGATAAGCTCTCTAGTTTGAGCAAAATATACTTCATAAAAAAGTTCGCCGAAAACCTCTTTTCTACTAATTACTCTGCCGACACCCTTTTCTTTGTAAGAACTACTTTTAACAAAGCTTTCGCCTTCCACACTGAATCACGTTTAAGCTACTTTTGACTTTGCTACCTCTATTATGTCAAATATTTCTATGTCATTCTCAATCAATTCTGGTGGTAATTTCCTTGCAACTGTTAAGATATCTTGGAAGCGTTTTTCTCGATAACATAAAGTAAACCCTGCAAGTACAGCTTCCTTGCGTGGGCAATCTATCAGCTTGCCTATAGTAGCCTCGCCCAAATAGGTATCAAAATCTCTTAACAACCGCTTTTCTCTTCTCTCGTCAATTACAGCTTTTTCTAGTATCTCGGGTCTTCGGTATTTTCCGTCTTCAGAAACAAAATTTTCTTCGAGCAACGCCCTAAGTTCCGGTATCTTTTCATCAGCAGTAAGAAGAACTTTTACAAATTCAGTGTATATTTCACTGTATGTTTTTTCTTTTTGCAGAAAAACGTATAGCCATTGAATAGCAGATTTTTCGTCTGAAACGAACAATACTGATTGGATTTTTTGCTGTCCAAGTTTTTTCTTCCTAACTTCAAAAGTGTTAGCTTGATCGCTGCAGAACCAAAAGCCATCCCGTTCTTCAAAATTCTTACTTAGCATAGCATAGAATTTTTGAGCATCCATGGCGATTTCGTAACCGTGTTGAACGTAGTAAGAAAGCATTTTCGAATAAAGCATTCTATCTGTTCGTTCTGTGTTAGGTTCTATTGGCAACGTTCTAAGGTGTTGTTCAACAAATGACTGCTCAAGCCCAAAACCAGCTTTCTTCAGGAAATTAGCTGAAAAGTTCTCTCCCGGTTTGTAAGCATTAATAACAAGGTCATTCTTCACCGCTCCTGCAGAAGTGACTTGCTTAAAAGTGCCTTGTTGCTTGTCTAGTATTGCTACTTGAGCTATGATAAATCCTGCCTTTGACAAAGCTCCTTGAATTGCATTCCAAACGCTCGCTTTTGAGTCGTGGAATTCCACGGTTATCCAGCGGTTTGGTTTGAGAACT
>CAYXSJ010000223.1:0-3339 GCA_964467095.1 uncultured Methanotrichaceae archaeon
GCAGAGACGTGAAATTTACCATGTCAGATATTACTAGTTTAAGTCCGTAAAGCCACTATCTGAACATCTCCAACAGCCTCTCCACAATCTTGTTGAAGCTTCCGCCCGCCTTGGTCTCGCTCTGCACAAACGACTGCCCGCGATCGCCCAGAGCGCAGACGCTGGGATCGATGGGAATTGCGCCCAGGAAGGGCACGTCCATCTCCTCTGCCATCCTTTGCCCTCCGCCAGCACCGAAGATGCTTATGCTCTCGCCACAGTGCGGGCAGATCAGGCCAGACATGTTCTCCACAATGCCCAGCACGGGAAGCTTCATGGCCTTGACCATGTTCACCGCCTTTCGAGAGTCGAGCAGAGCGACCTCCTGGGGTGTGCTTACTATTATCGCCCCAGCCAGATCAGGTATGAGCTGCACTACGGAAAGCGGCTCGTCAGAGGTTCCCGGCGGCAGGTCTATGAGCAGAAAATCGAGATCTCCCCAGTTCACATCCTGAATGAACTGCTTGATGGCGGCCATCTTCATGGGCCCGCGCCAGACCACAGGCGTTTCGCGGCTGGTGAGAATTAAAGCCATGGAGGCCGCCTTGATGCCGTCGGCCTTCGCAGGCTCGATTCCCTCCGGCCCCTGCATCAGCTTTGCCTCCTCTATTCCCAGGAGCTTGGGGATATCCGGGCCGGTGATATCGGCATCCAGTATGCCCACTCGCATGCCCTTCATCTGCAGAGCGCGAGCCAGGTTGACGGAGACTGTGCTCTTGCCTACGCCCCCCTTGCCGCTGGCGATGATGATCTTATGCTTGATTTTGGCCATGCGATCGACATCGACTTTGCACTTACACTCTTGTCCATCGCTTTGGTCCTTGCAAGAGCCCTTTTGGGCACATGAATCGCAATTGTTGTCCTGTTTTGTCATGAGAGTCATTCCGTTCGTTGGCGTGTAATTAGTTATTATGATTTGTCGATGGCATGAAAATAAAGCTTGCCGCCATGCAGCCTTCTGGAGATCTGTCTGTCCTTTTCCAGGATCTTGCAGTATTTGATGGCGTCGCTTCCGTCTATTTCCAGATGGCTGCTTATCTCTTCCAGGGTGCTGGGCCTGTCGGAGAGAAGATATATCAGCCTGTCCCGGATCCTGTCGGGAACACTCCAGTCCCAGTCCGGTATCAACTCGGCACCGGGAAAGATCTCCAGCATCCTTTGCATCTCCTCTTCGCTCAAAGCTTCAACCGGCTCCGCTGGCGGCCGGACCACCGTGTTGAGCTGGATTCTGTCCGGCTGGGTGGACTCTGCAGCCCTGGCAATCAGCTCCGCCTCCTGATCGTTTATGCCCCTTACCAGCATCACCTCCAGCCAGATCTCTCCGGAAAATTCCCTCCTGAAATCCTTTAAGCCCTGAATCATCTCTGCAGCCTGTAGGCCTGATGCTGGCCTGTTGATGGCCTGAAAGGCCGTTTGGCTTGCGGCATCGAGCGAGGGAAGGACCACATCCGCAGCTGCGACCTCTTTTCGAACCGCAGGGCTGGAGAGAAGTGTACTGTTGGTGATAACAGCCACGGGAGAGTCGACGATCTTCTTTGCCTGGGCCAGGATCTCGCCCAGATCAAGGCTTAACGTCGGCTCTCCCGATCCGGCAAAGGTAAGGTGGTCGAATGGCTCGCCCCGTCTCAGCTCGATCTCCTTCAAAACCTTCTGGCGGGGCACGAAACGATCCCGGCATGAGGTTAAGCAGGCGGTCCGGCCCAGCTCACAGTAGACGCAATCCAGGTTGCATGTCTTGTATTTGAGCAGGTCCACGCCCATGGACAGGCCCAGGCGGCGAGAGAGCACAGGCCCAAAGAGGTATCCCATAATTATTTCCCGATCTGCACTTGTCCTTACTATTTATCCTTTCCAGTTGATGACTAATCCCCATTCAGATTTAATTCTATTTACCGATAAAGCTTAAATTACAGCGCGCCTGAACAACCAGCATGGACGAGGCTCTTGAACTGATCGAAAAGCTCGGGGCAAGCGATGACTACTTTGAACGCCAGAAGGCGGCATGGGCCCTGGTGAATCTGGGAGAAGCCGCAGTGGACCAGGCCGCAAAAGCACTGGAGAATGGCGAGTTTTCCGATCTGCGATACAAATCCGCCTGGGTGCTGGGAAAGATCGGCAGCCCCAGGGGATTAGAGCCGCTCTGCCGGGCCATGCTGAATGATCCTGATCATGTGGTTCGCGAATGGAGCGCCGCCGCTCTGGAAGCTGTGAAGAGCCAGGATGCGGTTCCTGCACTGGTTTTGGCCATGAAGCGGGACAGCTCCAAAGATGTGCGTCTGCGGGCGGCAATGACACTGCGCACGCTACGGGCGGCAGAGGCTTTGCATGATCTCTTAGACTATGCCGAGCCCGAGATCCGGGCCATGGCTGTGACCGCTCTTGCCAAGATCGGACACAGGGAATCTCTGCCTGATGTGGCCAGGCTGATACAGGACGAGGAGACGGAAGTTCGGCGCAGAGCTGCCGCCTTCATGGGAGAGGTGGCATGCGATGAGGGCTTGAGCTGCCTGCCCCTGGCTTTGCAGGACGGCGAGAGCGCCGTCAAGTGCGAGGCGCTAAAATCCCTGGGCAAGATAAAGGGCGAAAGAGCCTGCGATCTGGCTTTGCAGGCCCTAAAGGACCAGGACTGGCAGGTTCGCTACACTGCAGTCACAGCGCTTGGCGAGATCGGTCACAACAAAGCACTGGAGCCTCTGGTGGAGATCATGTTCAGCCAGGAAGACGAGGAGATGCGGGCCTGGGCGGCCTGGAGCCTGGGAGAGATTGCAGATGAGAGGGCGATAGAACCGCTGCAGAGGGCCTACAAGACCTGTCCCACTGAAGTGATGAAGAAGGCAAAAGACTCGCTGGTAGAGGTCTTCAAGGTAGAAATTTGACTATGATGAAAGAAGAGTGGTCCAAGCCGGAAAAGGAGATCGCACGCCGGGCATTTAAGGCCGCTTACAATCGTGAGTGCACTGCCGTTTTGGAAGAGGTTCGCAAGATGGCTGCTGAAGGCAATGATCCTACCAGAATTTGGCAGATTCATGATTATCTGGCCGAAAAGCAGAAGGAGATGGGGATAAAGTACGACTATCGCTACTCTGTCCTGATCTCGGTCTTCGCCCGACTGATATGCGAAGGGTGGATGAATCAGGAAGAACTGGCTGGGATCTCTGAAGATAAGCTGCAGGAATTTAAACGAGTTGCAGAATTTTATGCAGAATTATTGAAGTAAGCCTGCACAGGGCCATTTTTCCCTGCGGTCTGGCGAATGCCCATGCCTCAAGTCGAGTTGATTCGTTCATTTTTCATTTGCTC
>CAYXSJ010000224.1:0-3316 GCA_964467095.1 uncultured Methanotrichaceae archaeon
CACATCTTCGATGCGGTTTACAGCTATGCGAGCAATGCAGGGTCCTACGCGATCGATGGTCTCCAGGGCAGCTGCCAGTATGGCCGTTTCTACTTTATCGAAGCTGGAAGGAATGGAGATGGTGCCGCTAGACTTTCCGCCGCTGGATGTGATCTGAACGTCGATTCTACCTAACCTTCCCGTTTTTTGAAGATCTCGTAGATCGAGGTCGGATCCCAAGAGGCCCTCGGTCTGGCCGAAGATAGCGCCGACCACGTCCGGCCGCTCCACTATCCCCTCAGCCGTTATATCTGCATAAATAACATATTTAGTTGTATCAACATTTTGCATATAAGACACCTCTTATTTTAAAATAGTTAGATAAAAGTCACACCCATACCCATAGCGCCAAGGCTATTTGCGACCCAGAAAGGCCGATTCGCGACTCATTGTCGCAATTGTAACCATGCCGATTTACAGGCAGGCAGTGAGCAGTGAATGAGATGAATATGAGTTTCATCCAACTATTTCAGTGTCCAATCATGGAGCATCTGATAGAAATGCCCACACATGAGCCTTTTTATTCTCACTTGGCTGGCATTTCATCGCCCAAAGTTCCACACTCAGGGCTTAATTATCATGTGATTTTGAAGCTCAAATGCGTGCTTCTACCGATTAAAATTGTACGAAACTAGTTTAAGAACTTTGTGGTGGATATAGAGCCTCTAAACTTATTCAAGATATATATAAGTTCCTACAATACTACAAATCCGCTCGCTGTTCTTACTACCTTTACCTCATCTCCGGCCTCAACCTGCATGTCCTTGGGGCGAGCCGCGAGAGCTGCTCTGTAATTCTCAGGGTCCATAATCTCCAGAACGTCGTCGTCCTTGGAAATTACCGTCGCTGCTAGCGCATCTGCTTTATTTCCCAAAATCTCGACCGTCTCTGAGTTCTCCTCGCTCATAGAAGATCTGCGGCCCTCTCTAAGGGAGGTGATGAGCGTCGTCTTGCTGTCAAAGCCGGACACAAAGAAGAGCGATCCCCGGAAGGATATGATGTCTCCTCTCTTTAATCTGGGGAACCTGACCAACAAGGTAGAGCGGTACACATTGCGACTATCCTTTTTTCCCACCAGCTTGGCCGTCTCCAGGAGCCTGCCGCCAAAGCGTTCGACAAATGCACGGGCCATGCGTCTGCCTAGCTGCGTCGAGCCCAGGATGATATCCAGGCCGCCTTTGACCTCCTTCATCTCCTGTATGAAGGATAGCTGGTCACCCCCGTGATAGCCGGAGTCGGCCATATCCCTGGCCATCTTCTTGGACTCATCTATCTCTCGCGCCGTCATGGAGCGGACGGAATTTCCGCGCAGTTGGACTGTAGACTGGAAGTACTTGCCGGCCATGCGGCTGCAGCGATCGCAGGCCACCAGTTTAATGCGGACAGGAATTTCGCATTGTTCGCTTATGCTCTGGCCTTTGAAACTGCCATTGATATTGATTTTTGCCAGATATCTGGTGGCTCCAACTTTTCTCAGGTCAAGCTCAATCTGTGGCGCTGCCAGTTCTTTATGAAGCAAAAGTGCATCAACTGCCGCTTGAGGAGCCAGTTCCTCAGCAGAGCGGCTGTCCGGAAGCTGCCACTTGCCTTTTACCTGTCGAGAGCCGCAAACGGAGCAAATGACCACCTCGACCTGATCTGGGCAGCTAACCAGCTTTGCCTTCTCCATGGTGCATTGTCGGCAAAGCTCATCTTCTGTAGGCTGGCCGCACCGTGGACAGATGGCTTGCATCACATTCGCACCATCTGGGCGTAGAGAACTCCATCGATGGAGAGGACATTGTCCCTCTCCACATAACCCAGGGAGATTGCATGTTCGACTGTTTTGCAGCCCACGAAGTTGGCCATTGTTGCCGCAGCGAGTGCTGCTTTCACCTCGGAGCATGAGGCTTTCTCTCCTCCGAAAAAGTCGGGGCTGACCTCTATCTTAAGATGGCCCTCGGCGAACTTCTTTCCCAGGATATCGCAGTCACAGACTGCAATGAGGGTCTCTCTTCCTTGCTGGTGGCTTTTCAAATACATCTCTTTCCTTTCCGTATCTTCAGGCATATTGGACATGGCACTCATTACTTAGCTTGTATTTAAGGCAGCTTCAACATTCCCGGTCGAGGCTCAAATACGTCCCCATCTCTTCTCATGCGGTCGATGATCTCTTCCGCTTTAGCTCTTTCTATGCCCAGCTCCTCGGCTCTATCCAGGACGGCGTCCCTGGGGGCCGGGCCCTGTTGCTCTTTGCTCACATCCCTTATGATGTCTATCACCGATTTAGTTCTATCTCTGGTGCTCTTGGTGGTGCCTGAGGCGATGATGTCCGCATCCAAAAAGCCCGTCTCCGGATCGACGCCAACTTTTCGCAGGCACGCTTCCAGGATCTTGACCACCCGTTTGGCATCATCAAGGGTGACTTTGTCGGAGAGACGCAGGCGGGCGCTGGCCTCACCAAGGCGTATCAGCGCCTCCAGTTGCCTGGCAGTGACGGGCACTGGCTTGTTTGTGTCCTGCCCCTGGCTTCTCAGGCCGACATAGTACTTGAGGAAGTACTCCTTTGCCTCCTCGCTTAAGGTTGGGAAGATGTTCTTTCGGGCATAGGCCACGTACTTTCGCAGCATCTCCGGATCAAGGACCGGCTTAATCACCACCAGGGCGTTGTCTATGTCCTCTTGAGATATATCCTGGTTCCAGTCGGCTTGAGTGGCCAGCTCTCCCGCGTAGTTGCTCTTCAGGATATGCTGGGCGATGGCCGAATCCCTCTTGGTGTCCGGGTCGTCGGTCAGGACAAAGATCAGATCGAAGCGGGACATGAGGGCGGGGGTGAGGTTGATCTGGGGGGCGATGGGCTCGTACTTGTCGAAGCGGCCCAGCTTGGGATTGGCGGCGGCAAGCAGCGAGCAGCGTGACTTGAGGGTAGCCATGACGCCGGCCTTGGCGACGCTGATGGTATTATGGAGGACAAGGCCCTGAGAGATGAAGGTGTGGGTGGGCTCGACGGTTACATCATAAACGTAATCGGTGATATATTGGTCCTCATTTGGAATAGCTTTTATATCAGTGATCCTCAGATATCTGATATCAGATTCGAGCTTATTTTCAAGAGCTGTAATATTCATGCCTGTTTCTTTCAAGTGATCATGGACTTGCTGGAAAATATTTCTTGCTATTGCGGTCCTTCTTAACTCATCATAGCCGCCTTGTTCATAGTAATCGATGTTACCCCGTGTAACTCCAGCCACGGATGCCAGGTAACTCTGTGACCATCCCAACTCAGCCCTCATTTCAG
>CAYXSJ010000225.1:0-2017 GCA_964467095.1 uncultured Methanotrichaceae archaeon
TTCGTGATGGACCGGTTCATGTATCACCTGGGCCTGCACGGCCGTTCGTTCATACCGCTGATGATCGGCTTTGGCTGCAATGTCCCGGCCATCATGGCCACCCGCAGTATGGACAACGAAAAGGACAGAATGATCACCATGCTGATCTCTCCTCTCATCAGCTGCAGCGCCAGGCTTCCGGTGTATGTGCTGATGGCTGGAGCGCTCTATGGAGCGGCTTATGCTGGAACTGCAGTTTTTGGCGTTTATGCGCTGGGAATAGTCCTGGCGGTTGTAATGGCCCTGATATTTCGAAGGACCCTCTTTAAAGGAGAGCCTTCGCCCTTCGTTTTGGAGCTGCCCATCTATGCCGTGCCGGATGCTTCAAGCGCAATCCTTCATATGTGGTCTCGGGGCAGAATGTTCCTGAGAAAGGCGGGAACGATCATATTCGGAGCAACCATAGTCGTTTGGTTCCTGTCGGTGCACCCCTGGGAGGCAACAGCCGGCGGCCAGATGATAGCCGAATCCTATATTGCCTGGATAGGCCATGCAATTGAGCCGGTGTTCCGGCCCTTCGGATGGGATTGGATGGCCGCTATAGCGCTCCTTTTCGGCCTGATTGCCAAAGAGGTGGTTGTCGGGACCTACGGCATTTTGCTCGGAGCTGAGGAGGCCAGTTTGGGAGAGGCGCTGGTAAGCCAGGGGCTCTTCACGCCGCTGACCGGATTCGCCTTCATGGCCTTCGTCCTGATCTACGTGCCATGCATTGCGGTTATTGGAACGATCGCGAAAGAGACAGAATCACTGCGATGGCCTGCCTTTGCGCTTGTATACCAAACCATACTGGCGTTCATCGTCGCAGGTGTGATCGTCGCCGCAGGAAGGCTAATGGGACTAAGCTAGAGCCGAATAAACCGATAAATAGAAAGTTATGGGAGCGAAATATGGAAGAATTCAGCATTAGAACAGGAAAATTGCTGGGCGTATACGCCCTTGTGTTGGGAATCGGATACGGCGCGCAAGCTCTTGCAGAAACGATTGGAAACCGGGAAATATTCCCAGGAGGGCTTCTAAGCATTGCAGTCCTTCTGGTGATATCGGCAACGTATCTGATGGGAGTAAAGAGCCTCATGGCAGGCCGAAGAGAAGGGCTTTCTTTTCTTATGGGTGGATTGCTCCTCTCAGGAGCCGTTGGCGGGCTCTATCTGCTTATGACGGGAGCAGACTGGCTCATGTACCTCCTGGGAGAAGCGGAAGATTTCTCAGGAGCGTCCGAAATTTCTCCAGCGACGATCCTCTTGATCCTTGCACTGCCTCTGCTGCCTATGCTAAGAAAGCTGACCCAAGGAATTGCCTGGTGAACGATTGTCAACCCTGCAAAGATTGAAATCGTAGGAAATATTGATATTAACTTCGAACAAATTTATTTAGAACAGATATGAAAAGCAATTTATCCAGAAAGGCAGAGGACTACCTTGAGGCAGTCTACGTCATATCCCAGGAGAAGGGACCTGTCAGGATCAGGGATATCTGTAAGGAGCTGGGGACCAAACCACCTTCGGTCGTGGAGATGGTCAAGAAGCTGAACGATCGGGGATATCTCGTCTATAAGAAAAACGAAGGAGTATATCTCACCGCAGAAGGCGAGGAAATCGGACGAGTCATCAAGGACCGGCACAACACGATATTTGCATTCCTGAAATTCATCGGCGTCCCGGAAAAGATTGCGAACGAGGATGCCTGCGTGATTGAGCATGAGCTGAATACCAAAACGGTGGAGCAGATCAAGAGCTTGGTGAGCTTCATAGAGACCGCCCCGGATCATCCCCAATGGCTGGATCACTTTGCCATCTACTGCGATCTGGGAAAGCATCCCTGCAGAAAGGATGGAATACAGAATAGACTCATGAATGCTACAGGATAAAAATGAGCCCCGCTTCCTGATATTCATAGGAAATCATTTCCAAAGCCGAAATGGCTTCCAGTCCGTTAGATGCCGCATTGGCTTTAATGCCAAGCTTTTTTAGCATGCGTT
>CAYXSJ010000225.1:2117-3274 GCA_964467095.1 uncultured Methanotrichaceae archaeon
CCGGGAGTACGGCGGAATCAACCAGGCACTAATATACTCATCGCTTTGCCGGAGGCTTGAAAACGGCAATAACTTGATTTGCGCACAGTGCGACGGGCGCATCATGAAGTTGATTGGTTTGAAAAGTCTCAAAGAGTGACAAATAGGGGTAGCATACATAGTAGGATAAAAAAACAGCGATTAATAAAACTCGAACGATTAGACCATTTCCTGGACGGAAGGCATCGCAAGATCACCTCTGGGCGATGCTGTAGCAGTCGCCGGATATTGGGGCTCCATCTCAGGCAAATGGCGCGAAATGGCCGCGCATATCTCCATCAATTTTGCAGGTTTGGCCAGAAACTCCACAGCTCCGGCATCAAGGCAGAGTTTTCTATATATTTTGGCAGAGCATTCGGAGACTACTATTATCCTCGGCCTTCGAGGCCAGCGTTCAAAAATCGCCTTTGTAGCCTCAATGCCGTTCATTTTCGGCATCTGGATGTCCATGAGCACCATGTCATATGATTTTTCCTCCAGGGCGGCTATAGCCTCCAGGCCATTTGATGCTGCATCGGCCCTGATGCCAAGCTTCTTTAGCATATGTCGGATAATTGATCGGCAAGTGCAGTCGTCATCGACTATCAGAATATTTAAATGAGGGTTCATTATCGCACCTATTAATCATGCCTTCTCGGTTCTGCAATCAATTCGGCCCTGCACTCAATCAGAGATCGCAGCAGAAGAGGCGAGCCCTGACCAGGCAGAAGACCAGGGCTCTTCTTAATGGCAGCAAATCATAGCTGCGATCTTCTTTCTTCTGCGAGGATGCCCGATTTCGCAGTTCTCAAAGCTGAAGATGGAGGGCGCATAGATGTGAGGGTGATGATTTAAGGCCAATTGCTCCCTTCATCTCTGAGCTCTGATATAACCCAGTGTGCAATTAGGTGGTGATATTATGATCCCTAAGGATTTTCGGTTTGGATCAAATGATCAAACCTTCCCTCTAAGGGCGTTTTTCGTCTTAGAAAAAATCTCTCCAATTCACGCCTTATTTGCAAAAAGAGAGGTTGGAAACTGTGCCATGGAGGCGTTCCATTCCGGCTTATAGGTGCTTAATTTGTTTAAAACAATTTATTGTCTTCATTAGCCGCTACTGCATACGTATGGAGGATCTT
>CAYXSJ010000226.1:0-2654 GCA_964467095.1 uncultured Methanotrichaceae archaeon
TTCTGGATGAATTTAGGAAAAAAGCCATGGAAGAAAAACGGTCCTTCTCACTGGAGGCCATGAGAGATGAGCTTTTCAGGCGTGCTAAAGAGCGAGAAGCGTTATCTCTGCCAGATGAAAAAACTTCCCGTCCAGATGATTTTCTAGCTGCACTAATCAAAGATGACGATTCTGTACCTGGGCTTGACATACTGGCTCAGGCCCCCCAAATGGAGAGGGCTCAAGTCCTTGCGCTTGGATCTGGAGAATACAGGCTTATTGTCTTCATCCTGCCACGTCTTCATCCTGGCAGAGAGGAAGCAATGGACTTCCTGAACAGCCGTCTCTCTCGTAGCAGTCTGGCTGCTTTCACCCTGCTCGCACTGCTTCGCAAGCTCTGCGGCTGTAATGGTCCGTACTACTTCCAGTCTGCTCCGACCCTTAGACCAGGCGGCTTTGATCCAGATACGTTTTATGTCCGCGGAAAAGCTGTTAATGCGAGAGATGTTATCAAACGCTATAGCACCATTACAAATTTTGCAAGAAAGGTCTGCAAACGCAGGGATGGACACTCGCGGGTAGCTGACTGGATACTGCTGGCAGAAAGGCTGGAGGAAGATCCAATGGGCATAGTCTCCGATATCCTGAGAAACTCCTCTTTGAGAGGCGGGGACAATCTCAAGGACGCTAAATACAAAAGGCTGTCCAACGAGTTCATAAAAGGGACCGGCATAGTAGACGGAATAGAATACTTAAAAATGATTGAGCAGCTAAAACAGCTCTGATTCGTGGAGTGAGATAATGCCAAATAAGGTGGAAACTGAAAAGTTAAATGAGTTCTCTGATCTTCTCTTTCGGGTTCTCGATCGGTTAGGGGGAGGCCAAGAGGACCTTTTGCCGCTATTTCTCAGTGAAAAACCAACCGCCTTTGAGAAATATCCAAGACTTCTGCTCAGCCACATTCGCTACTACAATGATGTGCAGGCTGGCTTTGAAGAGTGGACGAGCAAGGTATTAAGGGATTCCAACGAGTACCGAAAAGATGAGGAGTATCCAGAACTTTTGGCGTTGAAGAAGTGGTTACTGGATAATCGCTCACTCTTTGAAAACCGCAAAGATAACATCAACCATTTGAAACGAAGCCTCTACGCCAGAGCTTACGAATACCTTTACCCGAGGCGTTTGCTCACCGGAGCCTATGCGGAGGCCAATCGAGGCCATCCGGAAGCACTGGAAGAGGATGCTATAAGATCAGAGTTCCGCTATAAGTCCAAAGAAAATATCGAAAAGCTTTCTGCAGTCTATGGTGATAGCGAAAAGCTTGAACGGATCGTGAATGAAGCAGAGGAATTTCTGATCATCAACAGAAGGCGGTATATTTGGAAGCTAAAGGAGATGTCAGCTTCGAATACCAACGCATAAGAATTGATGTATGGTGGAGAATAACATGAGCCAAATCGATGCATTCAAGGGCCAAATGGCCACTACAGCTTCTCTAATTCCCAGAATGGATAAAGGCAAAAAGCGACATGTAGCTCAGCCCATTTTTACTCGCAGAGTTGCAACTATTGTTGGCATTAAAACTGTCAAGAGTCGTTTTCTTCCCGTATCTCATGAGGGCCAGGGAATAGAAACCTACGTGGACAAGCTGGACCTTCTGGATAAGAACCGAGCAGAGTTCATAAGCAGGAAGCTGAAGGGAATAGAACGCAGGGCTCACATGAGTCTATTCAGGGAGCTTATAGAGCAGAAAGGAACGAGCTGGAATGAGTTCTTTAAAGCCAAGTTCGATAAAGAATGCACAATCCCTGATGAGCTTTGCATTGCTTGCTGGAATTGCTCTCTATTTGGCGGATTGGAGGCAGGTAAGGGGGCGACTTTCTCCAGGGCACGCTACTTCGATTCATATTCCATAGAAGACACTGGCGATTGTGTAGCAATGGAAGGCAGTGAAGAAGGCATGGGCATAGGCAATCAGGTCTACGAAGATGTGAGCAAGCCGAGAACCTCGGACACATATCACCTCTACGAATATGTCAAGGCTGGCACTCGTTTTCCGTTTATTACTATCATCGAAAGCCCAACGCTTCTGGATGTTGCGGGCTACATTCATGCCGTGCGGAGAGCCGATGAGCATGGTTATGGAAAGTACTCCGCCAACCATGGCAAATTCGATACCGAGTTTCTGGCAGTAGCCACAGGCTATCCTCGCTTCTCTGTTCTGAATATGCTTAAATGGGCAGAAGCAGGGACGATAAAAGGACTCTTTGACAGCCGCGCAGTAAAATTTGATGATCTCAATGGAAGCGTTGCTCTATTCGGAAGCGAGATTGAAGAGCTGGCCGATAAGCTTCAGGAAGCCTTTAATGAGTATTTTGAGGCTTTGAACAGGTGATGGTCGGTGCTCTATGCAAGGGCTATCACACTCAGAAACTGCGGGCGTTTCACAGTCGTAGCCTCTGATTTCGGATCAGATTACCGCACACATACTCATGTGACCAGCGAAGCCCTTTATGCTAGCCTGACCCGAGGCGCTACCTGGAAACCGCATATTGTAGATCTAGAAAATGATACATATGCATTCAATGAGACGTATGATGTTCCAAAGATGCCCATTTGGTTTCTTCCCGGCCTGTTTTTAGCAAATGGAAGCTATCTACTACCTGATGACCACT
>CAYXSJ010000226.1:2664-3259 GCA_964467095.1 uncultured Methanotrichaceae archaeon
CTTAGATTCAAACGCCTTTAACGTGGTAAACGAGTTGTATCCCAGTACCAGCAAGTGTTTCGTTTTTAAAAAGGGTAACTTGGAAGAGAAGCCAAGGCCGCATCATGTCCCGACTTACGGGACGATACAGTCTATTAAACCCGATCATATCCTGGCAACTTGCGCTTTCTCTCCCAGAAGAGATCTTTTGGATAGCTTTGTCGAGGGGCAGACTTTCATTCTTGGCAAGAAAAGGACAATGTTTCAAATAGTTAAACTGTCTGCAGTTGAAGAAGGGCAATGGAAAAATGGAATTTGCGGCACAGGTTGGCTGGAACTGCCCCCAAATTATGGCAGTCGTTTCCAACAGTTCCAAATTCTGTCAGCTACCATGCGGTATATAATCGTAAAGGGGCTGACCAAGGATAATATAAAGCATATTGAATTTATAATTGATGGTAATAGTATCTGCATGCCGGATTTCTATTGGGACATAATATCGAAAATGCTTGGAACCGAGAGCTAATGATTCTTCATTGGGCTGTAGGCCTTAGCTTCTGTTCCCAGCGCCGCCCCTGCGCTCGCCCGCCCCTGCGTCCTCCCACGCGCGCGCCCG
>CAYXSJ010000227.1:0-3214 GCA_964467095.1 uncultured Methanotrichaceae archaeon
CGGCGGCATGGGCGGCATGGGCGGAGAGGACTTCGATTAGACCTCTCTTATCCTCTTTTTCTTCGAAATTATTTTTAATGAAACTGCAGTCACCCGGACGGCAGTCTCGCAGTCTCGCTAGGTGGCACCAAAAGCAAAAGTGTTATTATCTTTCCCGGTCAGATAGGTCCCGATGCAGCGCAAGCTTTTGATGAAGGGCAAAGTCAAAGAGGCCTACGATCTAGGGGACCGATTGGAGTTTCGCTTTACCGACAACATCTCAGTCTTCGACAAGGTCATTCCCAGCCTGATTCCCTTCAAGGGTGAGACCCTCAGTCGAGAGGGCGTTTATTGGTTTGAGAGAGCCGCCAGGATGGGCATAAAAACCCACTTTTTGGAGTACCTGGCCCCGGCCGGCATGCTCTGCAAAAAGGTGGACATCATCCAGTCGTCCCAGATCACCGGAAAGTCCCGCAATTATCTCATACCTCTGGAGTGGATCTGTCGCTGGTATGTGGCAGGGTCACTTTTCGATCGCATAAATGAAGGAAAGGTCTCGGCGGAGTCCCTGGGCTTTGCTTCCGGGCACAAAGTCATCTACGGCGAGATTCTTCCCGAGCCCTTCCTGGAGGTCTCCACAAAGCTTGAGAAGACTGATCGACTGCTGGAAAAGGCGGAAGCCCTGCAGATCTCCGGCCTGTCCTCTCAGGAGTATGAGGACGCCCGGGAGCTTGTGCTCAAGATCGATGAGGACATAGGCAAAAGCGTTGCCTCTCGCGGCCTCATCCACGTGGACGGCAAAAAAGAGCTGGCCTTTGATGAGGACCGGCAGATCATGGTTATCGATGTCTATGGAACTGCAGACGAGGACCGCTTCTGGGACAAGGCCCGCTACGAGCAGGGTGAGTTTGTGGACCTATCCAAGGAGTATGTGCGCCAGTACTACCGCCAGACGGGCTACAAAGACCAGCTCTACGCCGCCCGACACGCCGGCGTAGTGGAGCCTGCCATACCTGCACTGCCGTCTCATGTGGTGCAGGAAACGAGCCGGATCTACATCAAGCTCTTCGAAATGATCACCGGCGAAAAATTCAAGTTCGCCGAGCAAAAAAAGGCCTAAATGAATATGATTGGAGCTATAAAATATGAAGAGATTATTAATAGTTCTTATGCTTATTGCCGTAGCCATCTCCGGCTGCACGGAGAAAGGCCCAAGCGTTGCGGATAAGAGTGCAGAAGAGCTCAAGACTCTGTCCATCGCATCAGCGGAAAATCTGACCAGCTACAGCATCACAAGTTCAGTGACTCAGACCCTGAAGCTCAATACCGGGGCCAATGCAACTCCTGAGAAGGTAACCACAGTTACGGAAAGCGCTGAGACGGTTGCTGTTGTGAACCTGTCGAGCTTAGAGGCCCATGCCAGAGGCTCGACCAAGAACCAGATGGAGATCTCGGGCCAGCCTGCAAACACCAGCACTACAAGTGCCGATGTTTATCAGATAGGAAACTCAACTTATGTAAATGATGAGAGCGGTAATTGGACTCATCTAGCAGACCCGCGATCCAAGCAAGAGGTTTGGGGCAAGGACAAAAATAATCAGATAATGGCCATCGCAGAGACATTTAATCTGTCTGTGACAGAGGATCTCGGCCCGGAGGCTATCAATGGGGAGGATGCCTACAAATTGAAGGTAGTAACCGGAAGCGGGGATCTCATCAATCTGCATAATGCTGCTTTTGCCATAGCTGCCAAGTTGACCCAGTATCCAGTGTATCTGCCCGCCGTCAACAGAACCGAGCTAAATGAGACCGGCAAGATAGAAAAGACGATCTGGATCTCCAAAAAGTCCTATTTGCCCGTGAAATACCAGAGCGTTATGAGCTTTTCGATGACGCCTGAGGTCATAGGAGCAATGGATCCCAGTACCGGCCAGATGAATATGCTCAATCAATCGATTCGACTGGGAGAAATATCGGTCAGCATAGCGACGGAGGATCTGTATTATGACTTTGACAAGCCGACGGACATAATCCTTCCGGAGCAGGCTCTTTTGGGCAAGGTCATCACACCCACAGAGATCCAGCCACAAGCTACTGTGCAAGCCTGAATGTCTGAGAATGAATGCGTGAACCACTAGAGCGGCTTTTCCTTCGGGAGAAGCCAGTTTTAGCTATTTTGGCAGTGGGGGAGATGGAGCCCGCCTACGCCGCCCTGGTAGCCAAGCGCATAGACTCTACCTTTCCCCATACCTGTAGCATCCTTCGTGAGATGGAAGTGCAGGGGCTGATCAAATCCCGGCCGGAGGGAAGGATCAATTATCTGGAGCTGACCGGGCGCGGCAAAAGCGTCGTCAAGGCGCTGCAAGATCTGTCGGAATTGCTGCAAAGGCCGGATGCGATGAGGCAGAGGCTGGAGAGGCTGCAGCAGATGGTATCTCTTGCAGATGGAAAAGACACGGCTTTGCGCCTGGGGCCCTTGCGCCGGGATCTGGCAAAGCTCAAGAGTCAGGGAGACGGACCTGTGCGCCGGGATGCACAGGAACTGGATATGAGGATTGAATCTATTGTGCGCGGATGATTCTTTGCCGCTGGATTTTTTTTCTGGTCAGCAGTCGCTGCTTTGAGATGGAAACGTCCCACACCTCACCACTTTCTGGCTAGATCTCGAAATTTTCAAATATTAAAAATGCTTTGCAGGAATTATTCCTGCAGTATTGCGTATTCTGCAAATTATATATCTTTTGTTGCCGAGAAATACATGATATCAAAGTTACGAAAGTTTTATCCATATCTAAGATAACTAGTAAATGGAGGCCGACAAAGAGTGAGGAATGGAGATGACGCGAAGAAATAAGCTGGAGATACTTGGCTGTATTCTCAATATATGCAAAGCAGACGGATCAAGCAAGACAAAAATAGTCTACCAGGTAAACCTCAATTTTAAAAATGCAGGATTATACCTCGAATGGTTAACTTTGCATGGGTATCTGGTAAAAGAAGAACGGCTATACAAGACAACACCTTCCGGCCATGAGCTTCTGCATAATCTTAATAATATTAACTCTACAATAAATGATAATCTAGAGAGCGTTTTGGCCAGGAATGATAAATTGAATTCTCTTTAGGTTGAGCGCGCTCAACGGCGGGACAGGAAAAAGTTGAGTGGCCTGCGGTCCATTTTATCCTCATAGGTGACCCAAAGGTGACCACTCCCATGAATAAATTCACGGGCATC
>CAYXSJ010000228.1:0-3188 GCA_964467095.1 uncultured Methanotrichaceae archaeon
ACCGATATTTTTGAGACATAAATTCAATATTGTCTGCAAAGTATTTATCGGCTCGCTTTCTTCCCCAATCTTCTTCAATCGCTACCGATTGCCCTGCCAACGAAAAACTACCTATGGAGGATCATGACGATAATTGAGTGGATTTTGTAGCAATACTTTTTTCCCTGTTATCGTCTTTCAAACGATCTCTCCTTTCGGTTCATTGCACAGCGTTTTGCGGTCCGGGGTGGGACAGCTCTGAAAAAGCCCTCACCAGCACCTCATTGATGGTTGGATGTATCACCTGGGACCTTATGACCGGCATCATGTCCTGGTAGTCGGTGTTCATGAGGTAGACCACCTGCTGCACCAGCTCTGCCGCCATGGGCCCAACAGCCGTTGCCCCCAGGATGCGCCCACTCTCCTCCTCCAGCACCACCTTGACGAAGGCATGCTCTGCACCCATGGCCACGCCCATGGCGGTGTCCATGTATCCGGCCCGCCCGACCAAAATCCTGCGCCCCTCTGCCAGGGCCTCGTGCTCCTTCATGCCCACTCCCGCCACCTGGGGGTGGGTGAAGACGGCATAGGGAACGGCATGGTAGTCGGCTGCCTCCCGTTCCGAGTCCCCGGCAGCGCGCAGCAGATTGTGGGCTACCACCTCAGCCTCGTAGTTGGCCGTGTGCCGGAACATGTGCTTTCCTATGGCGTCTCCCAGGGCATAGACGCCCTTCTTGCTGGTCTGCAGAAATTCGTCCACCAAAATCCAGCCGTATCTGTCCGTTTCTATGCCGCCTCTCTCCGGGTGGAGCAGGTCGGAGTTGGAGCGGCGGCCGGCGGCGAGAAGGATCTGCTCCGCCTCAAAGCGGCTGACTTTCCCGTCCTTCACATTTCTGGCGTTCACAATCTTCCTGCCGTCTCCGCCCACCTCAACGGATATCACCTCATGCTCAGTTATCACCCTCATGTACTGGGCGAGCAGCCTTCTCACCAGCCCTGCCGCCTCAGGGTCTTCCCCTTTGAGCAGTTGAGGGCCGCGGCCAATCATGACCACATCCGCCCCCATGGCCGAGAAAAAGTGGGAAAACTCGCAGCCGATGTAGCCGCCCCCGATGATGATCAGGCTGGCGGGCAGCCTCTGTATCTGCAGGAGGCTGCTGTTGTCGAGAAAGCCAGCCTCCTCCAGGCCGGGGATGGGAGGCACAAGAGGCCGGGCTCCTGTGGCCAGGACGATCTTCGGGGCGGTGATGGCCCGGCTGCTTCTCTCGCTGCTGCCGCCCTCCCCGCCCGCATGGCCCGCTTCGCCAGGACTGCCGGAAAGCTCCAGGGTATAATCGGAGACAAAGGCCGCCCTCTCCGCAAAGTAGGTCAGAGTCTCTTTGGAGCGCAGGGACTTCTCCAGTTCAATTCGTGTTTTGTCGACCACGCCCCTCATGCGGCTCATTATCCTCCCAAAGTCGATCTCGTCGATGGAGGCATGCACTCCCACAGCTCTGGCATCCTGCAGAGAGCGCACAGCATCCGCCGGATAGATGAGCATCTTGGAGGGCACGCAGCCGTGGTTGAGACAGGTGCCACCCGCCGGCCCCTGATCCACAACAGCCACCTGCAATCCCTGGCGCCTGGCCTGGGAGGCCACGTTCAATCCCGCCCCCGTTCCGATGACAATCAGGTCGAACTCATCCATGTCTCTTCACATCCCTGCGCTTCTATATTCCCATTCTGTAGCCTTTGGTATTGTATCCTGGCTGTTAATCTCTCTTGTGGCTGTGATGCTGTCTGTATGCTGCTATAAAAAATAATCAATAAAAATACGGGAAGGGTCCATTTCTACCATTGAGAATCCTGCTTTTCAAATTGCAGAAAGGGGCTTTGCACGTAAAGTCACATTTTAGCCCTACTTTGCGTGCAAGCATCGTACTTTACGTGCAGAGAGTACTAATATATATTGGTAGTGTACCGCGTTTTCTGTAAAATGATATAAAGGCCCTGTACCCAATATAACCTTGGAAAGTAGGAGGATACAGAGCCATGGAATTATTTGACCTGCTAGAAGATTATCTTATCGATCAGGATGATGGATTAAAGAAGCTGCTGACCTGGTTCTATAACCTGGTTATGCAATTGGAAGCCATCCAGCAATGCGGAGCAGAGCCCTATGAAAGGAGTGATAGTCGAACAGTTCAACGTAACGGGCATAAAGAACGATCTCTCAAGACTCGCGTTGGAGAACTGGTTCTGGAAAAACCGCAGTTCAGAGGTAGTTCATTTAGATCCTGCATTTTTGATAATTATTCTCGTGTTGAACTGGCCTTAACAAATGCGATAGCGGAGTCTTATCTTCAAGGAGTCTCAACGAGGCGAATCCAAGAAGTCGTCGCTCATCTGGGTGTTGAACGCCTATCAGCTTCGACAGTATCCAGGATAGCCAAGGAGTTGGACGAAAAGATATCAGAGTTCCTCAAGAAACCTATAGAGCGCCCGATTCCGTATCTTTTTGTCGATGCAAGCTACTTCAAAGTCCGGGATGGTGGGAAATATGTTACTAAGGCGTTTCTTATCATCACAGGAATTCGTGACGATGGACATCGCGAGATCCTGGGAGCCAAGATAACTGACAATGAGAGCGAAGGTTTCTGGGCTGGATTCTTTGATGAGCTGAAAGATCGCGGTTTGAAAGGCGTTGAACTGGTCGTTTCAGATGGCCACAAAGGAATTCAGGCTGCGGTTTCATCAAGATTTCTTGGCGCATCCTGGCAAATGTGCCAGGTTCATTTCAGTCGGGCGGTGATGAACAATATCCCGAATAAAGACAAAGAAGCAGTGGCAGAGAAGCTCAGACAAGGACTTGAAGATCCGGAAAAGATGAAAGAATTAGCTTTGGACCTAAGGCAGAAAAAGCATTCAAAGTCGGCGGAAACTATTGAACGGTTCAGCCAGGACATCTGGAATCATAGGGCGTTCCCAAAGGAGCACTGGAAGAAGATCAGAACAACCAACGGGCTGGAACGGATTAACAAAGAACTCAAGAGAAGAAGCCGAGTCGTCGGTGCCTTTCCCAATGATGCATCGCTTCTAAGGCTTGGCGGAGCCATACTCATGGATATCAACGAGGAATGGCTGACCGGTAGAAAGTATTTATCTATGGATAAGGAGTAAATTGGTCTGGATACGGGGCCGGGAAATTACAGAAAACATGGCACACAACC
>CAYXSJ010000229.1:0-3185 GCA_964467095.1 uncultured Methanotrichaceae archaeon
TTTCAGAAAAGACTCAGCAATTGTTATTGTTTGGCATCCATTAATTATGCTAGGTGTCTCCAACATCAGTTGGTTATTATCGCACGTGCTTTTCGATGCTGCTATCGTGACGCCAACGTGATAGAAGGTAAAAATACTTGGCTCAAGCTGGCCATCACAAATCATGCTTAGTGTCTCCTCCATTGGGTGGACTAATCGTTCTCTTGCTTCTTTTGTATTCGATATTGAAAGCCGAATATTTTTATCAAAAAGGACATAGCCGCGTTGCCGATATAGGTCCACTAGTTGAATCAAAGGAATGTAGCCTAAATCCAAGTTTGCATAGCTACTAAATGTAAGCGTTGAATCGTTGAATTTTGTAACAGGATATGATTTGGTCAATATAGGCAGCGATGTGTCATCAAAATTATAGTTATTAAGGCGAAGGTCGAGTTTTTTGTGTTCGGCCAACTTTGATTTTATTAGAAATTCTCTGCAATTTTTATATTCTCTTGAATCTTCAATTAGATTTTCATTTATTGATGATAGTAATACGAAAGTTATCTTCGTTAATTTGTCATTATTTTGACAAAGGCTCATGTACAGGTTGTATAAACCATGGTTAGTGGGATTCTTTTCGACTCCTCCATCAATACAAACTTGCTGTATCCAATCTTTGGCTTTGATTATGTCTGCGAAGCCTTGGAGGACATATTGTTTGTTTAATGAGAACTTGCTTTGATAAATGAATAAATCCCCAGTTTTTCCATCAAAATACCAACCATCTACCCCTTGATCATCAGCTCCACGTGAGCTTTGATCTAAAGCAGCGTTCTCGTCAATTCTGTGCTGATTCATTAAATGTATGGTAACTGCAGCGCTATCATCCTCGACCTCAAGTCTATGTTTCTTCTTAAAATTGGAAACCAGTTTCTGATTTTTATCCTGTTCCTGCACCCAGTAATCCACCAACGCCTTCCCTATTTCATTCATTTTTTATTTATAACTTGTTAATTTAGCCTCAATTTAGGTAGCTGGCGTACTATTGAAATTCCTGGGTATTGACCGGTATTTTTTCTAATTTCTCAATCCACTGATTCGACAAACCAAACGCCTTTGCGCCGTTTATTATAATTTGTTTGTATTCTCTTGAAGGTGGAATGAATTCCCTTCTTTTTTTGTCCTCACAGACTGTATACGTTTTCACATTTTCGATTTTGGTCCCATCATTTAGTGTCACTGATACAGAAATTTCGTGATAGTATGTTGGAGCACCTTCTTTTTGATCGATGGTTCGCCTGTCATCAATAGTAATCTCGAATAAGACGCCTTCAACATGTTCTCCTATAGCAGGTTCTATGTTAGCTGCACCGCTTCTTCGACCTTTTGAGTAATAATTGAAATCTAATCGATAATCTCCAAGAACACATACCCTTGGGGATCTCGACCTTAAATCAATCAAAGGTTTTCCATTTCTTCTGCAGTAATCATCTAAATCTTTTTGATTCATATTGGAACCATAAGCAAAATAGAAAACCATATTCATTGCCTCTATACAGAAATGCCCGCTAGATTGTAATTAGTCTATATTCCTTCATCATCAAAAAACAAATCCTCAGAGTCCTTGTTGTCGCCAGAATCACCAATATCATTATCTTTCAAGGCGCCACAGTTCTCGCAAACCGTTAAAGCTTCATCGTTTTCATGTCCACAATACTGGCAAGGCCACACTTTTATTCCTCACATTAACTCATCAAACATGCTGTCAGATTCTTCTGTTAGCCGATCATCCCAGCACTCCCAACACATTCCATCGTAATTATCGGAGTCTTGTTTGGTAATTTCCCTGCCGCAGACTTCACAGTGAATTTTTTCTTCAGAACTCATTGTCTTACCTGGCTACAGCGTGTGTCTCAAGCAAGTTGACAACGCCCTTCCCAATGGATTCTTTGAGGGCTTCTTTTACTTCGTCTTTTGCGCTAAAGTACAGTATTTGCCAGCCCGATTGGCTAATTTTGGCTAAAATGTTCATTTGGTTTTGAAGTCTGTTTTTATCGCTCTTTATGAATGGGTCGTCCATTATGAAGAAAGCTTTTTCACCTTTCAGTAACTTCTCACCGAGTGCAAGCCGTATCGAGAGATAAAGTTGGTCATAGGTTCCAGCTGACAATTGCTCAGCATCAAATATTTCTCCATCATTTCTCTCCACTTGAATCTTCTTTTCCTCAGTATTCAATCGTACAACCTTGTAGAAGCCATTTGTTATTTCTTTGAAGTATTCGGAAACTTGGCTGCCATCGCCAAACAGGGTTGAGACTTTGTTCTTCTCTTCATTTTCAATCTCTTCAAAGATTCTCAGTACTTCCAAAACATCGTTTCTACCGTTTTCGTTGTCTTCAACAAACTTAGCAACAGCAGTTTTAACCGCATTAAGATCTGTAGGCGTTTCACACTTTATGCATTCACCGAGTCTTAGAACCTCGCTAGCTTTGCGCTCAATTTCCTTGAAAGCTTCTTTGGTGGCTGCAAGTTTTTCAGTAATCTCTTTTTGCCTAACCCCAATTTGACTTTGTCTCGTCCTAAATTCTGTTAGCGCTTTATCAGAATACTTTGTTTCCTTTGCCTTGTCCTTGAATTCTTCAAATTCTCCGATTTCCCTTGTCCAGAAAGCCAGCCTTTCCTCAGGCCTATCGAGGTCAGTTTGGAAAATAGATCCAAGAACTGTCTCCTGCTGCACAACTGCTTTTTCAAGCCTTGCCTTTTGACTTAAAGACTCTGAATATTTTTCGAGAGAAAGCGCTCCAGATTTGCCTATTATCACTTCAATTTGCTTATTGATCCCATCAATATTGCTATCTATAGCGGGGATTGTGATATTCTGCAGCTCGTTAACTTTGTTTTCAAGAGTTTGTTTTTCGACTTTGAGATTTGTTAGTTCTGTTGATTTAGCTTCATATTCAGTTTCAAATTTTTGAATTTTCGGAAGCAATTCCTCAATGCTTTCTCCGGTTAAGTTGTATTTTGAAACTGATACTTTAATTGAATCAAGAAGTCCCGCGAGTCTAGCTTTGTTTGACACATACTTCATCTTTGTTACTATGCATATACCCAATAGAAGACCCGAGATAGCAGCTAAAGCATAGAAGAATAATGACTGAGAAAATATTATCCCTACCGTAGATGTCAAGAATATTATTGCGAATAAA
>CAYXSJ010000230.1:0-3159 GCA_964467095.1 uncultured Methanotrichaceae archaeon
AACCTCGCCCGGCCTTTATTTAAGGCTAGCGCGGTTTTATGATCGTGAGGAGAATAGAAAAGGCGGTCTCGGCCAGGACTGCATAAGCAGCCGGAAGGCTGGCGGCCGGTCCGAAGAGCATCAGAGAGACGGCGGCAGCCAGGCCCATGGCGATGGAAAGTGAAACTGCGGCGGCGCAACCGCGCAGCAAGCTGTAGGGTATTCATCAAAAATCAATTTGTGTCAATCCTGTCAAGAAAGGCAAGTTTGAGGTCACCATAAAAGCAGCACCGGACGATAATATCTATCCTTAAAAAGAGGTGCTATTGCATGGACATTACTTCTGAAGCTGAACTTGGACTGAAGCCGTTAGACCTGAAAATAGATCCTATCCCAACCCTTGAAGAGCTTGGTATGCATATCGATTTAGAATTTGAGCCCTTATCTCACCTGTGGACGGGAAGCCTGCGATGATGCAATTTACCCGGACATTATCAGTCAAGCATCATCCTAAGCATCGAGATAATGAACACCTATAAAAAAGGAGTCCGAGCGAAGGCCGTTCTGAAGTCATATCGTGATAGTCCTATACCCTGGCGAGAAGCATTCAATCTCTCTGTGGACGGATCATAGCGCAGACACATTCAAGCCTGTTGTAGTTCCGCTCAACACCTTAGGACCGTCACGACCAACAGCTTGCGGTAAGGTGATAGATCTTCGTGCATTACTCAGAGAGTCACGCCTTGCACTTCAGTATTTGCAGACCATGCGGAAGAGGATGAAGCTAAGAGCTTTTCTACATGGTTAGAAGCGAGGCCCGAAGCCGCGCCGCAAATGGTGAATAATGTTAAATCCCTTCAAGACATATAGGATCTTGATATGTTTGCTGAGTACATTGCGGCTGCATTATCCAAAGCCAATTATAAAATCCTGGATAATGGCGAGTATGTTGCTACCGTGCCAGGTCTGCAAGGTGTTTGGGCTACAGGAGAGACCATCGAAGGAGCACGTACCGAGCTTGTAGAGGTTATTGAAGGTTGGATAGCCTTACGCTTGAGACTAGGGTTGCCAATTCCATCGATGGATAACCAGGCCATAGAAGCATCTGCGGAGCCTATCGCAAGTGTCTAGATTATCTCCAGTATCGCGACGCGAGTTGATTAGGCGATTAAGGAAGCTGGGATTTGATGGTCCGTATTCTGGTGGGAAACATGCCTACATGAAGCGAGGCATGGTAACCGCACGCATACCAAATCCTCATCACGGTGAAGAGATAGATCCCTCTCTGCTGGACACTGTTTTAGATGAAGCTGGGATCAGTAGAGAAGAATGGTTCTCAGCAGCTTGACTCACTGTGGATAAACCGAGAAAAGATGGGTCTGAGAACTGTCTCAGAGCATTGGAATTTTATGTTGAGATTAATATTTTTTATTTTATTTGACTCGACTGGCCTTTCAAGCGCCACTCAGAAAATAAATGCCAAAGCAGACCAGAAAGCCGCCGCATATTCCCAGGATTCTTCTATAGCTCTTCTCGGAGAGGATACTGCGCCCACGATCCATGCTGCTCGATACCAGGGTGTACCAACCGAAGTCCGCGCCCCAGTGGCCGATCATGAAGATGGCAGCCATGATCAATCCTGAGCTCAGGCCGGAGAGCACGAGGGCGCTGCCGATGGAGAGCCACCAGATCCAGAAATAGGGATTGGCTGCGCTGGTGACGATACCTGCCAGGTAGGCATTGCCTATGGCTTGTCCCTGCGGTGCGGCCATAGTGGCGCTGCGGCTCCCCAATACAGTCATAAATCCAAAGATAATAAGGGCCAGGCCGCCAGACAGAGCGATAATGCGGGAATAACCTTGCATGGCATCAGCCAGTCCGCCGATGATGAGCAGAAATATGAGGGTCTCCACCAGCGCGTGGCCCGCTGCCACCTTGGGGCCTGCCGTCCAGCCGTCTTTGAGGGAAGAGTTGACAGTGGCGACCAGGGTCGGCCCGGGAGCAATTGCGCCAGTAAGGCCGATGGTAAAGGCCATGAACAGCATTTGCAGGATCTCGTACATCTCTCTCCACCCCTTTTGCCATTTTCCCAGGCAATATAACCTACGACTTAAGCCAAGGAGTGAAGACCTTTGACATAAGCCTTTGCTCAGAGCAACGATGCCCAAAATGATTTGGCACCCGAAAACAGAACAGTGAAAATGGACAGGTCGGGATTTGAACCCGAGGCCTCTACCATGCCAAGGTAGCGATCTTCCAGCTGATCTACCTGCCCAACGACACTGAAGGTAAGTCGTACCCCATTTAAAGATGTCGGTAGGAGGGCAGACGAAGGACTATCCGCGTACTCGCCTCTCACCATTCTCCCCGCGAAAAAAAAGCAGTATCATGCTTTTATCAGCCACTAAGCAGGAGCATAAAAGTCCGATTGGCCTGAAGAGGCGATCCGGGTTGCTGATGAGATAAATCCTGTACTATGGCCCGAATCCTTTTTTTATATTGCAGGAAAGAGCCTTTTTACTCTGCGCGGCAGCATGCGCAAAACGCTGCGAGGCTCCTTGCCCCAGATCCTAAGGATTATATCCATCTTCAGAGAATGGTGGCTGCCATCATGAAATACCGGGCATTGATCTCATTGATCTCACTTTCGTTCATGCTGTCTGCATGCAGCAGCGAAGGAACCATGTATCTCTATAGCGGCATCGATGCCTACGGCCAGGGATTGAGCTATCCGGGTTATGGCAGCCCGCTCTCCTTACACTCCTTTGTGGCCGGCAACAACACCACCGCCGTATCGCCGGTCTTCCTGATCGCCACCGTCTTTCCGCCTGAGTTCAGATTTATAAACCATAGCAGCTCCGGCTATTATCATCCCATCCTGCCCCTGTGGGATCAGTTCTCCTTTTACCTGGCGTTTCCCAGCATGCAGGACTGGTTTTCCGGCAGCTACGACGGCCACGTTCCCTCTGTCACGAACTTCCTGAAAGAGGACCGGAAACCTGCCGCCAAGGACTACGATACTCAGACGGTAAGGCAGTTTATGCAGCAAGACAGCTATCAAGAAGGAGTCGAGCCGCACAACGACCCGGACCGCATGGGCATCAGCCATTTCCTGGATGATGATGAGCCGCCGGGAAGGCCATTGCTGTGAGTTAATTGTTTCCAAATCAGCCATGTCCT
>CAYXSJ010000231.1:0-3153 GCA_964467095.1 uncultured Methanotrichaceae archaeon
GACGGTCCCGCTTCCGCGACCCCGGGAGGCCTGATGACATACACAATAACCTATGGAAATAATGAGCTGCAACCTGCCGATTTGATCGTAAAAGAAGATTACGATCCGCGAACGGTTTTCATCGAGTCTTATCCACCACCCGATCCCGGCACTACCAATACCTGGACCTTCCCCAATCTTCCGCCGGGCGCGCATGGCCAGATAACCATCAAGATGAGGAGCCTCAAGCCCTCAGCCCAGGCCAGCATAGACGGCCGCGTTTCAGGCAGAGGGCTTGCCAGCACAGAGGGCATGCTCTCGACTGAGTTTGAAAGCTACATGGTCAGAAACAATGTGCATATCACGGCGGGCGAGTTCAACTTCTCGGCATCGGCCGCAACCAGAATCAGGCCCATAATCGGATCGGCCCTGCAATACGGCGAGCATGGATCAGGCAACTATCAGGCCGAGGAGCAACTGACATACAATTCTGCCAGCATCGCAGCAGAGCGCAGCATCCTTGCCGGTGCCTCTCCTGTTTCTGTCAACCTCTCCCGAAATTGCATTCCCCTTCGGGGAGAATGGTCTGCGAAACTGCGGGCGGAGAACGACTACAGAGACATTTTCTGGAGCGACAGATACTACGAGGCGAAAAGGCTCAACCTCAGCTATCGCACCCGGCTTGGCAAGACACTCTCCTATCTGGAAACGACGGGGCAAGTGCTGGGCCTGGCCGATCGCACAGCCCGCTGGCCGAACGGCTTCGCCGATACAAGGCTGGCAGGAAACTTCACTTTGCAGGGCAAGGCCAGATGGAAGTGGGCCAACAGGACTGTTAGCCCCGAGAAGGAGTGGCTGGAGTGCTGCCCGCTGGAGCAAGGGTAGTCGAGATCAGTTGGGTTGGGCTGATTTCATTGGGAATTCGCAACCATCTGGGAAAGGAAAAGCAGCGCTTTCTCGGCACTACAAGACCCGGAATTAGTACCTGGGATTTCCCAGGTCCGGGGGGGTGCGTTAGCTGTCTTTTATCCTGGCGCCTGGTAGAACACATCCACTATGACCACGTTGCTGGGCTGGTTGTTCACCACAAAGTAGAGCATGTGCCTTCCCATCTGGTCGGCTCTAAAGTTCATGGTGTTATAACCTGTATTGAACTGATAGACCTTGTACTCGGTACCGACCGCATCGGTCTGAACCACTTCATAAAAGCCTCCCATCCCTCCCACCGGTACATTGGCCACCAGTTGTAGCGAGACACCGACAGGGCTTAAGGCATACTGGGTCCAATTTGTTGCCCCCTGAATCCAGAGATCGTTGGTTTTGGAAGGCACTGCGGATGCATACTGCGAATATGACAATCCCTGGCCGTTGCCGTAGTAAATGCCGTAAGGTGCATCCTTGGTAATATCGAACTTTGCGGGATTGCTTACTATCCCACCGACTACCGGCGTTCCTGTTGTCGTATAGTACTCCCTGTAAGGTGTGAACGTGCTGCTAGGGACCGCTTGCCTATAAAAGGAGAGATCGGAGCTGTACCAGGGGAAACTGGGAACAGGTGCATCCAGCCATTTTACCATGCCGGCTATTCCCGGGTCCATCATCATGGACCGATCGTAACTGCTTACATATCCTCCACCCAGATAGTCTTCACCCCATGCAATGCCAATCAGCAGACACGCGGCGAGCGCGATCATGCACAGAAAAATTCTGCAATATTTCATTTTCCTTGCCCCTGAAATCCTGACAATGTCCTTCATCTCTTCGCAATTCGCATTGGCTAACCACAGGTTATTATGTTTTCCGGTTGTTAGTCCTTCTCTGTGCGTACTCTGTGAACTCTTGTGGTGGAAACGCCGTTAAACCACTGGTTATTGCAAATGGCTGGCTATACTATACCACTGCAGGCACGAGATGCAATGGAGAACTCACAAAAGACCCGATTATTCTATTACCCAATTGCTGATCTAAAAAATAGGAAAAGGAAATCAGTAGGGCCGAAGGAATGAGGTGGCTGCACAAAATTCCTTCATTAGGTTGGGAGGGCCGGAGGAGAGCCCTCCTGAGGAGGCCCCTAATGGCGAGCCCCACTTCCCTATCTCGCCGTTACTCTTATCTCTTTCATAATTTATATTCCTATTTTTCATGTACATCTCATATTAAGATCATCTAGAAAAGCATCAGCAAGCCCCTATTCGCTGCAGCGGGTAAGAATAATCATAACCGCAAGACTATTATTCTCAAAGCCGGGCATGCTATTATGGCCATGAATGTGCAACGTTTCATAGAGGACGCCATTGAGGAGATCAGGCGCGATGTGAAGGGACGCGCCATCATAGGTTTATCGGGAGGCGTGGACAGCTCGGTATGCGCCATGCTGGCCCATCGCGCCATTGGAGATCGGCTGGTTCCGGTTTATGTTGACTCTGGGCTCATGAGGCAGTTCGAGTCGGACCGAATTGAGCAGCTTTTTCAGGATATCGGCCTGGTACGCGTAAATGCTCACGACCGTTTCCTCGATGCCTTGAAAGGGGTTACAGACCCGGAAGAGAAGAGGATGATCGTAGGCGAGACATTCATCCGCGTCTTTGAGGAGGAGGCGCGCAAGATCGGCGGTGACTGCCTTATGCAGGGCACCATCTATCCGGACAGAATCGAGTCGGATGGCGGCATCAAGGCCCACCACAATGTGGGCGGACTGCCCAGGCTCATGGAATTCAAGACCATAGTCGAACCTCTGCGCGATCTGTACAAGGACGAAGTTCGCGAAGTGGCCCGAGCTATGGGCCTTCCCCAGGAGATCAGCGAGAGGATGCCTTATCCGGGGCCTGGTTTGGCTGTGCGCATCGTGGGCGAGGTCACATCCGAGAAGCTGGATGTTATCCGCAAAGCCAATGCCATTGTTGAAGAAGAGGTCGAGAAGTTCAGTCCCTGGCAGGCATTCGCTGCGCTCCTCGGCAAAGCCACAGGCGTAAAAGGCGACGTCCGGGTCTACGGCTGGGTGGTAGCAGTTCGTTCCGTCTCCTCTCGAGATGCCATGACTGCAGACGTGATGGAGCTTCCTTGGGAGACTCTCCGGCGCATCTCCAGCCGCATCACAGGCGAGATTCCAACCGTAGCCAGGGTGGTCTACGATCTGACACCCAAGCCGCCGGGAACGATCGAGTTCGAGTGAAT
>CAYXSJ010000232.1:0-3100 GCA_964467095.1 uncultured Methanotrichaceae archaeon
TTTAGCCCTGACGCAGGGACAAGATGCCGCAAAACCCGCAGGGCGCTTTCATCGCGCGGCCCGGCCTTGGCCTCTGTGCCGGGCATATTCACTAGGTCCTCTGCCCCACGATGGCACGCGCGCTCGCGTCGCCGTCCGGATAGATCAAGGCTTTAGTCTCGTTCTTCCATTGCTTTGAGCGACGAAGTCCCGGGTATCACGCGAAGGCAAAAACGTTGGCTTGTTTCGACCTTTCTGTACTAGCTCATGGCGCCGGCGGCTTCTTGCCAGGCCACGATCTTCTTGGAACTGATGCCTGTCATCTTCGCCAGGCTGCCGGCCTTTGCCCGGGCCAGATCAGCGGTCGTTTCAATCCCGGCCATGGCCAGCTTCTCCAGAGTCTTGGGCCCTATTCCCGACAAGTTCGCCAGGCCGTCACCCTTTGCCGGAGCCTTGGTCGTTGTCTTTTTCCTTGCTTTTGCCGCACCCGCCGCTTTTTTGGCCACTTTCTTGGCCTTTGGCCTTTCTTCTTCTCCGCTCTTCGCAGGATCTGTCTTTTCCTGGGCCTTCTTGGCCTGCCACTCCAGGAAGTTGCAGTGCGGGCATCCCAGATCCCAGGGCCTCTTGCCTTTGTTGATGATGCGGACGTGAAACATGCCATGCTTCTCACACAGCTTGTCGGTCACGATCAGCGTTCCAAACCTGGGAAGAGGCAGAGTAAATCTGCATTCAGGATAGCCGGAGCAGCCGATGAAACGAGAGCCACGGTGTCCGCGCCTGATTATGAGATCGGATTTGCACTTCTCACAGGTGCCCACTATCTTGTCGGTGCGCAGCCCATCCTTGAGCGACTGGCCGATGCCATCCTGGTTTGAGGTTAGCTCGTCGAAGACGGACGTGAGCATGACCCTCGACTCCTCAATGACCTCGTCTTCCTTGATATTTCGCTCTGAAATAAGGGTCATATCCTTCTCAAGAGTCTGGGTCATCTCCGGCTTGGTAATGGTGGGTGCATATTTTTGCAGCGTATCCACCACGGCATAAGCGGTATTGGTAGGGCGCATGGGATTGCCCTGCACATAAGCTCTGGCATAGAGTTTACTGATGATATCATGCCTTGTGGACTTCGTTCCCAGTCCCAGTTCATCCATGAGCTTGATGAGCTTGCCCTGGCCATAGCGGGCCGGCGGCTGGGTCTCTTTAGCTTCAACGCTGTGGCCTAAGACTGCCAGACGTTCGCCTTTCTTAAGCTCCGGCAGGATATGCTCCTCCGCCTTGCTGTAGGGATAGTAGTATCTCCAGCCCGGCTCCACGAGGCGCGCTCCGCTGGCCCGGAAGGGCTCGGGGCCAATGTCCACCTTAAGACTGGTGGCATCCCAGACGCACTGCTCGGCCAGGGTGGCGAAGAATCGACGCACTACCAGCTCATAAATTCGCCACTGATCCTCTTTCAGCTCGCTCTTCTCCAGGACGGCAGTGGGATAAATGGGAGGATGGTCTGTTGTGGACCTCTTGCCTCGCGTGGGCTGCATCTTTCCCTTGAGCAGACGTTCTGCCTCCGCGGAAAACGCACCTTTCAGGAAAAGCCTGGTTAGAGCTACCAGGTCAATGGATGGCGGATAAACGGTGTTATCCGTTCTGGGGTAGGAGATGAAACCGTTGGTGTAGAGCCATTCGGCTAAACGCATGGCGTTGGCCGCGGAAAAGCCGATCCCGCTGGCTGCCCCGATGAAGCTGGTGGTGTCAAAGGGCGCGGGCGGCTTATCGATGCGCGGTTTTGTCTCTATGGACGTGACTATGCCCACTGGGCCGAGGCGGGCTATTATTTCGTCAACTTCGCCCTTTTCCCAGATGCGTCCTTTGGCATGTTGTACGCGAAGCTCTTTCTCCAGATCTGCATAGATCTCCCAGTAAGCCTTGGGCACGAATGACTGGATCTCTCTCTCTCTATCGACAATGAGAGCCAGGGTGGGAGATTGGACCCGTCCTACGGAGAGAAACTCCTTGCCCAGCCGGCCGGAGGTGAGTGATATATATCTGGTTAATGCCGCGCCCCAGACTAAATCTATGATCTGCCTGGCCTCGCCCGATGCCGCCAGGTCAAAGTCCACCTTTCCCGAGTCCTTAAAGGCCTTCAGGATCTCATCTTTGACAATAGCGCTGTATCTGACGCGATCGGCACGCAGATTTGGATTTGCCTCCTGGACTATCTTTAATGCCTCAACTCCTATCAGCTCTCCCTCGCGATCATAATCCGTGGCAATGGTGATGCGATTTGCCTCTTTTCCCAGAGTTTTCAAAGCCGCGATGATCTTGTCCTGGATGGGACGGACGACGATCTCAGCTCTGATCAGAGATTTGCAGTCCACCTTCTGCCAGTTGTTGTATCCCGGGGGATAGTCTACGCCTACAATGTGGCCGGAAAGGCCCATGACCACCTTGTCGTCAAAGCGATAGGTATCGACGCCTGCCACTCGCTGGGAGCTCGGCTTGCTGCCAGCCAGAATCTGAGCAATCCTCTTGGCAGCATCGTGCTTCTCTGCTATTATGAGATGCATTCCTCAAACCCAAATATTGCAGGCAATTTAAGTTTTTCCGTAAAAATCATGCTAGTCGCAGATCTGGCCTTTGCTGCAAAACCGAGCTAAGAATGATTGCTCAGAACATTCAACATGATTATTTGATAATTTTCGATTGTCTGCAATTTAGGCCTCTAGGGAAAAATCGCTTTTTGTAAGCCATTCTCCTCCTCCTATAGATTCAAATCGGGCCCATATGCAAATTTATACAGTATGCATTTTCTATAGTAGTGTTTTAAAATTAATTAATTTAGTGAAATAATACCTCTTCTTTATAAAGATCGCTTCCTATTATCGCGATGGCTGGAACTAGGACTGGATTTCGTCCATGAAGCAATGGGGTTGTTAGAGGTCTTAATGCATGGAATTGCGTACTTATAATCATATTATGCAATACAAATTGTATCAAGAAAATGATTTTATTTTATGACTAAATGGTTTACAGATTCTTATAAATTTGATAGTGATAATTGTATCACGCAAAAACTTTAAGTAGCTATTAAGCATTAGAGAAAGCGGCGGGAGATTGTAACGAATTGTGA
>CAYXSJ010000233.1:0-3048 GCA_964467095.1 uncultured Methanotrichaceae archaeon
GACTTCTACTTCCTGGAGATGAATACCCGCTTGCAGGTCGAACACCCCATCACAGAGATGGTAACGGGAGTTGACCTGGCCAAGGAGCAGATCATGGTTGCGGCAGGCTATCCTCTGGCCTACGACCAGAGCGACATGAAGATTAACGGCTGGGCCATCGAATGCCGCATCAATGCCGAGGATCCCCTCAACGACTTTGCGCCCTCTCCTGGAAAGATTAAGCGCTACAGAAGCCCAGGCGGTCCGGGCATAAGAGTGGACAGCGGAGTTTACACCGGCTACGTCATCCCGCCCTACTACGACTCTTTGATCTCCAAGCTGGTGGCTCATGGCAAAGATAGAAAAGAGGCCATCGCCAGAATGGAGCGCGCCCTCTACGAGTACATCATTGTGGGTGTCAAAACCAATGTGATATTCCACAAAGCGGTGCTCAGAAATCAGAGGTTCCGCAGCGGTGAGATAAACACTCACTTCATCAAAGAAGAGAACATAATCGAGGCCGTCAAAGCCGTAGCTATTGAGGACTACGAGAAAGGCATGTCGCTGGCTTCAGCTTTAGGTGTAGACAACCGCCAGATCGCCGCTATCGCCGCGGCCGTCGGGACCTACCTCAGCCAGGACAAGGTCGAGGAGAAGAGTTGAAGGTGGCAGCTTTTGATATACTCTCATTCTTGATCTCAGGAGAGTGGGTATCCGGCGAGGAGATGGCCAAAAGGCTCGCCATCTCCCGCGCTGCCGTCTGGAAGCAGATCCAGGCTCTTCGCAAGAGGGGATATGAAATTTCTGCTTCTACCAGGAAGGGCTACCATCTGACGAAAATGCCGGACCTTCTGGATGCGGACCGGATCTCAGGCTGTCTTAAAACAAAGTGGCTGGGAAGAGAATTGCGCATCCTGGGCGAGGTCAGCTCCACCAATGCCGTTGCTCTCTCCCTGGCTCGTGATTGCCCGAGCGGCACCGTCATCATGGCCGAAACCCAGACAGAAGGCCGGGGCAGACTCTCCCGGCCCTGGGCCTCGCCTTCCGGTGGCATCTGGATGAGTCTCATCTTAAAGCCGGAAATGCCGCTGGCCCATGTCTACCAGATAAACATGGCTGTCGCTGTGGCTCTCTGTCGGGCCCTCTCCTCTATGCTCGGCCTTAACGCCGGCATCAAGTGGCCCAATGACCTCTTGATCCATGAGCGAAAGATCTGCGGCATCCTCATGGAGGTGAGCGCGCAAGTGGACAGGCTGGATTATGCTGTGGTGGGATTGGGCATCAATGCCAATAATGACCCCTCTGGCTTTCCGGCAGAATGGAGATCTACATCGCTTGCGGCAGAGCTGGGCCATGACATCGGCAGATGCGAGTTGATCTGCAGGATTCTTGAGGAGATTGAAGTGGCATACGAAAAGATGGCAAGCAAAGATGTCTATGAAGAATGGCGCAGCCGATCGCTCACCTTGAATAGGCAGGTGCGCATCACCTCTGCAGCAGGTGACCATGTGGGCGAGGTCGTGGACTTGGCCGATGATGGTGCCCTTATCCTCCTGGAGGGGGATGAGCAGAAACGAGTGTTAGCAGGAGACTGCATTCATCTGCGCCCCCTGGACGCGGAGGCTGAGGCGCTGTGAGCAAGGGCGTTATCAGCAAGGAGTCAGAAAGATGAGAAAGAGAAAGGTCCGCGGCATTGCCAGGGATACACTTCGATTCATCTTAGAGGCGTCTCGTTCGTCTCTGCCTGCAGAGTTTGCAGGGCTGCTTCAGGTTGATGAGGAGATCATCACTGAGGTTCTCATTCTGCCCGGCACGGAAAACTCCAGAATGAGCGCTCTGGTTCGGCTCTACATGCTGCCTAACATGCAGGTGGCAGGCTCCGTGCACAGCCATCCATCCGGCGATCTCAGGCCGTCTGAGCCGGACCTCATATTCTTCTCACGCACCGGGGATTATCATATCATTGTCGGACCGCCTTTCGATGAGCATAGCTTTGCCTGTTATGATGGTGCAGGAGCGCGGCGCGATCTGGCCATTTTAGATGTGGAGTTTAAAGACGACGGCTTTGATGATGATTTCGATGATGAATTTGAAGAGGACAGGCCTTGACGCTGGTAGTCGCCACGGGCACCTTTGACCTTCTCCATCCGGGCCACGTCCTCTACCTGGAGCACTCCAGAGCTTTAGGTGACGAGCTGGCGGTAATTGTTGCCAGGGATGTGAATGTGCGCCACAAGCCCAAGCCCATTCTGCCTGAGGAGCAGAGGCTGAAGATGATAGAGGCCCTGAAGGTCGTGGACAGAGCCGTGCTGGGTGAGGAGAAGGACATCTTTCGGACGATTGAGCAGCTCAAACCGGACATAATCACGCTGGGCTATGATCAGCATTTTGATGAGGAGGCTTTGCAGGCGGAGCTATTTCGCCGCGGGCTGCATCCCAGGGTTGTGCGCATAGAGGAGCATGAGCCCTGCCCTCTCTGTGGATCGAGCCGCATTGTGGCCAAGATCCTGGAGCGCTTCCGGGGGCGGAGAATCTGAGCCAGGTGTAATGCCGCCAAGTACTTATATAGCTCTCTCGTTTGCGGGCCTGTATGGCCAGAGTTGCAGTAGGAGGAACCTTCGATCCCATTCATGATGGGCATATCTCCTTGCTGAGGCGTGCCTATGAGCTGGGAGGAGAGGGTGAGGTAGTAATTGGTCTCACCTCTGATGAGATGGCCAGAGAGAGCCGAACCCGTTTCGTGAGCGATTTTGAGGTACGTGCGAAGAATTTGCGGGCGATCGTGAAGAGGTGCTTTGGCATCGAGCATGCCAACATCGTAAAGATTGACGATCAATGCGGCTCCTCTATCTATGAAGATTTTGATTTTATCGTCGTCTCTCCGGAGACCTTGCCCATGGCTGAGAAGATCAACCGGCTGAGAGCAAAGAAGAACCAGAAGGCGCTTCAGATATCCGTGGTCGAGTATCAGCTGGCTCAGGATCTTGTCCGCATCAGCTCTACCCGGATCTATGAAGGAAAGATAGACAAGCATGGCAAAGTTTTAATAGGTTGATTGGGCGAAAAACC
>CAYXSJ010000234.1:0-3002 GCA_964467095.1 uncultured Methanotrichaceae archaeon
GCAGCTCTAACTGGACATCTGGCGTAGACCTTCAGAGGCAGGCTATCTGAGTTCAAATAACTCAATATATCTAATTTTTTTAATTTGGTAATTAGTAATTCAAAAGATCCATTTTCTCATCTCAAAATCGTCCCTTCCTATTACTATTCGAAGGGATAGAAATGAGATTGCTGAAGTGAACTCCACCCACGCCCTGAAGGGTAGGGAAAAGAAATCACAAGGGAAACAGCGTGGCGGTGATAATTGGGGCTATGGTTATTGCTCCTATGCTAACACTCAATGTTTCCCTGTCTTTGGCAAACGTAGCTGTAGTGGTGAGGAAGTTCGCTTACTATGGTAATGACGATTGTTTGGCTCTCTTTCCCGGCAGAGTCCTGAATACTCTGGCCGTTTCAGAGATCGCCCCTGAATCTTTCAGCCTCTGAATATGGGGCGTTATGTCCTCAGTCCTCTGCAGGAATTGATCGACCACCAGCTTCTCCAGCTTCTTCTTGTCCACTCTCTTTCCCTTTCCCATGCCCGGGCAGGTGGGATTGTAGTTAATGGCAAGCAGGATGTCCCCGTTGGATAAAGTCTCCTCCTCCACCCGAAAGGGGAAAAGCCGGCAGGCAATGGGTCGCACCGAATAGATGGTGCAGCCTTCCCGGTAGAAGATGCAGGTAGTATCCTCTTTGCTCTTCATAACCGGCAGGTCGAGGATAACCTTGCTTCCCATATCTTTGACCTTAACATAGCATCCGTCATATTCATAAAGAGTATCAACGATATCCGCCGGCCTTTTGCCCGTCTTTTTAGATATGGCAGAGACATCTTTTTCCGTGAGGTAAATCAGATTGGACTTCTCCCAGAACTCCTTCAGTTGCTCCATGGGAATAAGATCATCGAACTCCTGGGGCCTTTTATGATGGCAGCAGGAGCCGCATCTCTGGCACTTAAACCTGATATCATCAAAATCAGCCTTAACTATAACGCGGGGCAATAAATCCCCCCTAAAAAAGAAAGAAAAAGAGAAGGCGACCTAAAGCGTCGTCTTCCGGGGATGCTTCTCAGCCAGAACTTCCAGTCCCAGCTCTTCTGCGGACTCGGCCTTCATGATATCCACCATGGCTGCTGCGGGGAAGATCATGGGGGCGTTTTCTATTGGCCCGTAGAGGTAGTAGTCAGCACCAACGATTCCGGCCACCAGGTTGGAGCCGATATCAACAGGAGAGAATGCCTCCTTGTGCTGCTTCTTCCACTTCTTCATCCAGTCCCAGGCTGATGCGCCGTTGTGGAATCCTGCGCCTACCGGCAGGCCATGCAGGGCCTTGACGGCAATGACGGCGCGATAGGTGGCTCCAGAGCCGGCTCCCAGCGGCATGGCTGCGACATCGATGAGGGGCCTGGTGATTCCGCACTCCTTGGCGTACTCCATCAAGCTCTTCTTGGCGCCGCCGGCAGCCTTGGTCAGCATGTCCATCTTGCCCTGGGTTCCCTTCACCATGGCATTGAAGGTCAGGATAATGGCGGAATCAAGGTCGCTTTCCTTGACGGCCTGTAGCTCCTCGGGTGTTATGGAGGCGTTGATGGAGTTATGAATGGCTCTATCAGCCACGCCGATCTCAGAAGCGTACTTGACGCCGAATGCGCGAACCTCCGGAGCAGAGGAGTCGATGAGGAATGGGTAATCGGATATGCCCACAAACCAGTCGATCTCCTTCTTCATAGCTTCATTGCTCTCCGCGACAATCTGGTTCATGCAGGAATTTCCTGTTACGTCGCTCATCTCAACCTGTGCATTCCAGAGCCTCTCTGCGGCTGCCGCATCAAAGACCCCATGCTCCGGATCGGATACGATCTTGTGCCTGGCGTAGAACATGGTGCCTATGCAGCATGTGGAATACTCGCCCGGCTGGCCCCCAACCTTGAACTTGCCGAAATCGAAGACTTCCTGCTTCCTGTCAAATCTAAACATTCAAATCACCGCTTTCCAATTGCCTGCGTATACGAACAGTATGTATGCCAAAACCAAGATCAACCCTGCGCAGACACCATAGTGTATACCCAGATCTCTGCCGATTGACTTGCCGGCTCTCATGTATTTCTCTGAGGAATAGAATTCAATCTTCTCCTCGATCTTGTCCAGCTTTGCCATTACTTCTCTGAGCTGATCAGGGTCGACCACGGCGACCGGTACTGCCGGCTTAGTGTCTTCTGCCATAGTTTACTGCCCCCCCATGAAGGCGAAAGGCCCCAGCATCATCAAAATGGCGAGGACAAAGCCAATGGCAAATCCCGCAGATACCGTAGCCAGGACGCCGGAGCTCAGCTTGGTCTCTCTGGCCAGGAGCTGGCCCTTGTACCTGACGTCTTCCACTATTGCGTCGATCATAGGCATATTGGGCTCGACCACAGATGCTATTCCCTGGCCGTATGCAATCTCTTCAGCCATTTTATACTCCTCCTGCCACCTTGAGAATTAGTCCGAATAGGACGAGGACCACAGTCATGCCGAGAGCTATGCCCTCGATCTTGCCTGCATAGATGCCTGCCTGCAGCTTGTTGAGAAGGCCGGAGTTGGTTACAGCGGCATCTATGCCGCGCATCCTTCCCCTTACCTCTACCATCTCTGCAGCCATGGGCTTTAGACCGCCTTTGCTCTCCTCTTCGCCGCCCTCTTTGATCTCGATGGTCATGGGCTCGACGTCAAGAGCACCGGGATCCTTGGAGACCAGCTCCTTGATCTTGCTGGTGATGGCTCCTGCATCTTCCGTGTCGATCATGAAGATCGGCTCAACCTGGCTCTTAAAGCGCTCAATGGACTCTGCAGTCAGGTTCTGGATGAAGGGAATGGCTCCCTTGGCTCCAATGATTCTCCCTTCCTTGTCGATTCCGTTCTGGGTAAAAGACAGCACGGCCTGACCGGTGATGTGCCCCTTGACCTCCATTCCCGTGATGATAATGTATCTGATGTTGGGATTGGAGATGATGTTGGCCACCATCTTCTCTATGCCGATGTTCTC
>CAYXSJ010000235.1:0-2966 GCA_964467095.1 uncultured Methanotrichaceae archaeon
CATCGAGCCCGTATTAAAAGGCAGCTATCTTTGCCTGGCCGTTAAATACAATTAGTTGGCAGCGCTTGCAGCGTCTCTATTGCAAAGAGATCCAGATAACTGGCGTGGCTATGAATGAACGGCTCTTTCCGTCACTGCAGTAGGGGCGTTGCTTGCTTCTATTCAGGCTCTGCCCTGCTCATCGCTCTGCCTGATATTATGACCCAGCTTCATGCCGGGTTCATGACCATCATGTGGGTGATCCCCGGCTTTATGCTCATCGCCACCGCACTCGTGCCGGTAGTGGGAAGGCTGGCGGATATGTTTGGCAGAAAGAACCTTAACAGCGCCGGTTTTGCCGTCTTCACTTTGGGTCCTGTCATCGGAGGCATCCTCACTGCCATCGACTGTCGATTGGTCTTCCTGATCAATGTGCCTCTGAGCGTGACCGGTTTAACGCCCTTTCAAACCGCGATCAATTAGCTCATCAAAGAATCAATGAAGTAGAAACTCCTCTGTCCTGTCGACTTGCTTGGCTGCACTCTCGATATTCTTGGCCGGGGGTTTGATCTCACCAGCTTTCTTGGTCTTCTTTGGGGCCTTGAATTTACGACGCGTTGGTCGCCTTTTCGGTGTGCAACCCTCCATTATCGTGTCCTTAACGGATTCGCTTTGGGGCTCATACTCCCTCAGCGAGAAGACCATGGCTCGACCCTTTCTCTCCACGACAATCTTATTCTCGCGACCAAGCCACCCCAACGCACCGAAAACCAACTCCCTCCTCAATTTCGTCGCTTTCACTATACCTTCGATATTGCTGGGACCATTTTCATTAAGTGCTTTCCAAACGGCACCTGCTTTCATGCCAAAAATCAATTCTACTGATGGTTCAGACATATTATATCAGATGTTCGCACAAAATATATAAGAGTATATGGATGATTTGCTGAGAATGCAGAAGATGGATGCAGCCAGGTGGCAGCTAAGTTCAGGATCGCGGGAAAACTGAATGAGGGCGTGGTTTTCGAGGAGCTTGAGGAATGCGTTAAGAAAGCTGCAGATGATTGCCCTGCCCAGGTAATCCATATCGGCCCTCCTGCAGTGGGATTCGATCCGGTTTAGTCTATCTTTTTGAATGGGAGCAGCCAAAATACAGATCTATTAAGACAATCATAAGAACGGAGATGCCACCCAGGATGAAAGACCAGCAGAAGAAGAAGGTTCTCTTTCTCTGCACCCACAACTCCGCCCGCTCTCAGATGGCAGAGGGTCTCCTTCGAGCCATGCATGGAGAGGATTACGAGGCCTACAGCGCCGGGGTTGCTGCCACCTCGGTCGATCCCCGCGCTGTCCTGGTGATGAAGGAGATAGGAATTGACATCTCAGGCCAGCGCTCAAAATCGTCCCAAGAATTTCAGGATTCGATATTCGATCTGGCGGTCACGGTCTGCGACCGTGCGAGGCAAGCCTGCCCCATCTGCAGTACAGAGCTGAAGCTTCCGTCCAAATCACCCAGAGCCGGTGAGGTCATACACAGAAGCTTTGAGGATCCTGCCACGGCCAAAGGCTCGCAGGAAGAGCAGCTTCGGGCTTTTCGTAGAGTGAGGGATGAGATAAAAGACTGGATATCTCAGACCTTCGGGAGATGAGAGCTGGGCTTCTCCGGACCTATCCCGTTAATCTCCGGCGTTCTCACAAAGCCAGCAAATTGGCCAGGGCTGATCGCTGTTTTCTGTGGGTTTATGCGCTTGGTGCAGGAGTGCAGCAATTTTTCCACAGTCCTCTGTGCACTTCTAGCGCCTCTGCGGTTAAAATGGTTGTTAGACATTGGTTATGACTAAGGCTTGCGATGTTTCATGCGGAATTAATATATCTATTGCACATTGATAATTGCTATAGTTTCAGAGGAGCTGTTTGCAATGGGACGTGTGGAAGGAAAGGTGGCAATAGTCACAGGATCGACCTACGGAATAGGTGAGGCCATCGCCCTGGTATTGGCCAGAGAAGGTGCCGTATCCATAATCACAGGCAGAAGCCAGGAAGATGGAAAGAAAGTCGTGGAAGCAATCACAAGCTTGGGAGGCAGGGCTGAGTACTATCCCCTGGATGTGACCGATGAGAAGAGAATTGAGGAGGTAACCAATGCCGTCTACGAAAAATACGGCAGAATAGACATCCTGGTGAACAACGCGGGTGTAGCGGGTCCAAACAAGCCGACTCACGAATATGCTCGGGTTGAATGGGAATGGGTCTTCGATGTTAATGTCACCGGCGCCTTTCTCTGCACCAAGTATGTTGTGCCGTATATGCAGAAGCAGAAGAGCGGAAATATCGTTTACATATCATCCATCTACGGCATAATCGGTGCTCCTGACCTTCCCGCCTACCATGCCACCAAGGCCGCCAACCGGGTCATGGCCAAGATCGACGCTTTGCTTTACGCTAAGGACAATATCCGCGTCAACTCCGTCCATCCCGGATTCATCTGGACGCCAATGGTGGAGAACTTCCTCAAGGACCAGTGCGGCAAATCAGGGCTGAATTGCGAGGATCTGAAGAAGCAACTGGACTCCAAGCATCCCATTGGCCATATCGGCGAGCCGGACGATATCGCTTACGGAGTGCTCTACCTTGTCTCGGACGAAGCAAAGTTCGTAACGGGCAGCGAGCTGATAATCGATGGCGGCTATACTGCCACATGATCTTTGTCGTTGAGTCATGGTGGCGGGAAAGCTGGTTCCAGATGCAATTCTCCTTGATCTCATCTGATATATATTTGCCAATGAAGTCCCAAGGGGACGGCTTCCTGGATGACCCAAACATGTCACTTTACGTGATCAGCCCATGACCTCAATATCGAGCACATCGTTAAACGATTCGGCATTATTGGATGCAGTGGCGACTATGCTGACACTGTAGATTCCCGGGGCTACATCGGCATTCCATATCCCCATATATTTGTCCCCCGTCGTATGCAGCAGGCTCGT
>CAYXSJ010000236.1:0-2954 GCA_964467095.1 uncultured Methanotrichaceae archaeon
CGGGGACGAAGAGGCCGAGGCCGAAGTGAGCGCCGTAGCCGAGGGCGATGGGGCCTCTGACCACTTCTGGAAATTTAATGCAAAATCCGTAGCCCATTCCGCTGGCGACTTTTCTTCCATTCCCATGATTCCTCTGCCTTCTGAAGCTAAGCCACCTGGTGTCGTGGCCGGCCAGATCTGTGGACGAAACGGCCTCGACAGAAGATGGAACTGGAAATCCTGCAAGCATCAGCAGCCTTCTAACTTCGTGCTCCGGGCTTCCGATCTGCAAACCATTTTCATCGAGCTTGGGAACTCCTGTCTTTGTGGCTTTGGGATGTCTGGTCGACACAAATGGCGTCCTGGAGACCCAGCTCTGCGACTCTGCAAGTATGGGGCATGCTCCTTTGGCTACATCCAGCCCGGCAAAATCTTCCGGCTGCCCCACACCGAGTAGAATTAGCTGAATGTCATGTCCACCGTGGCCCCAAACGCGAGTCAGGCCGTCGAGAGCTTGCCGATCCTGTAGCTCGAATCCCCTCGGAGCGTGAATGACTACATGAGTAATCTCGCCTCTCTGGCCTTTGCCCAAGCCCAAGTTGGACTCACAGAGAATGAATGCATGCCTGTGTCCATCGAGAGGTTTGCCTGATTCGTCGCAGCCGGTAAACAGAGATGAACCATTGGAGCGGCTGACCAAAGCTATATGGATTCGCTCGGAAAAACTGATCGCATCTGTGAGTCTTGGTGGGACCTGGCTTGCCACGGCAAAACGAGCTACGTTCGGCTTCTTGCTGGAATATGTCATTTTTCCTGCGTGGGGCATTGCTTCAAATGAGCTTCTTGGCCGAATGTAAAAGGTCCAGACGCTTCCGGGTGGTTGGCTCCATCCAGTTTTCTTGAGATCGCCTGTGTCGGCTTGAAGCGCACTGAAAATATCTATTGGAAGGCTTTGTTCTATCTTCTCAAGGTCCTTTTTCTTCAGCTTAACCGTATCATCAGATTTTCCATTGGTGTTTGCCGCGTCATGCAACCAAATCCAGCCGTTGTGCTTCTTTAGGTATTCTTTCATCTTGCTGATGGAGACTGAACAGAGCTCTTCGCGCCTGATTGGATCAAGTGATCCCGTCGGTCCTTCTTCTTTTGAAAAATCTCTCCAGTAGACCTGAACATCTTTATCTTCGCCTTCCCGAATAAATCGGGAAACGTCCAGGTCGTTTCCGGTGAGGTCAGGAGTAGTGTCGAAAAGGTCAAGGAAATCCTTTCTGCGAACAACAGCCCGAATGGTCTCCGGCTCCATGTAGCCTTGGGAGGCATCAGCCAGCGACTTAGGTCCAGCATCAGTAATCGTCTTGACTAAACTTCTGGCGATCTCAAGAGACTCTGATTCGTAAGGCAGCACAAGACCGCTCGTTTCCTCGCTGGAATCGATGTCAATCCATATAATCTCTGCATCATCATACTCGCCTCTCCGGTTACACCGCCCAAATCTCTGAACAAGAGAAGGCCAAGGCGCAAGTTCAGTGATGAGTGTATGAGCCGAAATATCCACACCGGCCTCAACAACCTGAGTAGCTACAATAATTCTGTCTTTATTTTCATCGAGAAGCTGCATTCGTGCCTTTCGATCATCTTCCCGGAAACGAGAGTGAAGGACCGCAGAATCTTTCTCGGTGCGTCCCAGAGAAAGCAGCTCTTTGTAGATATCTTGAGCACGATCAACGCGATTGACCACTGCAAGGGTGAGTTTTCCGTCCTTATGTTTCGATTTAATTAAATTCGCCACTTCTCTTGCATATGATTTCTTTTCGTTATCCTTGACCAGCATCAGTTCTGCTTTTGTCAAAGTTTTTTTAGCCTCAAACTTTCTATGCACCGCATGAAGTGCTTTTTCTTCTGGTACAAGGGATAAGCGTAGCCATCCATCCAAGGGCTTGGGATGATCCACGGTGTCGAGCTGCAGTTCCAAAAGACCTGCAAAACGCCTGCATTTGTGCCGACGTCTCAACGCCTACCCCCATCAACTGCACTTCATCCATCACCCAGAGGCAGTCGTTGTTGAGCAGCCCGAAGTGCACCGGCCAGCGGTAGCGGCTCATGCCGTAGCCGCGGTTGAGCGCCCGGGAGAGCAGCATGTCCTGCGTGCCGATGATGATAGCGTCCCTCTCCGGGTAAAGGTCCCATTCATCCTTGCATTCCCCGCCCATGAGCACAGTGACGGCGATGCGAGTTTTTTCCTGGTCGGCATTTTCTGCCCACGGGCTACATTTGCTCATGTCCGCAAGCTTCTCATCACCCGGCTTTTCTGAAAAGAGGCCCAGGTTCTCCAGCCACAGCTTCGCTTTCTCCGCGGTCTGCTCCACCAGCGTCCTCATCGGCAGGCAGTACACCAGCCTCCGCGGCGTCGCCCTGCGCACCTCCCCGCCCGCGAAGCGCCTGCGCCACAGCCACGCCAGAACAACGGCGTCGGTCTTGCCCAGGCCCGTGGGGATGTCGATCAGCTCCGGCAGTTCCTTAGTGGTGGCAAGCCTCGTCTGAAAAGGATAAGGATCGTGCCCTTGCGCACTATTACTATTATATGTAGCTGTTCTAAAGAACTCCTTAAAACGCTCTTCTATCTGCTGAGATACATCTTCCACCAAGTGCCTGCCTCCGCCCGGGGCTTTGCGCGGCAGATCCTCGTCCGTGCAAAGTCAGAATCAAAAGTACATCATCAGAGATAAACATATTCTGAGCGGGGCGAAACTAAAAAGTATGTAAAAGCCTCTCAAAGAAAATTATATTTTATTAAATCTTCTTTGTGCATTCTTTGTGAGCTTTGTGTCTTTGTGGTGTAAATCGTAATTCCTCTGGTTTTATTCCGCAAACCACCACGGCTTTGCCACTCAGTTGCAGCAAGGAACAAGATTATGAAGCAGTCTCAGCCTTTGCTCATACCATCCAGCGCATCTTTCAGCTTCCTGTAGGTCGCCTGC
>CAYXSJ010000237.1:0-2950 GCA_964467095.1 uncultured Methanotrichaceae archaeon
ATGATACCTAAGTATGAATCCTAAAAAATGGAGCCCCCGACCTTGAAGATCCTGCTCATGGGCAACCCCAACGTGGGAAAGAGTGTCATCTTCTCCCGGCTGACGGGAATCGAGGTCATCTCCGCCAATTACCCCGGCACCACAGTGGAGTACACGGAAGGGCGCATGAAACTCGGCGAGCAGATGGCCACACTAGTGGATGCTCCCGGCGTCTATTCCCTCGATCCGACCTCCCGGGTGGAGGAGGTCAGCCGGGAGATCTTCGCCAAGGGCGCGGATGTGGTGGTGAACGTCATCGACGCCACCAACCTGGAGAGAAACCTCAACCTCACCCTGCAGATCCTGGAGAGGGGCGTGCCCACCGTTGTAGCCCTCAACCTCTGGGATGCCGCAACCAGAAAGGGCATCGAGATTGATGTGGCCGCACTTGAGAAAGAGCTGGGCGTCTCTGTTGTTCCCACGGTGGCCGTGAGCGGCCAGGGCATCCGCGACCTGGTGGTGGCCCTGCAGGAAGCGAGATCGCCCCCCGTCATGCACTTTGACTCCCCGGACCAGAGATGGGCCCGCATCGGCGAGATTGCGGCCAGGACGCAAAAGGTCATGCACCGCCATCCATCCCTCTTCGACCGGCTGGAGGACATCTCCATCAAGCCGCTGACGGGAATCCCTATCGCCATGCTGGTGCTTTATCTCTCCTTCAGCCTGGTAATTAAAGCTGGAGAGTTTGTGATACTGAAAGTTACCGATCCCATTTTTATGGCCTACTCTCAGTTCATTACCGGCATCGTGGAGAGCAATATTAGCTCGCCTTTTCTGCGCGAGATCCTGATAGGAAATTCTCCTGAGCTTCTCAAGTCTTTCGGAATACTCACCACGGGCCTTTATATTCCTTTAGGCGTGGTCCTGCCCTTTCTCATTCCCTTTTACCTGGTGCTGGGCGTGCTGGAAGATATCGGCTACCTTCCCAGGCTGAGCATCATCTTGGATGCTTTCATGCACAGGATAGGCCTGCATGGGGCGGCCATCCTGCCCTGCGTCCTGGGCATGGGCTGCAGCGTGCCTGCCGTCCTCTCTGTGCGCATCCTGGAGTCGCCCAAGCAGAGATATCTGGCAGCCACGCTCATGACCATGGCCATCCCCTGCGCCTCGCAATCGGCCATGATCTTCGGCATGCTGGCCCCCTACGGCCTGAGATATATCCTGGCCGTCTACCTGACACTCTTCACCACCTTCGCGGTGACAGGTTTCCTGCTGCACAGGTTTATCGGCGGAGAGTCTCCAGAGATATTTTTAGAGATCCCGCCCTATCGCATGCCGGACTTAAGCTCACTGCTCAAAAAGACCTTCATTCGCATTCGCGAATTTTTGAAAGAGGCAGTGCCTTACATCGCTTTGGGCATGATAGTGATGAACTTCTTTTACCTCTCCGGCTTGATGCACCTCATCGGCGAGACATTGCGGCCGGTCGTTGCCGGCCTTTTGGGGCTGCCCAGCGATGCTGCCACGGCCCTGATCATCGGCTTTTTGAGAAAGGATGTGGGGATAGGCATGTTCGCGCCCCTGGACATGACGGCGGCGCAGCTAGTGGTCGCCTCTGTGGTGCTGGCCATGTATTTTCCCTGTGTGGCAACTTTCATGGTGATGCTGAGGGAGCTGGGCGTCTCGGGAACCATGAAATCTGTGGCGCTCCGGCTGGTGGCGGCGCTCCTGGTCGGAACATCTCTGCATTTCCTTTTGGCCTGAGATTGAATATTGAATCTCTGGCAAACAGTGCAAAAAATTTATACGTAATGAATAGGAATTAACGTATGGTGATGAAAAGTAAGGACTAAAAGACCTTTCGAGAATGATGATGATTTTTAAAGCAATATAATATTAGCAAAATTGACAATCTAATCAGTAAAGTGAGGGAACATGAAAGCCGAAAATCAATTAGTTCGGATTGCAGTAGCCGCGTTTCTCCTTTGCAGCCTATCTCTGGGAGGACTGGACCAATCCGGAAATATCAATGCAATGAATATGACTGCCTCCGATTTTAGTGCTCAGGTTCCGCTGAGCAATGCCCAAGAAGCCTTTGTTGACGTCGGTGCGCCTCAAGTGCCTCCCGCGGATGCAGGAACGGAGAATGCCGTCTATACGGAGCAGGCTCCACCAGTTGCGGATCTAAAAAAATTGATGCCTTCCGCAGTTCTTGCAAGTCCGCCCAGATACATGTACTACAACGGAGACTATCTAGCCTGGAACGACTTTACCGCAACCTTCCCCAGCAATAAGCCGGGCCTGTGGATAGAGAGAGCCGTGAGCTGGACTCTTTATGCCACACTTCCCTGGGGCGGATGGACGAGAGAGCTGATCTACGTGCCGCAGGCATCTCCCGTCACCATGTACGAGACCTATCCCAGCGGCTATGTGCTGGGGTATAACCTGGGATTGGTGCAGCCCGGCTACTACTACATCTGGTACTATGCCGATGTAGTCGGACGGCACAGCAGCCTGTTTGCCACCAACAGCGGATACAGCAATGCAGTCGTCATCGACGTCTATCCTTCAGGCAATTATATCAAACCCAATCCGCCAACCCCCAAACCCAGCCCCAAGGAACAATGCGAGAAAAATCCTCTTTGCCATTGGGTCAATGGGCAATGTCTGTGCACCGGTGATATAGATACGGAAAAGGAAAAATGCGAGGCTAATTCACTCTGCGATTGGGTCAATGGCCGGTGCTACTGCCGGGGGCTGGATCCTGAGCCCATGCCTGGACCGGTTCCAAATCCCACTCCCGAGCCGGATCCTGAGCCCTTCAATCCTGCACCAAATCCGGTAGCAGAGTGCCAGCAATCTGGCTGCCAGTGGGCCAACGGAAGATGCAACTGCATGGGCCTCGGGAGCGATATCGATTACAGCAATAATATCGCAGATGAAGGAGATCTTGCCGCTGCCGCCTGAGGCG
>CAYXSJ010000238.1:0-2938 GCA_964467095.1 uncultured Methanotrichaceae archaeon
TGTTGAGCAGCGTACTTTTTCCGCTGCCGCTGGGGCCCACAATGGCCACGAACTCGCCTGCCTTAATGCGGACGTTAACGCCGTCTAACGCCCGTACCTCCACGCCGTTTCCAAAGATCTTGCTCAGATCGTTGAGCACAATTATGTCGTCACTCACTTGCTATCGCCTCCACGGGATCAAGCCTCGCGGCCGCATAGGCCGGATAAATCCCTGAGATGAGGTTTAGGACCAGGGCAAAGATCATGGCGTATACAAAATACTCCGGACGGGCTACAATAAGCAGCTCGCCGTTGCCTCCTCCCGTGCTTGTCACATCCAGGGGAAGCAGGGAGATCAGCTTAGCCAGACCAAAGCCGAGCAAGCAGCCCAGGGCACCAGCCGGCAGGCTGATGAGCATGTTCTCCAGCAAGAAAATCTTGAGTATGGAGCTTCTATCCGCTCCCATGGCCATGAGGATGCCTATCTCCTTTTTCCGCCTGCTGACCACCATGATCGTTGTATTAGCTATTACAAATGCCGATATTAATAGTATGAATATGTAGAAGAGCATGTTTGTCACATTTTGATTGCCCACGAATCTGGCTATTTCCTTGCTGAAGTCCTGCCAGCTGGTGGTTTTATAAGGGCTTTTCCCATTCATTTCCAGGGCCATGGCCGGAGCATTTGTGAAATCCGCCAGCTTCACCCCGATCTCGGAGACCACGTCTCCCTGCCCGATAAGCTCTTGGGCCGTGTTCAATGGGATGTAGACCAGTGTCTCATCCTTGAAGGTTCCCTTTTCCAGCAGACCGATGACCTTCAGTCGCACGGAATTATTCTTAAAATAGAGATAGAAGTCGCCCCCCTGCCTGATCTTGAGGCTCTGAGCCAGCTTCACTCCCAGAAATGCGCCCTTTTTGCTGAATATGAGGTCGGAGAAGTTGCCGGAGATCATGGACTCTTGCACGGCCATGAGCTGATTCTCCTCGAAAGGATGCACGCCCACAAATTCCACTCCTTGCACACGATCCTGGAAACGTGCCGCTCCCTGGCCCACCAGCCTGGGCGAAACGGCCAAAACGCCCGGATAATCTGCTATCATCTCCGAGAGCGTCCTGTACATATTGATGTAGCTCTCTGTCTTCTTGGGATTGATTATGAGGTGCGGATTTTTCTCTATCGTATTCTCCAGGATCTGCACCCTCACCCCTTCTGTAAGTCCAAGAGACATGATGATGATGCCTACTGCTATGGCGACAGAGATCATAGTGAATGCGGTGCCCCTCCGGTTGGTCGCCACATGTCGCCGGGCAATATCAAGTTCGAACATACCCTCCGCCCTCAACCGCCTCGCAAGGCCATGACCGGATCGAGCCGGGAGGCTTTTCTTGCCGGATAGACGGCCGCCACTATGCTCAAAGCTACCGCCCAAAAGACGAGCAAGAAGATCTCCCAGGGGTTTATGATGAGTGGAAGTGTGGTAATCTCGCTGCCTCCTGCTGCGATCTCAAAGGGAACATTTCCAAGAAGCAGCACAGCAGCCAGGCCCAGAACAGTTCCGACTGCCGCTCCCATAAAACCCAGGATGGCGCTCTCCACCAGGAAGATGTCTCGAATATTCGATCTGCTGGCACCCATGGCCATGAGCATTCCTATCTCCTTCGTCTTCTCCACCACGAGCAGGTTCATGATGCTGGCCACGCCGAAAAATGCCACCACCATAAAGAGCAGCACAGAGAATCTGGTCCAAAAGCCGCCGATGTTTATAGCCCGCAAGATCTCGGGATTGTTCTCCTGCCAGCTCTTGGCATTGTAGCCCCAGGAGGAGACCTGGACGGCCAGCCCTTCTGCTTGGCCGATGTCTTGCAGGCTAATCTCGACGGCATTTATCACATCCCCTTCAACTCGAAAATTGCGGGCTGTCTTCAAGGAGACAAAGGCCACCTTCTCATCCAGAGGCGTGCCGGTAAAAAAGATGCCGGTAACAGTTAGATCTGTTGCTCTGGCGTTGGGAAATGTGGCGGAAATCTTATCTCCCAATTTGATATCCAGATTCTCTGCTAAGGTACGGCCAAGGACAGCATTTCCCGTCTGCTGAATGCTGCCTAAATCCCCTTCTAGCATTGATGTGCCTATCTTGTAGATCTTGTCCATTTCCTCTGGGTCTGATCCCTTCAGCAGAGCGTTTTTGGTCTTGTCTTTGCGAGATAGCGTGGCTGTGGACGAGAGGGATGGCGCAATGGATTTTATGCCCGGCAGGGTTCCGATCCGATTCAACAGGCTTTTATAAAGGTGAATGAAGTCCTCGCCGGGCTGCGGCTTGACTACAACATGGGGAAGCTTCTCTTCCACGAGATCGGTGAGGATCTGCTGCTGGCCGGTGACTAAAGAGGTGAAGATGACCGAGATGCTCACAGCCAGGGCTACAGCCAAGACAGAGAGAAGAGTCTGCCGTCTTCGGGAGATAATGTGCCTGACGGCTATAGCCACGGCCAGAATATCGATGGTCTTTTTCATCTTTTAGGTAATATTCCTGTCCTTTGTATCAGACTTTTCCCTTGCTTTCCTTGCTTATAACTGGCCTCGCTCTGTCGCTGCATTACCGTGAGCTCGTGGTCCGTGCGGCTAGCTGCCAGCAGCTTGTGCAGCTTCAGCATCTAGCTCCACCAGCAAGACCAACGAATCGTGAAGGGCGACGTCCTCGGTGGCGGGATAAATTGATGGTGCCGATGGGAATATGAATCATGTATTGCGGAATGAATTTGGCTGAGGAAAAATATCTGCAATCAAGATCTAAAAAGACCACAAAGCCGATATACCTCCTTATCGTTAGCGGCTTTACGAAAGGCGAACTGAAATGCTTATAGGAATTGATGTGGGCGGCACCACCACCGATGCCGTTATCGTGGACGGCAATAAGGTGGTCAAGACCGCATATGTTTCGACAGATCACGATAA
>CAYXSJ010000239.1:0-2925 GCA_964467095.1 uncultured Methanotrichaceae archaeon
GCACGGTCGATGGGGCTGCTGTGCACCCTAAAAGGCCAATGCGGCAAGAGAGCTGTTGAGATCATCTATCGTTCCATGGCTCTCTGCTATTTTCGGCGGTGTGGTTGGGAGCGTGGGCCGTACCGTCACAGATTCCCCACCACCGATAGTGGCCGCATGCTGCCGTCTGGCCAAAAAAAGATATTGGCTAAACTGTACCATTATGGCTCAGCTTTTGCAGTTCCACCCCACTTGCCACGTCCCAGATTCGGGCGGTGCGGTCATTACTGCCTGATGCCAACTTGTTGCCATCAGGGCTGAATGATACTGAATTCACATAAAAATCGTGATGGAATCTCTGCAGTTCCTTCCCACTCGCTACATCCCAGATGCGAGTAGTGTTGTCAAAACTGGCTGTGGCCAGCTTGCTGCCGTCGGTGCTGAAGGACACAGACCACACAAGATGATTGTGAGACAGCGAGTGCAATTCCATACCGCTTTCCACATCCCAGATGCGAGCAGTATTGTCACCACTGCCGGTGGCCAGCTTGCTGCCATCAGGGCTGAAGGATACCGAATACACTGCACCCCATCCAGTCAGATGGTGTAGCTCCGCCCCGCTGGCTACATCCCAGATATGAGCGGACTTATTTTCAGCACTGCCGGTTGCCAACTTGCTGCCATCAGGGCTAAAGGATACTGAGTAAACCTGCCCATCGTGGGTAAGCTTTTGCAGTTCCGTTCCGCTGGCCACATCCCAGATTCGGGCCGTATCGTCATCACTGCCTGTTGCCAGCTTATTTCTGTCGGGGCTAAATGATACCGACCACACATGATTTTCGTGATCCAACTTTTGCAATTCCGCTCCGCTGGCTACATCCCAGATGCGGGCTGTTTTATCCCAACTACCAGTGGCCAGCTTGCTGCCATCAGGGCTGAATGATACTGACCACACTCGATCATCGTGATCTAGCTCTAGCAGTTTTGTCCCGCTCTTTACATCCCAGATGCAGGAGGTATTATCCCAACTGGCCGTGGCCAACTTGCTCCCGTCAGGGCTGAATGATACTGTGTACACAAGACCTTCGTGGGGCAACCTCTGCAATTCTGCTCCGTTGGCTACATCCCAGATGCAGGCGGCGTGATCACCACCGCCGGTTGCCAGCTTGCTGCTGTCGGGGCTGAAAGCCACTGATTGCACCGTACCACTGCTGATCAGACTACGCGGCTTTGTACTACTCGTCGCATTCACTCTGGGCGCGACAGATTCAACCTTTGCTTCCTCTGCTTTGAAGGAGCTGCAGTTGTCCTCCAGGATTCTTGAAGCGCCCCATTTCCCTACTCGGCCATATACAGTCAGATTCGCCGCCCCATCAAGATTATCGATGTCGCAGATGTAGGCTCCTGCCTTCTTATCGTACTTCAGATCAATGCGAGAGCTATTATTCTCCTGCATGATTGACATCCAGACTTCCGTTTGATCTGGTATGAAAGGTATTGTGGCACCCCTTCCAATCAGCGAGGCCTTGATCCCAAGGAATTGGCCCTGACAAGAGGTGTTTAAACTGATCTGGAAGCCATACTCAATGAAGCCGATGATGTCGTTTAATATCGGCTGCAATGTCATGCCGGATCTGATCTTATAGAATCTGCCGCTTGTCGAGTCTGAAATTTTTCGCATGGATTCCGTGTCAGGACCTACTACATAGACTTTGACATTTTTTGCAGCTAGGCCGGAGATGGTACCATTCAGTGTATCGCCCTCAGCATTACAGCAGCCTCCATCTGGATGGGGATAAGCATCACTGATCAGGATTATGATTTTATCCGAACCTTCGCGCCACGTTAGGTCTTCCTGTGCATGACGAATTGCAGGAAGCACAGCCTCCGGCTCATCAGAGCCTCCTTTTGCCTCCAAATTGCCTAGCCATGCGTCAAAGGTTTTAAGATCATCCGTGAGATTTCCTTCTCCATAGATCTTGTAGGGAAAGTCATCTCTAAATCCGCACGTTGTTCTCTTTCCATGATCTTCGCAGGATATTGGGAAATCCCGGAAGGCTACCAGTCCCAGGCGGTAGTCTATGCCGGAATCCGAAAGCTGGTTTGCGAAGTCCTTTGAAATCGCCCTAAGCTCATAGATCTCTTTGCCCATACTGCCGCTGGTATCAAAGACAAAGACAATATCTGCGGTTTTATTGACAAATCTATCCAGGTATTTCTCGAGACCGTCTTTTGTGTTCGTCTGTCCAGCAGACGAGAACGATAAAATTATAATAATCATACCAATTAAGAATTTATTTATCCAGGACATCATTATCATCCTCATTAGTGCATCTGGAAAGATCTACTTTACAGCTTTTTATCTCAATGATAACCAGGGCTTTCTGTCCTTATTCAGACCAAATCAAATCGCTTTCTCAGTATGTCAAACGTAGCTAAAATCCTTCTGCTCGCCACGGGAGGGGGTGGCGAAGGAGATCGATCCTTCTAAAGCTGAAACAGATCTTTATATTGTTGGCTTATATCTTGAGACAATAAAATTAATGGTTTTATGGCTCCAAAAAGCATTGCTCTCATCAGAATCCTCCCCACAATTCACATGCTCTAGCAGGCACGTTCGGGCCCGCTCGCGCGCGTGCGGAGGTCGCCCCTGGGAAGCCTTTTTGCTTGTGGCAACGGGCCCGCGGGCGGGAGCCAGTCGCCTTGCTGGAAGGTAGCTGGGATTCTAAGCAAGCCGCTTCTGCCAGGACGAAAAGCCCGCCATCAACAGCCTTTGCCACTTCAAGCCACTGAGAACCACTCATCGCGGCTGATTACCGAATCCCTTAAAATTCTGACCAGGAGATCCACGCCGATATCCTGTCCACGGTGCTGATTTGGCAGTTTGACGCGCACAGCTCCCTTTGTCATGAATTCATGGTCTGTGCCGGTGAATGGTCCATTGAA
>CAYXSJ010000240.1:0-2899 GCA_964467095.1 uncultured Methanotrichaceae archaeon
CCGCCCGGACCGCCCGCCCAAATCCTAAAATAAAAATAGTAGTACCGCTTCCTACTTCCTGAGGTCCCTTTCACATGTCCCGCATCATCCTCTCAGACCGGGGCTCGTTCCTCGGCAAATCCGGCGAGCAGTTTCGCATCACCAGAAAGGACGAGCCGGATGTGCTGGTTCCCGCCCGAAAGGTCGAGCAGATCCTGGTCCTCGGCAGCGGCATATCCGTCTCCTCCGATGCTATAGGGATGGCCGATGAACTGGGCACAGAGATCGTCTTTGCCAGCTACTATGGCCGCCCCCTGGCTCGGCTCATCCCGGCAAGCCTCGGAGGCACTGTGAAGACAAGAAGAGAGCAGTACTACGCCTACGGTGATGCCCGCGGAACCGATCTGGCCCGTTCCTTCATTCGCGGCAAACTGAAGAACCAGTCATCGCTTCTCAAGTCCTTTGCCAAGAAGTGGAAGGGCGAGCGGGCCGACCTGTGGCAGGAATTTCGCAATAATTCCAATGAGATCGAAGACCTCATCCCCCGGCTCGACCAGATAAAAGGCCGCGTGGAAGACGTCCGGGAGAGGATCATGGGCGTGGAGGGCACGGGAGCCGAGATCTACTGGCGAACCTGGGCCAAACTGATACCCGCCGAGTGGAGCTTTCCCGGCAGAGACTACCCGGCAGCAAAAGATCAGATCAACTCCCTGCTCAACTTCGGCTACTACCTGCTGGAGCAGGAGGTCTGGGCAGCTACGCTTTACGCAGGCCTTGATCCCTACGCCGGCTTTCTGCATGCCGATCGTCCCGGCCAGGAGAAGCTGGTTTACGACATGATGGAGGAGTTCCGGCCCCTCGTAGTGGATCGCGTGGTGGTGGGCCTGGCCCGCGAGATGCGATCGGGCCATTTCCAGGATGACTGCCGCATGACCAAGGATGGCATGAAGATCGCATCCTCGGCATTCTACGGACGTCTGGATGAGCGCATAACCTACCGGGAGAAGAGCCAGATTATCAGAAACATCATCCGCTCCCAGGCAAGTGCCGTGGCCACCTTCCTGCGCGGCGAGAGGCCATGCTACGAGCCCTTCACTCCACGATGGTGATGGAGAGCATGACTGCAATTGATAGACGGATGGCGAAGTTGAGCATGATGGCGATTGAGAGGAACTACCTGTGGATACTATTATCATTTACGACATCAGTGAAAATAGCCTGAGAACCAGAGTGGCAAAGGCGCTGATGGATTACGGCTGCATTCGCATCCAGGAGAGCGCCTTCTACGGCGTCATGAACCACAACACCCGCGAAAAGCTCCGGCTGCGGCTGGAGAAGATGATGCACGACAAAGAGGGCAACATCCAGTTCTATCCTCTCTGCAGCAAATGCTTCTCGCTAAAAGATAACATCGGCGAGATCTACGAGATCAAAGAGGAGGACGTAGCTGTCCTTTGAGATCTGGAATGATCACTGTAAGCGACGTCAAGCAGTACCTTTACTGTCCCAAGATAATCTACTTCGATCATGTGCTGCATGTTCCAAAGCCCTTCGATCAAAAGCTGGAAACCGGGAAAGAAAAGCATGATTCCATCACAGCCAAAGAGAAACGCAGGAAAGGCGCTCTCTTCTATGACCCGGAACTGGACCAGGCTGAGAAAATGTTTCGAGTGGCCCTGGAAAGCAGCAACCTTGGTCTGCGGGGAATCTTAGACTATCTGGTAAAGACGAAGCGAGAGTTCATCCCCGTAGACTACAAGTTCGGATTCTCCCATAATGGATGCATTCATCTAAACCACAAATACCAGCTTGTCGCCTATGCCCTTCTGGTAGAAGAGAACTTCAAAACTGTCGTCCGCCGAGGCTTCATCCATTACAGCAAAGATCGTGTTAATGCTCAAATTGAACTTAGCGATGAGATACGCAGACGTACATTGAAAATGATTCGCGAAATAGGCCAGATTATCGAAGAGGAGATTGAACCTGTCAGCACCAGGAATCCAGGTCGATGCATGGACTGTGAGTACAGCCGATACTGTGTTGGATCTCAATCGGTGGATTAAACATCATTTTTATAGGAGGATTGTCATAGGAGGCACCATGTATTTCTTTTCAGAGGAAGAACGCAAATACCTTCTAAAGAAGCTCATTCCCAAAGCCAGGGAGAAGGGCATAACAGAAGATCTCAGAGGCTGGAATTGGTATTCAACTGAACTCTCACCACCTCATGATATTGTCTTGCCCGTCTGGGAGGTTTCAGATAGGTACTGTGAAACCGGCAGGGATTCCTATCTGAGGCATGTGCAGAAAGTAAAAGTGCCAGCCAGCGAAGAAATGATCGCCGGTCGAATTTACCACCAGGCCATGGCCGAGCTTTATCCTGCAGCTAAGAGGCTAATTTACAGAGAAGGTATGGGCATCTGCACAGACTTGCCACAGATTCTAATGGAACGGCTTCCTGAGGCCGTAATTGAGGCGGAGGAACAGCTCTCTCAGGTGAAATGTTCCACGGAAACCAGCAAGGATGTTGGGGAGAATTTGAAAAAACTCTGGTCCTTTGAGGTAAGCAGAATCGTCTCTTCGATCTATGCTTATCTTGGGAAATACAAATACTTGAGCGATGATTCCCTGATCAACCATGCTCTGCCTTTCGTAGTTGAGCACAAGCTGGATGGGCAGTATCTGGGCCTCTCCAGCAATCTCTCTGCTGATGCCATCAATATGGGCGGCATGCTCATTTGTGACCTCAAGACCGGGCTGAAGAGGGACTTCCATAGACTTTCTGCAACTGGTTATGCCCTGGTTTACGAGAGCCTCTATGAGGTGCCGATCAACATCGGATGCACCGTTTATCTAAGCTTTCCGAAAAACCATCCTACGCCTCATATCGATAGGGATTTCTTCATCATAAGCGACGAAG
>CAYXSJ010000241.1:0-2840 GCA_964467095.1 uncultured Methanotrichaceae archaeon
GCTCGCTGTAGATGCAGAACACCCGGTCGGCCAGCTCCGTCATCTTCTGCAGGTGCTGATCCAGCGCCGGCGCGTAGAGCAGGACCGTCGACTCCCTGGAGGCCTGCCTGAGGGACTGGGGTGTGAAGGCTGGGCGGGTGCGATGAAAACGCCCTACAGGATCGTGCAGCTTCCTGGCCTGCGCCCCTTCAGGATTGCTAGCGGCAGGTAATCTATCGATAATGAGTTGTTGAGCAGGAAAGCCGCAGCAAAAGTCTTAGTCCATCTCGACAGCACTTATTGAGAGCCAATCGAATGCAATCAACTCTGCTCGTGTCAGCTATGCGATCCTCAGATCCATAACCATCTTCTGCCTTCTCCCAAAAGTTTATCGTGATAAACTTAAGACGTGCATCATTGGAGGGATAATAAAATATGGTCATAAAAATTCAATCTTTATCATTTGTATTACTTATGATAATGCTATTTTCAAGTGTCGTGAGCGGACAAGATAGACCAAATTTGATTATTGGCGGAATTTGGCAAACCACAAAGGATCAAGAAACCAATCAAGATTACGCAAATGATCTTAATGCTGAATATGTTCACACATACTATACTGGTTGGGAGTATAATCCTCAGGATATCGCTGCCGTAACTGACGCTACTCCACAGATGACCGTTTATAAAGACCCCTCAACAGGAGCTATAGTACCTGTGCCTGAAACAGCAAGTTACAAGCCAACGGATCTCAATGGATTAACGAGCGATCTATTATCTCAGAGCCCGAGTAATCCCAGTGACCATTATGATACCATTTACGCTCACAGTGGGGGAGCAAGAACGGCAGTTACGGCATTGCTATACCAACATGTAACTGCCGATACACTTGTGTTGATATCTCCTGCGATGGGACCTATGGATAGAGAATTGTATCTCTGGGAAATTCAGCAGCTATTAGATTTAGGAATTGTGAAAGAGATCGTTGTTTATCAATCTGCGGTAGATACACCCTGGTTTAACGAGCAATGGCTAGGTAAATTTAATCCTGGTGAAATTGAAGGCAACTTCAACATAATCGGTGTTAGTAAAGAACAATTGGGCGGAAAAACAGGGAATGCCGCGCATGAACAATTGTGGTACACAGCTTTGAATCTTGAGCTGGGTCGTGATCCTTTGTCTCCAACCCCAACAAGTTTAGAAGATATCACATCCGCGGCAGATGTCGCAGATGATTTCAGCAGGGATACTGGCCTATGGAGCTATAGTGGCAATGCCTACAGAGATGCACAAAACGGTTACATAGTGCTCACACCCAATAACGATCTGCAAGTAGGTAACATTTGGCTCAGTCAGGATGTTGCCTCACCGTTTACCATAGAATTCAGGTATAAGGCTGGCGGGGGCACTGGTGCTGACGGTCTGACATTAATGTTTTATAAGGATAAGAACTACGAGCCCGGCAAAGGTGGCTGGTTGGGTTTTAACCCTGAAACTGGCGAAGTAGCTCCTGGATATGGGATAGAATTCGATAACTATGAAAATTCCGATTTCTCGGATCCTACCGAGAGGCACATTGCCTTGATTAAGGACAGCGTCGTCAATCATTTGCGTTCGGCAGGTGATCAGCGAACCGAAGATAATCAATGGCACCAAGTGAATGTAGAAGTGAACGCCCGGTCGATAGTAGTTTACGTAGATGGCGACCAAGTTATAAACTTTGAGGGAGATATAGATAAAAGCTATGGCGGTCTGGGATTTTCAGCTGCCACATGGAGCTATAATAACTGGCATCTGATCGATGATGTGAGAATAGGCACATGATACAAAGGCGAAAGCGATTGGAATGCCTCGCCAAAGAGCTGGAATATACGGAGACTCCAGCTCTCATGAGTGAGTGTAACATGTAGAGCATTCATTTTTTAGTCATCTGTAAAGTCACAGTCCTGTTTTGGGAGGTTATACTATGAATAACATGTGAGTGTATCCTCAATAGTTCTATGACATTCTGCAAAGTTTTAAGTAAGATGCCATAGAACCATATCATATGCACCGCACCCCCTCCGGCGACCGCCGCCAGGTCCTCCGGAAGGAAGCCCATGAGCTGGCCCGCGATGCCCGCGCCCTGCAGAAGGCTGCCCGTGCACCTGCGGCCCGCCGGGAGGCAGAGAGGCTGCAAGGCAAGGCAGATGCAGCCCTGGCAGAGGCCCAGGCCCTCAAGCTCCAGGCCAGGCTGGAGGACCTGACTGTGTGGACGATGAAAAAGGTCAAGCAGAGCCGGAAGGGATCCAGGACCTACGCCTACTGGATGGCATCCTGGCGTGAAGGCGGCAAGACGCGCAATGTGCACCTGGGAAGCAGCAGGAAGATGGATGCCGCGGAAGCCCGCCGGAAGGCTAGGGCGATGAAGGCGGAGGGGCTGGGGATGCGGGCGTAACTGCCAAGCTTGGATAAAATTCTATAATCGAGGAGCTATGTCTTGGAGGCTTCACTTGGCGGAAATTAAGTGCTGGAGAGGGAACCCCGCACGAGTTTACGAGTAAAAATCAAACCATATGTCTCTCTACACACTGAGCTTTCTAAGAACTGCCACGTTTCCAAGTGAAATCGCCAGCAAAAAAGCCACAAGGGCCAAGAAAGACTCCCATGGGACGGACTGGCCGAGCGCAGCTGCCCTCCGGCATATGCTCGAACGAGTTAAGTAGAGGCCCTTCTTAAAGCTCACAAACGAGGGCCGATGGTCGAGAAACATAACCCACCCCTACCTTCATCTCGACCTGAGCCAGCCATGGTATAGAGCAGCTTTTGCGGTTGCTCAAGGCTTAATATAAGCATTCAATCCGATGGTGATCGGCTTATCA
>CAYXSJ010000242.1:0-2831 GCA_964467095.1 uncultured Methanotrichaceae archaeon
CTCAAAGTGTATTTCTTTTTTTTCTCTATAATCGTGCCGCCCTAGACTCGAATCCTTGTGACCCGTTATAAGCACCAAATTTCCGATCTTATGATTCCATTCTGCACGCTCTTCTGAGGAGAAATCCTTCACCCACGAACTATCTTCAGCTGGATTTTGAGGCAGGATATGTTCCACAGATAGTCTTTCAACATTCATAGGTATCTGAGGATCCCCATAGAAGTAATCGAGTTTCAATAATAGGTAGCGAGCAAAGCCTTTCCCATAAACTGGACCTTCGATTTCACGAATAAAGGATTCCTTATCTATACTGAAGCATTTGAGATCAAATTTAGAGTTAAAGACGTCATTTACGTCCTTTGCTGCGTCTATCACCTTGATAATATTGACCATTGCCATAATTCGCTCCGTCGGAGAACTCCGACCGATCCAATCGGCTGAATACTTGATATCGAGCAGTTTTAAGAAATCCAAAATCTTATCGTGTTCAAATTTTTCATAATACCGTAGCAACGGTGACATCCAGTCGGTTCCTTTTAATCCTTTCAGCATTACCCGAATAAGATTGTCGAATTCATAACTTTGAGGCTGGGACCAAAAGAAGCTTGTTTTATCATCTAAAAGCTTTTGAAGACACATACATCCTACAAGTTATTTACAGCAAGATATTGACCATACCACCCGGCTTAAGAGCAATAATATTTTTATAAATACCAATCTGGCCTCGTAAATCCCTGATGTTGCGCTCCAGATATCACGGCACAATTTCGATCTCGCTGGTGGCGATTAATCGATAGTTGGCAATTGTCGATAAATTATGGGACAGTCAGATAGGCAAAAGTGATTTTGGTCTTGTCTAAGAGGAAATCTTCACATGCTGCAACATACTCCCCGCAGTTAAGATGCACGAAAACAGGGCAGAACCCCCCGCAAGAGCCTGACACCCGGCGACGGGAGCTTATGCCGCCAGCAATCCTGAGTGGACACATGGACAAGAAGCCGCAAAAAATCCGCAGGCAGTTTCATCACGCTGCCACGCCTCTGCCTGGTACAACGAGGCCGAAATAAACCGATGTTTTGACTTCGCGGCTTCGCGCCTTCGCGTGAAACCGGACCCTATTGAATCTCACGCGAAGATGGCTTTAATTAGGCCCGGCTGCACTGGCAAGGTTGCTGCAATCACCTTTAAATCATTATTCTTCCTAGCATGACCGTATTTGGCTTACCCAACGAAATATTTTATGCAGCAAGGCGTGCAGGAATCTCATCGCCCTCACGTAATCGCAGATTCAGAATCCTTATCTATAGAAGATATCTTAGCAGGCATGCTCATCAGGTAGACATTTCGTCCCTATCCACTATACCCCAGCTCTTTAGCCTCGGTAAAGGCCGCTTTGGCTTCCGTTGTCTTGCCTAATGCATCGAGAGCAACACCTTTGTTGTACCAGGCCGCAACATCGTATGGATCTAGTCTGATTGCCTGATCGTAACATTTGATGGCCTCATCGTATTTGCCCTGACTAAAGAGAGCGACGCCTTTGTTGCTCCTGGCTGCAGCATCGCCTGGATCTAGCCTTATGGCTTCGTCATAGGCTTTGATAGCCTCATCGTACTTGCCCAGATCATCGAAAGCATTGCCTTCGTTGTACCAGGCCATTGCAAGTTTGGGATCTAACTTGATGGCCTCTTCATAGGCATTTATAGCCTCGTCGTTCCTTTCCTGCTTACCGAGAGCACTGCCTTTGCCGATCCAGGCATCTGCTTCCTTGGGATTGAGCCGGATGGCTTCGTCGTAGGCTTTGACGGCTTCATCGTACTTGCCTTGAGAGTATAGAGCAAGACCTTTGTTGTTCCAGGCTATGGCATTGTTGGGATCGTTGGGAGATAGCCTGATGGCCTCGTCCAAAGCTTTGATGGCATCAGCATAGTTACCCTGGTCATGGAGAGCAACGCTTTTGTTGAACCAGTCTTCTGCTGTCTGCTGACATTTTGATGATGTCATCGATCTCATAAGCCTGAAGAAGTGCTTTACGAAGATATGTTTGTTGGCCTCTACCATTCTACTTCAATCTCTCATGCCAGGTAGTTGTCCATAAACTACTACACACCATGAGGCGTGATAGATAGTACCGGCACTCAACTGATATCGGCAGGAAAAGATGCGATGTAACAGTAAACGTTTCTCAGAATCGGCCGTATATCTTATGCGCTTGCTCAATGGTTGTGATATCTAGGATCTTGACCATATTTTCATTTTTATATATCTTGTAAAAGGCAGTATAGGATCTTGAAATATGCAAGCGATAAATGTCATCGTGGCCTTTTCGATGGATTATCTCTTTGTCACCATGACCCGTGAATGGATCGTCCGCAAGTGTTTTGCATTTTTCGATCACTATCCTCTGGCTTTTTGAAGGCAATAGGTTGACGAACTCCAAAGCCTTTTTCCTGATGACCAGACGATAAGCTACCACGGGAACTCCACAAACTCGCCATCTTCCTCAATCTTTTCCATATCCCGGAAAAGCCGGGCTTTTTTCTTATCTTCAATCATCTCTTCCAGGAGCTCTGAATAAGTCTGCCCTGCCCTCTTTAGCTCTGATAATTCAGTCCACACGGTCTCGGTTACCGGTATACGCTTAGTTGCGAGCATGGCCATATTGTAAGGATTGTAACTAGATATATCTTGCTGTTTGCTCAATCTGCAGGAGATGAAACAGGTTAAGGAGAGCATTCGCGAGGGCTCGCTGTGGGACCTGCTGGAGACGCGGCGCTATGCGCGAAGGATAGACCGCATCAGTTTGCAGGGCAATGTCCTGATCACCGACGAT
>CAYXSJ010000243.1:0-2830 GCA_964467095.1 uncultured Methanotrichaceae archaeon
AGCCTAGATGCCCGCCAATTCATTGGTGGGAGTAGTCACCACTGCATACAACCACGCCGCTCCCTTCAGTTCCTCGTCCTCCGGCATCCTCCTCAGGCCCAACCGACGCGCCAGGAGCAGCCCCTTCTCCGGGCCGAAGTAGATCTCCATGCCCTTCACGCGGAGGAGAAGGCGAAAAAGCTCCACCTCTGGCCGAGCAGACAGAAAGAGATTCATGATCTCGCTCCTGGCCTTTGCATCTTCATCGAGCCGCGAGGCAAAATCCGATATCCTGGCCCTCAGCTTTTTATCTGCCGAGCATATTGGAAAAGTGCTGATCCTTTTCTGCTCTTCACATGTGAGAAGATTCATTTTAGAGAGGTAAAGGGCGGCTGTGCACACCTGGGGCTTTACGGGATAGATGCGGCAGCCGGGCAGGCTGGAATCAAAGAAAGGACAGGGCTCGCCCATTTTTTTGCCGAGCATCCTGGCCGATCCGACCAGGCTCCCCTTCAGCTCATGAGGCCTTGTGTATTCCATCATGAACCTCTTCAAACCAAGCCCCTGGTGCCTGGCAATTCTGCGGCAGTCATCTATGGAGACTGCAATGCCCTTCTCCTCCAGGCAGCACCTGCCGCATCTCTCGCATTCGGCAAGCAGGTGCAGCGCTGCATTTGCCGAGAAATAGGGCTCAAATTCCGGGGAGATCAGCTCGTCCATCTCCTTCATGGCCCTTTCCCGGTTTTTCAGTCCGCTCTCCGGGACGAGCCTTTGCAGGGCCTGCATGGCTTTTATGCCGCGATCAATTTCTTCCATTAAGATATCCAATTTACAGTTATTTCGTCTTCAATTTCGATGATAGATGCAAATCCCCGTCGCAGCTCTCCCACATTGACGATCCGGGTGGAGCCGATAAAACATTCACCTCGCGCCTCGTGGATATGCCCGCAAAGCAAAAGGTCGGGCTGATACTCCTCCACAAAGCGGCGCAGGCTGACTGATCCCGAGCTTTCCCCATTGTAAAGAGTATCTTGCGCTCCCCAGGGCGGCTGATGTGCGACTACTATCTTAATCCTTGCCTCTGACGTATGCTGATAAACCGCAGCGAGAGCTTCATAAACCTCGTCATCCCTATGATAGTAGCGAGCTGGATCTCCCAGCCGCCGGGGATCTTTAGCCACCATTCCGCCCATGCCCAGAAAGCCCAGGTCTGCACAGCAAAAGGAGGATCGATGCAGCATCCTCAGGCCAGCCTCTCTCCAAAGATCGGGCACAAAATCTCTGTGGTCCATGTTTCCGGGAACGATGAGCACGGGCGGCCCCAGGCTGGCCAGGGCATGGGCGGCAGGGCGGGCCGTCTCCCTGCTGCCGGCATTGTGCAAGTCTCCGCAGAAGGCTATCAGATCTGCGTCAATTTCTTTCAGCCGGTCCAACATCTCGATGCGGTCATGCAGATCCGCCAGCCCTAAAATCCGGAAAGGTTCCTTTGCTCCTGCCATATTCTTTCAAGACATGTCTAAGCGCCAGGATCATATAAATAGAATACGAACTGGCCAGGAAAAAAAGCTAATTCGCATTCATCAGTCGAATCAAAATGGAATAAGAGGAGAATACATGAAAAACTCAACATTATTTATGATCTGCATGGCATTCCTGGCTACCATAGTCGCTCTAGCTTCTTATGCATCAGCCGAATGCGCATCCTGCATGCAAGAAGGCGACTGGAGCCAGAGTGCCAGCAACTTTCTTGAGGGCAAGTCCACAAGCGACGTGCCCGCCGAGTTCGGGCCCAAAGTAGTCAGGAAGACCACGTCTCAATTCGAGAATAAGACTGTAGCTGCAGAAGAGACAGCAGAGAGCAACGCAAATGCCGCAGCAAGCTCTGCTACGCAGGCTCAAGCAACTGAATTGATTCTGAAAAGCATCAATGCCACGCCCGCGTTGGTAAACTCTGCAAGCAAGGTAAAGATCACAGCAGTCTTTGCACTGAATGGCTCAACAGAAGCGGAGAACCAGACCGAAGTTCTTTTAACGGCCTCAGCCACCATCAAGGATTCCACCGGCAAGGAGGTGGATAAGCTGAACCTGATTAGATCATCCGGAAATCAGTACTCCAATGATTGGGTCGCCAGCGTCCCGGCAGGAATCTATAGTATAAATATCGCTGCATCTTCTCTGCAGGGATCAGGCAACTTCAACGATGCTCTGCAAATTGAGGTAGCCGGCTCAGCCAATGCCACCGACGCCGCTCCTTCTCCTTAAATTTTGGGATAAGATTGGTTTTTGCCCGGCATCTGGACAAATAGATGAGCTGGCGAAAATGCCAGCTCGATTTCTTTAACTTTCTTACTGCGTAGTAAAAGGCCCGGGCCGAAATAGGAATATTGCCGGAGTGAAAAAATCATGCCTGCATCAGACTATCAGGATAAGGACGCACCTTATGATCGGCGAATTTGCTGGACAAGATTGAGGCAGATTCAAAAAGGATAAGAGAAATGGCGAAGCCCAGAGCTAACTGCGTTGTAAGAGGATAAATGGCTGAATATGGCGAATGGAATCGAAAGGGCGCGTCGCTCAGCGATAAAACGGCAAGGAAAGAGTACAAGGTGGATCAGGAATTCATCATCAAAGGCGTAGAGGCCGGCAAACTTGAATTCCGCTATTCATCCGTATGGGGCAGTCCTTTTATCAGGATTCTAAGACGCCAGCTTGAAGAATACATCACATCCGAGCTAGGGCCGGAATACCTGGCAAAAGCCAGGGGCAAGATTGAGCTGCAGAAAATCAAGAAAGAGATAGCTGAAATCGAGCAGGAGCTAGGCGCGCTTTCGTCCAGGAAAGCAGAGCTTGA
>CAYXSJ010000244.1:0-2827 GCA_964467095.1 uncultured Methanotrichaceae archaeon
TCTCCAATCTGGATGGCTGGTGGGATGAGGCCTATGATCCGCAGGTGGGCTGGTGCCTGGGAGACGATAAAGAACACAGCGAGCCGGGCCGGGACGATGAGGAGGCAGATATGCTCTACCGCCTGCTGGAGGAGAAGGTTGTGCCCCTCTTTTACGAGAGGGACGAGAAAGGCATTCCGAGAGGCTGGACTGCAATGGTGAAGGCCAGCATGACGCGACTCACGCCCCGCTATAACAGTGCCAGGATGATGCGGGAGTACGTGGAGAGATTTTACAGGCCCGCAGCTGCTGCATACCGCAAGAGATCGGCGGACAATGCCAGGCTGGCAGAGGAGCTGGCGGCGTGGCAGGAACGGCTGAATGAGAACTGGAAGGACCTGAGATTCGGCAGGCTGACCACATGCCAGGAGGGTGATTTCTGGAGCTATTCCGTGGAGGCCTATTTGGGAGAGCTGAACCCTGACGATGTGCGGATGGAGCTTTATGCCGATCCCCTGCCCGGGGGCAAGCCGGGTACAGGAGAAATAAGCGGCCCGGAGAAGATCGAAATGGTGAAGCAAGGGCCGCTGGCGGGCGCAGTGAATGGATTTATTTTCGGGGCGAGAGTACCGGCAAAAAGGGCAGCGGAGGACTACACGCCGAGAATCGTGCCCTATCATGCGCAAGCATTCATCCCCATGGAGGAGGAGCATATTTTGTGGATGAGATGATGATCACCCAATGCTTTTTTGGATAATATCAAGACTCTCTTTCCTTTCTATTTTGGTGTGGGTGACAAAATAGTTCCGTTGTACTCTCGCCTCTTTGCAAGGATGATGCAGTCCATTTGATAAAACCAAATTTATCATAATATAGAATATATATTTACATAAGTTATTCCGCAACGTTACGAATATTGGTAGCATTAGCAGCACCTATGGTCCATCCGCACAAGATATAAGTACTTTAATCAGGTTGGAGTATAGTCTATATCAAAGGAGAAAGACGTAATGCCCTCAGGATTTAAAGATATCGCATTTGGCATGGCAGCTGCGGAAACTGAGCGTGCAAATAATCCCAATCTACTTATCGAAGGCTTTTTTGATGTTTGCGGATATTTTGACAATTTAGTCTATGGAGATAAATTCCTCATATTGGGCTCTAAAGGCTCAGGCAAATCTGCTATAGCATCTAGACTTGAACTGGACTCCATTAATGATGAAAACTTAAAAGTCGCAACTTACTATTTGGAGGACTTTCCATATAGCGCTTTTTCAAAATTAATACCTAATGATGAAGATCCTAAGACGAGATATCCGAGTCAATGGGAGCTACTCTTTCTAATATCCTTCTTAGATAGCTTTTCTCACGATCCTTTCTGTAAATTTATAGGAAAATATAAAGTTCTCAATAGGTTTCTAAAAGATTTAGGAATATTCCCTGGAAAATCGTTGACAGAAATGGTAAAAACAGCTGGAAAGAGAGAGTTTAGGATAAAATTAACGCAGTATTTCCAGTATGCCAATTTGTCTGAACAACAAAAAATAAATCAAAGTATAGAAGGCATACTAAGGTCACTGAAAGAAGTGTGTTATTCAGTAGAAACGGATGCAAGGCATATTATAATAGTTGATAAGCTGGACGAAGTCTTGACACAAAAAAATAAACAGTTAGAATCTCTAACAGCATTAATAATGGCTGCAGAAAAAATCAATAGAGGATTTAAAAATAATAATGTAAAAGCCAAGGCGATAGTATTATGCAGAACAGATTTATATGAAAAATTCACAGATCCGAATAAAAATAAAATTAGGCAGGATAGCTCAATAGAGCTTGACTGGTATCAAAAATCATCAGATATTTTCTCATCAAGCCTCATCAAGATCATAAATCTTAGAGCCAAGATATCTCTCAAAAAAGAAGTAAATATATTTAGAGAATATTTTCCTGAACGAATCTGGAATGAAGAACCGGCTAAAACTTTGCTCGACAATACAAGATATAGGCCCAGAGATATTATCATGCTATTAAACTATATCCAGCAATACACCAATGGAGATCGCCCGACTGCATATGAAGTTAGAGAGGGTATTCGAGCATATTCATATAAATATTTTTTGCCAGAAATTAGAGATGAGCTTGCTGGCTATTTGACTTCTGAAGAAATTGACTTATCAATAAATCTATTGGGTGAAATGGGAAAAGTAAAGTTCGATATCGAATCATTAAAATTAAAAAAATCAGGAGACGAATGTTACAATTCATTAAATATTGATAAAGCTCTTCGTGCGCTCTATGATTGCAGTGCTATCGGTAACGTTAGAAAAAATACCAGTGGTCAAGAAAGGTTTTCTTTTAAATACCGAAATCCTAATAACGTATTTTATTCTGATAGCAGCATAAAGATTCATTGGGGGATGGCTAAAGGATTAAATATATAAATATGAAATTATTAAAACAAACTAAACATTTTTAGTCTCTTTTTTGGTTCCAGCTAATTGTTACTGTGTGCGTATGCTCAATATACTACCTAATTCCGTTCTCACGATCCATTTTATTCGTTCCTCTCTTTTGGTCCAAGTTGTTAATAAGATGAGCATTTGCTTTGGCATCCACCTTTCTCATCACACTTCTCTCCATCTCCCTCATCCGCTCCCGCCTCTCCCCGGCAGCGCCGACTGCCGCCAGCCCGAAGGCCATGGGGCACGGCGTTGCCTCCTTCTTGACCACCACTTCGATCTCGCCGCTGGCCAGATCCCGCAGCACCTCCTTGATATTCTCCACTTCGAATCTGTCCTCGATGATCTCCCGAAAGCTCTCCCGCAGCACGGCAAACTCATCCAGCCTG
>CAYXSJ010000245.1:0-2804 GCA_964467095.1 uncultured Methanotrichaceae archaeon
GCAGCAGGAGCGCGAACCGTGGACCCGAGGGCGATGCGGCACGGCCGATGGGCTGACGGGAGCTGATCCCTGCACCCCGCAAGGATCGGCAAGCCGAAGACGGCAACGAAACTCCGCTAAAGATAAAAATTGCCATAGAATGCAGTTGCATTCTCCTGACGACATTGCCGCAGCCCGAATGGCCCGGCCCCTGGCGACGGACCCAGGAGCGAGAGCATTGGACCCCGGCAAAGGAAGCGATATGCCCGACAGGGCTGCCGGGTGCTGCTCGCTGCGATCCGCAAGGATCGGCAAGCCGGAGAGGGCTCTGAACACTCTGCTAAAGCGTCTCTGTGCGTCCTCTGTGCGCTCTGTGCCTCTGTGGTGGCCCGTAGTGACTCAGTTATAATTATCAGCTAATATTAATAACAAATCAAAAGCATTACTTTCCTAATCCCGTTCCCCGAAAAGCTGCCCATTCCGCAGCAGACATGCGCCCCCCTTGAACGAGGGCTTGTCAGGCAATCCTGACCGCCCTGACGACATCTCAGCTCAGTCCAACCGGCCCCACTGGAGACGGACCCAGGAGCGCTACCTGTACCCGAGGCGAGGACACGACATGCAGGCTGACGGGCGCGGCCAGCCCACAGCATGGCTCGCAAGGATTGTCATGCCGGAGATGGCTGCTCTGCCTCATGCTCATCAGCTGTGAGCGGGGGATTTTTCATACTGGCAGGTGCCTATTTCAGCATGCTCCAGATACCATCCTCCATCATCGCCGAATGATAGAAGGTTCAAATCATCGCTTTCTTTTTCGCGAATCCGAATTTCTTTTTTTATTTATTATTTAATGCGCCAATACAGTTCAGTTCGACCGATTATGAATAATATCAAGCTTAATATTAATAGTCAGTATTCACCAAGTGTAGCAACCATCGTGTTTAAATATCCAGAACAGAGTGTGCCCAAAAATATAATTACATTAAGAGAGAATATTTATGGCCGATGCAATATCCATTCCCACACAAATTGAATTTAAAGAGATGCTTTCACATACATTTCCAGGATTTTTTTTAGCATTCAGTATTTTTATGCTTATCGACTATCTCAGTCCAGATAATTTCTCCAACTGGGCTATGGGTAGCTTAACCGGGCTGGTTTCTTTTGCAGGATTTATTATTATCATGGGAACTATTTTAGGTGTTATAATAGATGGGATCCATCATACCTTTATTGAAGATGACATTTTTGACAATTTTGAGGCAATTCATCAATTAAAAAAGCCCATTGAGGAGCAATTAAAAGCTAATTGCCATGAATATTCTGATAATCTCTCAAGGCATTTTTTCTTATCAAAGATAGGAGAAAAAGGAGCAAGCGCTAACGTATTTGAGAATCTTTTGGACCAAGCGTATTATAGATATTCAGAATTTTACTCAAATATATTTGTATCTCTAATTATTTTTTCAATAATATCTCCATTTTATGCCTTTGAGGTTTTAGAGATGCCCTGGAGGATATCTGTATTAATAGGTATAGCATCACTTCTCACAGCCTGCTTGTGTTTAGTAAGCAGCTATACTACATATAAAATTTATTTACAGGCGCAATCCTCTACAATATGCGGCTTTATCAAAGATGCAAAAAGCGAATGCACTAAATGCACTAATAAATGCAATAATGAATCTCATGAAAAGCTAGAAAATACGGTATTGAGTAAGCTATTAAGATATATAATTATTTTTTTGATCTTTTTAATTCCAATAGGAATAGTATATTATTTTTTGATGGATATAATTATGGCGATTAGTAAGATGGATTTTTTTATAGCTTTAATTGTATGTTTTTCCATCGATTATTTCTTAATTGGCAGATATATTTTCCAAGAAAAAAATGATAAAAGATTAGAAGATATATCAAAATATGTTCAACAATGGGACAATTCAAAAAAATTTTGGGAAAATTTAAGTCATGATTATTATTGGAAGAATGAGGAGTGGATAGCTAAGGCAAAAGAAGAAATTGAGCATATAGATGACTTAAAGGAATCTGCTGTTGAGTTGAAAACAAAATTAGAGAAATTAGAGAAATCAAAGGGAAAACCTAGGACGCTCATTAAGGAGTTGCTCAAATCATTATCCTCAGAAATGGTTTCAGTCATATCAAGCCTATTGCATGGAATATCGAGCTTTGATCTCAGAAAAGAGTTGTCCAAATCAGCATCTGGAGCAATGTTTTCGTTCATATCAAGTCTATTTGCATGTATGATTGTATTGGCTTTTACATATACACCGATTAATTTAAATGTCGAACCAACATGCATAAAATTTACTGAAGATCTAACCAACCAAACATCAATAAAAGAACCAGTAGAGACGCTATTCCTTAAAAACCTGGGAAGAGAATTGAATGCCACTACCCTAAGCGTTAATGGGATTGAGAAAGATTGGCTAGAAATTAACTATTTAAATAATAATATGCAAATTAAGAATGAAGAAAACAAAGTTACTATCAATAATATCACATCAGGCGAGACCAAATTCGCTCAAGTTAAATTAAACTCAAGCAATATGTATAAAGAGAACATTTCCAAGGGATCATATATTGGCTCTATTGATATTTATTATAGCAAGGATTCGAGATTCAGGCAGATGTTTTGGGGAGATAATTTTGAAAAGCACCCGGATGCAAGCATTCCTGTATATATAAATCTAACCAAAAAATGAAGCTTCTGCAAGCGGAAAAAGCCAATTGATTTTCCTAAAGAATTATTGGCTCTTCCCGAATCGCCGGGACAGAGCCGTTTTTTAAGCCTAAATCGTTGC
>CAYXSJ010000246.1:0-2792 GCA_964467095.1 uncultured Methanotrichaceae archaeon
GACACGATAAACTATTATTATAAAATATATCTCCTCAATTATTGTTTTTTATTTCGACAAATTGATTTCGCAAGAGCTTAGTGATTATAACAAAATACTAATTGCTTGATTTGTGCAAGGTTTAATCCTATTGACCTCTAGAGGTATCTACATGAAACTCCACCTAAGACATTTCGATGCAAATCGTTCTGTGCCGGACTTGCGATGGCCAATCTCAGCTCCGCACATTTATTTTTTCTTGCGGATCAAGCGTCCAATTTAGCAGCAGACACACTATCAATTATTTATAGCATTGGGTACAAACCTCCGCAAGTCTGCTAGGTAGTGGTGCTATGAAATTTAAAATAATTTGTTTCCTGGTTATTCTAGGCATATTGGGGTTGTCTTTGGTTTCATCCGCGGCTCCTGTGGATGTGGGAAAAACGTATACTGTAACGATAGTGGATATCGCCCGCGAAGGCGATGGCATTGCCAGAATAGAGGGATTTGTAATTTTTGTAGCTGATACGAAAATTGAAGATAAGGTAACGATTGAGATCGATAAAGTAACGAATAGATTCGCTATAGGGCATAAGATCGGGCAGATGGGTGCTACTGATCGGAACAACAGAGGCACTTCTTCCAGTTTCAACAAGATCTATGTAATTGGACACAGATATCCGGATGCTGATTCTGTAATCTCTGCTATAGCCTATGCCAATCTTAAGAACGAATTATCACCGAAAGAGTTCATCCCCGCAGTTGCCGGTGACCTTAATAATGAGACAAAGTTCGCGCTGGATTTCTTCAAAGTTCCCTATCCGGAGAAGCTCACTGATGCCACCGGCAAGAAGGTCATCTTGGTTGATCACAATGAGAAGATACAGGCTGTGAACCAACTCAGCGTGGATAATATTTTTGAGGTCGTAGACCACCACAAGATTGGCGGCCTCGTCACCGGTAAGCCTATATTCTTCCTTATCGAACCCGTAGGTGCGACAAGCACAATTATCGCTAACCTCTACGAGCAAAACAACGTCTCCATCAGCCAAAAGATGGCAGGCTTGATGATGTTCGCAATCTTTTCCGATACGGCTCAATTCAAGTCGCCTACTTGCACTCTGAGCGACAAGGCGACTGTGGATAAGCTGGTCAAAAGAACTGGAATCAATCCGTTGGGACTAATGCATAAGAAAGATATCTACATCAAATCCGCGAAAGATCTTCTGATGGGCGACTTCAAGAAGTTCGACTTTTCCGGCACCAATGCTGGCATTGGCCAGATTGAAGTAACGGATCTAGCAGATCTAGCACCTAAGAGAGCCTCATTCCTTAATGAGATGGAAACGATAAGGGATGCGGAGAAACTTGATATGGTTATCCTAATGCAGACCGATACTACGAAAGAGGCCAGCGATATTCTCTTCGTGGGCAATAACTACTGCGCAGGGCGCTTCGAGAAAGCCTTGGATGGCAAGATCACCAACAGCTCCCTCTATAAAGAAAATTGCATATCCAGAAAGAAGCAGGTTGTTCCGCCCCTGGAGGCTGCCTTCAAGAAGTGATTTGGAGGAGATAGAAGGTGGTTATACCACCACCACATCTGCAAAAAAAAGGATTGCATCTTACCTTGGCACCTTCGGCCCCTCAGCTCCTCATGAACTTGTCCCAGCCCTGGTAGTGCGTTTTGAGGACGGTGCAAATGCTCTCCATCATCGCGAAGGGTATGCCCATCACTACATCCTTATCCTCCAGGCCGGAGTTTCTCGCTGATCCGTCGCAGCCCATAGAGATGTTCACTTCCCCCTTCAGGTAAGGCGAGGCAGTGGCATCCACGCAGAAGGACTGGATTCCGGCGGTGCTGAAGTCAGACCTGCCGCCCTCTTTGAACGCGACCGCCTGCACAATTCGCCGGGCGTTAAGCGGACTGCCTACGAATATCACCACATCCGGGTTCATGGCCATCTTGTTCAGCGGGGCCACGTAGGTGGCAATTATGCTGCCGGGAAGAAGGCGCGGCATATTGGCGGCTATGCTGCTGCCCACATCCTTGGTCTCGCACTTATGCAGCTTGTCGAAGTACAATGTTCCTGAGGCGATGTTTTCCGGACACTGAAAGAGACCAAGGCCGGAGGCTCCGCCCTTGCATCCGTGATTTTCAGCCCGGGCCAGGAAGCTTTTTCCTTCCAGCCGCGCGCCCTGGATCATGGAGCAGTAATGGATGGGCTTCTCCATGGATTCGAGATCTCTGGGAATTTCCGTCTCGTTTTTAAACAGTTTCACACCCACGATGTTGTCGCGAATTTCCAGGGAGGACTTCAATATGTCAGACATCTCTTCAAGATTCATCTCAGTACACCGCATAGTGGGAGGCGTGGAAGGCATTTCACACTTGCGCTCTGCTGCAAGGGCGGGAGAGCTGACCGCGATTCATTTTAGAGACAGCGGTTCCAAAAGTAATATAAAAAATAGAAAATAGGAGATTTATGCTGCTTTGGATTCTTCCGGATAGCTGGACACCACGATACCAGAGGCATCCTTCAAGGTTGCCACATCTCCGCCGTTGTTCCAGACAGACGAAATGCGGTTCCAGTAGAGATCTTCTGCAGTATCATTTCCCATTCCCGTGCGAACCTTGGCCTTGGCCCCTGCGCCCAGGCTGAAATCCGGGAACTTGTAGGTGTGGTTCTGCGCATCCTCCAGCGTCCAGCCGGCCAGGCTGACATCAGCGGAGCCAAGATTTGAGATCTCCACCCATTCATCAACCAGGTTCTCTTTTTCCGGGCTGGTTGCCTCGAAGTTGGCATTGGTTA
>CAYXSJ010000247.1:0-207 GCA_964467095.1 uncultured Methanotrichaceae archaeon
CGAAAATGCCGGCGTAAAGCACGAAATTGGGGATGTTCTTCACCTGGAAATCGGCGACCGGCTCTTAGACCAGAGTGGTCAGACATTGGTTCTCGGACAGTACGATAGCCTGATGGAGCCCGATGAAGACCAGACTGGCGAGAGTCTGCTGGTCAGTACCGCCAGAGATTACACCATAACTGGCATCATCGAGCGGCCATCGTTTGA
>CAYXSJ010000247.1:260-2768 GCA_964467095.1 uncultured Methanotrichaceae archaeon
CCGGCTACACGGTAATCTCCTACCTGGACAGAAACAAACTGGCTGCCGGTGATACGGTCAATATCACTGCCGTCTGGAAGAACGTCAGTAAGCAGGCCAACCAGCATGCCAACGCGCTGGCAGAAAACCTGGGAATATCCGCGAGGGATGTGGATTATAACCAGAATCTGCTGCGCTATTATGGAATCATCAACGATGGGATGCTCGCGACCCTGTGGACGCTGGCCGCAATCGTCATTGCTCTCATCATGGTCGGGTCCGTCGCATTGATCTATAACGCCTTTTCGATTTCGATCATGGAGCGCAGCCAGCATCTGGGCATGCTGGCCAGTGTTGGCGCGACGAAACAACAAAAGCGAAGCTCGGTCTTCTTTGAAGGCCTGGTGATCGGCGCAATTGGTATCCCCATAGGCATCCTCTGCGGAACGCTTGGAATGGGAATCACTTTTACACTCGTTCAGCCGCTGGTATCCAGCCTCACCAGTACGCAAACGGAACTCAACCTGGTCATTTCGCCGGCGACGTTCTTGATCGCGGTGGTCTTTTCCGCAATTACGATCTTCATCTCTGCATACCTTCCGGCCAGACGGGCTTCCAAAATTTCTCCCATCGATGCCATCCGCCAGACGCAGGACATCAAACTGACCAAAAAGGCAGTCAAGACCTCCTGGTTGACGCGCCGGATCTTCGGCATCGAGGGCGAACTGGGGCTGAAGAACCTCAAACGCAACCGGCGCCGCTACCGGACCACCATTTTTTCGATGGTGATCAGCATCGTTCTGTTCTTATCGGTCTCATCCCTGTCGCTACTCGCGCAGAAATCCGCCGAATCCGTCACGGATGCGGTTCCATTCGACGTATTGGTGTATGTAACCTCCTCCGCGACGCCGGAGGAGAAAAATGACTTCTACGTGGCGGTCAGCCGGCTGGATGACGTCACGGATAGCGTCATCGAACGAGAGCTGGTCGCCGATGGAAAGATCAAAGAGAACCAGATACCGGAGAAGATCCGTGTGTTCCTCGCGGAAAATGGGTACACCCCGGACGTGGAAGGGTTTCAGACGCTCTTCACCGTTCAATCGATCGACGATGCGGCCCTGGCGCGTTATGCCAAGGAAAACAACGTTAACATCGGGCAACTCAAGGATCCGGCCAATCCGAGTGGAATTTTGATCAACACGGTGATCCTTGAAAAGGATGACCGCTATCAGTATTCAAATCTCTTCAATCTCAAGCCGGGCGATGCCGTGGATCTGGCTTTCACGTCGGCTGAAGAGGCGCCCCAATCCCCCTTCAGCCTGCAAATCGCTGCGCTTGCAGCCAGCACGCCACTGGGCAATACCGAGATCTTCGAACCCATGCGGGCGACACTAATTGTGTCGGAAGACGTCTTCGCCAGTCTGGCATCGAAAATGTCGCAAGATTATTACGTGCCGGATCCCAGCCTATATCTCCATAGCTCTGATTCCGCCCGTCTGGTGGAGACCATCCAGGAGTACCAGAAAGGAACTTCCATCGGCAACATTTCGATTTATGACGTGGCAGCCTCCCAAAAAGAGACCCGCCAGATTGAAACCTTTATCTTCGTGTTTTTCTACGGCTTCGTAGCGCTCATCACCGCTATTGGCGTGGCAAACATTTTCAACACGATTTTTACCAGCATTGCCCTGCGAAAAAGGGAATTCGCCATGCTGAGATCGGTTGGGATGACACCCAGGGATTTTGTCAGGATGATTAATTACGAGAGCATCTTCTATGGCATCAAGGCGTTGTTCTACGGACTGCCGATCAGTTTCGCGCTAATGTACCTGCTTTATTGGGTCACGAGCGATTCGTTCGGAGTACAATTCAGCGTGCCATGGAATAGTGTTCTGATCACGGTGATCGGCGTATTCGTCATCGTCAGTTCTGCCATGCTCTATGGGAGTTCAAGGGTACGCCATGAAAATATCATCGACGCCTTGAAAATGGAGACCTATTAGGCTATGATTCGTGGCGCTGCCCGGGCTAATTCTCGGATCGATTAGGGTGAAAATTACCCTTCCCTCTGAAGGCAGGAAGTGTTATAATCTGCCTTCGCGTCTAAGAGAGACGAACAGGTATCATCCGGTAAGGATTTTGCCAGCAGAATGATAACGAAATAAACCACCAGGTAAGGAACTCTGACGATGGAAGACTTGTTGAAGGCCGTTGAGGCTCCTGTTAATCCCAATATCCCCGATCTGCGACCCGGTGACACGGTCAGCGTGCATGTCAAGATCCGCGAAGGCAATCGCGAGCGTATTCAGGAATTCAAAGGCATCGTTCTGTTCACCCACAGCAACGGCGCCAATTCCACTTTCACCGTTCGCCGCGTCGCCAGCAATGGCGTCGGCGTCGAGCGCACCTTCCTGACCCGCTCTCCGCGCATCGCAAAGGTCGTTGTCGAACGCCACAATATCGTTCGCCGCTCACGCCTGTATTTCATGCGCACCCGCACCGGCAAGAGCGCCCGCCTCAAGCAGAAGT
>CAYXSJ010000248.1:0-2736 GCA_964467095.1 uncultured Methanotrichaceae archaeon
GCTTGAAGCCGTGCGCATTGAATGCCACCTCTTCGCCGCACTCATCGCATTTGGTTTCTTCAAACCACCTATGCGTTTCGCCGTGCCGGTCTCGCTTCTCTACCAGATGCTCGACTCGCTGCCCAACCTTGGACTCATTGCCGACTTTGGGATGACAACCTATGACTTGCTGGCGGCGGCATAGGAGAAAATGCTTTTTGGCTTCTTGTGATTGGAAGGTGATTGTTATCTTTCGATATTTTCCCTTCAAAAGAATAGGCCCTTTATTTTGTTTCATCACCGACCTTGCCGCGATTATTTGCTTTTTGCGGCAATCTTTGCAAATATGCAGCGTTCTTCTAAAATTTGATTGCTGCTTATAAGCATTATCTCGCGTCAATTTAACTTTACATAAACGGCAGACCCTAGACATGTGACATGCTCCTTAAGCCCGGTGGTAAGCCGGGCCTAGTTATCCTCATGGAGCTTACAGTATAAATAGTTTGGGATAATATAAAATTGATATTAGGACAGATAGGAAAGAAAAAGAAGGTTAAATGTCAAACTCATATCCGATGCCGATCAGAGCACCACACATGATGCCAAGACCCATCCCAAACAAGTCTCCGACCAGATAACCTGCAATTGCGCCCGATAGTGTCCCAGCCATTATTCTTAACCCAAACGGCGGATCACAGTTCATGATTTACCTCAAAAAATTGAACGGATTATTTAGTTAGTCCAAGTCTTACCAGTTTTGCTAACAATGGCATTGCGCAAGAATCGATCTCGGATACATATAGCGCACAATCGTCTCTGCATGAGGCGAATTTCGCGAAGGGGCAAAGTTTTTCATTCATGTTTACATCTCTTAGGAACATTCCAATAGGCAGATTTGCATGTTGGGCAAACGCGCGGATGCTCGATTCTAGGCACCCACTCATGGCCGCATCGCAGGCAACGATGTGTTTTCATCAGTCCCACCGATCGATATTATAGGCAGCGATTCCAAGTTTTGTTATCACATTCACAACAACATTTCCAGAGTCTGCCTGCAATCGGAGCCCGCACGCGGAGGCATCTTCATATCCAAGAATCTCAGCACTCCGAGAATATGCTTCGATGGTAGACCTAACTTCTCTGAGATCTGCCTTTAGGATTTCAGGGAATAAAGCATTTCCTTGTGATTTTCGGCCATCTTTGGCACCATCGATTAGGAACATGATGCTTTTGCCTTGGTGCTCATTTTCTGCATACCACGAGGATGGTTGATTGCAGATGGCCGTAACCGTCGCATATCCTTCTGAAAGTCCCCACTGGTTAGCAGGAGATCCGCCGTTGTAGACGTACCAAGAGAATGGGTTCCTCTGCTCGATGCTATCCCATTGGATGATAGGCGGGGCATCTATGTGCTCAGCGGTCAGAATTGCGCTGAAGTTATCGCGATATTTTACGCATACCGTCATGCTTAGAGCATCTTGCAAGACTTCCTCAGAGAATTTACGCCATGTAATGGATATAGGCGGGGCAACCATCTTAGATATTTGGGGTTGGCCCTTCGGCGTTAAGTGCGAGAACACGCCGCCATTTGGCTCCTTTTCGGGCACTGATTGGGGTTTCCAGATGGTTTGAACCTCATCCAGCCGGGCGAATCTGCGAACCAAAGATTTTGCTATACCCAACTTTTCGACTAGCTTCTCGGCACGCTCGATGTTTCCAGCGGACGGCTCGGCTTGCGGCCTCTGGTATTGGAGGGGATGCATCTTTGCGGCGAATCGTTGACTTGCGGCACCGAATGACATTCCTGAAACGATGTCATCCAGCAAGGTGCCAATCATGGCATTTTTCACATGACAGAACCCAGGAGGCGCGAGGGCAACGGCCCGCCAGAGAATATTATCTCGGATCTTGCCGTTCTTTTGGGCGGCACACGCATCTTGTAGAGCCTTGAACCACTCTGCTATGCCTAAGACCTTTTCAGATCTGTATAGAGCATCGGATTTCAGGAGCAAAAGCGCCTGATCGATAGCAGACATTGGATATTCTGACATGCTGGTTTTTAGTAGCACAAAATCGCTTTTCTTCTCGGCCATAACCTCTGAGGCAGCACGTAGACCGGAAACGAACCTGCGTGGGTTGGCTGCGTGTAAGTGCGTCCATTCGCCCGTTATTGGTGTGCCTAGAATTTCGTCTTTTGATAGAAAGACGCCAGTCACTTTGGCCTTCATGACGACGGCGCCCATCGCTTTAACGGACTCTCGGAACATTTCAGGAACGTATGCCGCCCACATAGCGGGTTCTGCTATCCCATTTTCGGCAATTGTAATCAGCCCGCCGTATCTTTCTATGAAGTTTCGGCATGCATGACAATTATAGTGTTGCCGGGAAGCTTCTGGCAAGTTTGCTAAATACAGATCAAATAGATGTTCTGCATTGGTAGTAAATAGCGGCACATCGCCAAATGTTTTCAATCGATCCGATACGGATTTCTCAAAGTCCTCATATCCGTCATTTTCGTGGTTGGTAGTTGAGATCATGTCTTATGCTCCTTTACTACCTATAGTATTTTACTATGATATATAACTTTCGGTGTCACTTGATAGCAATTTAACCTAAAAAGAAATTGATATTATATTTACCAATGCTCCTCAAACTTAGGCCATTTACTTACCCGCTTAACCTCTATACCGGGTACCCGCAGGTACCCGTTAGGCTGATATGGCCTGTCTAGCAGCCTAACCTTGCGTATCCGGCCAT
>CAYXSJ010000249.1:0-2728 GCA_964467095.1 uncultured Methanotrichaceae archaeon
CTGTGGTGCCATCAGCGTTGACTGGCTGCCCTGCGTGTAATTGAAAGCGAAATAAATATGGCTTTGAGCTGCCGGAAGGCGGCAGATCAAAGCTGCTTTTCTCTTTAATCTCGAAATTTTCAGCCGCAGTTATCCAGGAAGGCCAGCCAGTCATAGTCCGTGATGCTCTGGGCGGTGAGCGGGAAGTATGTGGAATTCTTGCTGCTGCCGGTGCGAGTGATGAAGGCCGCGACTGCCTGGGCGGGCGGGCGGCCCCGGCAAAAGGCCATGAACCTGGCGGAACCTGGAGCCCTTGCCAGATACGTCTCAAGGGAGCCGCTCTCCGGGACGCCGATGCCCTGGGCGGCGCTGACGCCCACCGCTGTGCCGATGACTGCATAGCCGGCTCCAAAGATCTCATGCAGATGCGAGCCCGCCGGCCACCATACGTTCAGCTCCCGGCCCAGTTGCCACTCGGCCCTGCCCATCTGCAGGTGGCTGTTGTGGGCGAAGGCCAAGACCCTGCCCCTTCCCCGCTCCTGAGACACTGCGTAGGCAAGATTGTCCGCCATCATGGCGTCGCGAATGCCCAGCAGCTCAGAGGTCCTCTTTTCCGACCTCCGGGCCATGGCGGCATGATAGCTGAGGAGCTGTCGGGCGAGGGCCAGATGCTGCACCGCCTCCCGATAGCGGCCTATGCCGCCCGCCTTCACCGCCTCCGGGCGCCGGGACAATAGCTCTGCCATGAGATCCTCGGTCTCCACGCGCAGGGCACAGGCATCCGGGGAGCGGCCCACTGACCTGTCCGGATCCATCATCGCCTCAAAGCTCTGCCAGTCCCCGTCTCTGCCCAGAAGGGCTTCAATGCGTTCTCTTCTCTCCCCCTCACCCTTGCGGTGCGCTGCCGACTGGTCCTGCGGCTCGCTGTGCCGTGAGCTTCCCATAAAGTCCAGGTAGTCGAGGACGAAGTGCAGGAGCTGCCTGGGGCTGTCGGTGCCCGTCATCTCTGTGGGGCTGTCAAAGCCGTAGAACTGAAGCTTGACCGGATTGGACGGATCGGCATTGTAGACCTTCATCCACTCAACAAGATGGCGATTGGCCTGCATCCGCCCAAAGCCGTGCGAAAATCCTGCATCCTGGATCTCTTCATACCATGCTGGGCCGCGGCCTGATATGTAATCGTTCACCAGCCGGGCCCTGGGAAAGCTGCTCTCCAGGGCAATGGCGGAAAAGCCGTGCCGCTTTACAAGGTGAGCAAAAAGCCTGTTTCTCAGGCAGAGTATGTCCTTGCTGCCGTGCATTGCCTCGCCAAGTCCCAGCAGCTCCAGGCTGCTGCCCAGAGATGCCATCACCCTGTCCGCAGCAGAGTTGAATGTCTCCGGGAGGGCCAGGGAAAAGGGAATCGATTCATGTCCTATCCATTCATCAAATGATGCATAGGCCGGGCCGGGTGATCTCTTCATAAAAGAACTCACAGTCGTGGATCCAGTATTAAATTTTGACCTTGACCAGGGAGAAACATTAATTATTAACAAACACATGATATCTATGGTGATTTTATGAGAACGAAAATGGCGGTATTGATTCTGCTCTTTCTGTGGCTGGCATCGTCCGCAGTGCCGGCTCTTGGACAGAGTGAATATCAAGAATTTTATTATTTTGATCAGGGTACTCAGAGTTCATCAGCGACAGGACCGGTTCAATTCAATTCCGTTGGAGCCGAGCCCAGCTACTTGATAATAAAATATGACCCCAGCGTTATACAATATAATTCCTTCTGGATTCAGGGCACATCCCGGTGGTCGCAATATATGCAGTGTCCGTATAATGCAAGATTTAAATTGCTGGCATATACAAAGGGCGGCTCGGCCACTGTGGTGGAGGTCTATCCCAGCGGCTATCAAATGGTGAAGACATACCAGTTCTATCCCGGATACACCCAGCTCTTCTTCTGGGCGGATACGATTGGCACCCATACACTGTATTTCTACATGAACGATGGCCAGGGGCAGAGCGGCATGAGTCAGAGCGGTATGGGACAGAGTCAGAGCGGAATGAGCCAGAGCGGTCCCGGACAGAGTCAGAGCGGAATGAGCCAGAGCGGGCCTGGACAGAGCCAGAGCGGCATGAGTCAGAGCGGGCCTGGACAGAGTCAGAGCGGAATGAGCCAGAGCGGGCCTGGACAGAGCCAGGGCAGCTTGGGCCAGAGCGGCACTACTCAAAGCGGCCTGGGACAGGGGCAGAGCAGCATGAGTCAGAGCGGCACAAGCGGACTGCAGATGAGCAACTCAGTAGTAGTAGAAGTCGTCTCATCCAGCCAGGGCGGATCCGGTCAGGGGCAGAGCGGTCCTGGACAGGGGCAGAGCGGCATGGGTCAGAGTATCATAATCGAGACCAGTTCTGGACGGGGAGGCTATGATGACGGCTATGGTCCTGGTATCCTGATCGACAGTTCTGAGGACGGATTCGATCCTTATTATGGCGGATCAGGAATATTGTAGTGGGTAGGGAAGCTGCGAGGCTTTGCCGTCCCTTTTTGCGCAGAGGGGGACGGTCTATGTCTATCCCGCCCGGAGAACTTTTTTTTGGGGGCTCCTCGTGATTTTATGTTGCTACATTACCTGGTACGAAATTGCTACCCTTTGTGAGTACTTTGTGCGCTTCTAGTGTCTCTGTGGTGGCAGTCAGCGCGCCGGCCATAACCAGTTACTAACGACGTTTTCACCACAGAGACACAGAGGACACAGAG
>CAYXSJ010000250.1:0-2728 GCA_964467095.1 uncultured Methanotrichaceae archaeon
ATCGAAGCCAGGTCGATGTCCTGGTTCTTGCCAAATTTGGAAGGGTCGCGGCCCGCCAGGCGCATCGTGGCTACGGCCAGCCGCAGCATTACGCGCGGCATGGTCTGGAAATACAGCTTGGCCGGCTTGAAGGGCGCCAGGCCCTGCGAACCTGAGAAATCGGTATCGCCGGTCAGTTGGAAGGCGCGCACCGTGGCATTGTGGATGGCAATATGATCCGGGTGGCGGTACCCACCGATCGGATCGAAGGTTAAAACCACCTGCGGGCGCAGCAAACGGATGAATTCGGCCACCTCCCTGGCCACCTGCTCCAGCGGTTGAGCGCACAGCGCGCGGGGGTGTTGGTTATCGGGCGAACCCGGCATGCCGGAATCGCGATAATTCAAAAAATGAATACTGCTAAGGCCGAGCTTCGCTGCGGCGCAGCGCAACTCAGCCTCGCGCCGCGCGGCAATCGAGTCATAGCCGCGCAGGAAGCGCTCATCCATTTCACCCACTTCGCCGCGCGTGGCGCACACCAGGTGCACCTGCACGCCGCGCCTGGCGTAGAGGGCCAATGTTCCGCCCAGGCCAAAAGTCTCGTCATCTGGGTGCGCCAGCACGGCTAACAGCACGGGGTTCCCTTCAACGGAGCTCAAATTTTCTTCGCTCATATCATCCTCACCGCTAAAATCAAAACAAACTAATATCGTCTGATGGTCGCATCCACCTGTTCGGCCCAGGCGTTGATGCCGCCCTTCAGGTTGTGCAGGTGTGTGAATCCCTGGTTTGCCAGCAAGCGCAGCGCGCGCGTAGAGCGCACCCCTGTGCGACAAAACAGCACAATCTCCTGATCCGGGCGCAATTCGGTAGCTCGCTGCACGAGCTGCGGCAGTGGCAGCGACACTGCCCCGGGTAATGCTGAGATTTGCAGCTCCACCGGATCGCGCACGTCCACCAGCAGGATCGGTTCGTTGTTCTCCAGGCGGCGCTGCACTTCGCGCGGTTCGATGTCCCATTCTCCGCCCGCCAACCCGGCGTGGGCATCGCGCGCCGGAACGCCGCAGAATGCCTCGTAATCGATCAGGTGCGTAATCTCAGGCTGCTCGCTGCACAGCCGGCATTTCGGGTTCTTGCGCAACTGCACCGATTGGAGCGAGGCGTCCAGCGCGTCATAGAGCAGCAACCGGTTGATCAGCGGTTCGCCGATCCCCAGGATGAGCTTGATCACTTCGGTCGCCTGCAGCGTACCCACCGTCCCCGGCAACACCCCAAACACGCCGCCCTCCGCGCAGGAAGGCACCATGCCAGGCGGTGGCGGTTCGGGGAACAGACAGCGATAACAGGCGCCCTTTCGCGCGTCAAACACGCTCACCTGGCCCTCGAAGCGGAAAATCGAACCGTACACGTACGGCCGGCCGGTCAGCGCCGCCAGATCGTTCAGCAGATAGCGCGTGGGGAAATTATCGCTGCCATCGACCAGGATGTCGTAACCGGCCGCGATCCGCCAGGCGTTTTCGGCTGAGAACACCTCATTGTAAATATCCACCTGAATGTACGGGTTGAGATCCACCAGCCGCTGGCGCGCGGATTCGACCTTCAACGCGCCCACCCGTTCGGTGCCGTGAATCACCTGGCGCTGCAGGTTGGAAGAATCGACAACGTCGTAGTCCACCAGGCCCAGGCGCCCGATGCCGGCCGCCGCCAGGTAGAGCGACACCGGCGAACCGAGCCCGCCCGTGCCCACGATCAGCGCCGAAGCGGCTTTGAGCTTCCGCTGGCCCTCCAGACCCACCTCGGGGATCAATAAATGGCGCGAATAGCGCAGAATCTCTTCCTGAGTCAATTCAGGCAACATACGACCTCCCGGCGACACATGCCGGCCAGATGCTGGCAAGCGCACGCTGTTCATCATACCAAAAAACGGGATGGATATGCAACTCGAGGATTTTCTTGGTGATACAATTGGCGTATGCAGATCATCCTGACGCACGAACAGGCCGATTTCGATGCCATCGCCTCGTTGTTGGGGGCGGCGCTGCTCAACGAGAATGATATCGCCGTGCAACCGCGGCGCCTGAACCGGAACGTGCGTGCATTTTTGAATATCTACAGTTCGGAGCTGCCGTTTATCGATTCGCGCGACCTGCCGCAGGAGCCTATCGAAGCCATCACGCTGGTCGATACACAAAGCATGGTCACCCTGAAGGGCATCAGCGAGAAGACCCGCGTCCACATCATCGACCACCACACCGTGCGCCCCGATTTTCCGGCCGAGTGGAGCATCCACACCGACCGGGTCGGCTCCTGCACAACGCTCTTCGTCGAAGATCTGCGCGATCACAACGGCGCGCTCAGCACCGTCTACGCCACGCTGCTGGCGTTGGGCATCTACGAGGATACCGGCTCGCTGACCTACGCCAACACCACCCCGCGCGATGTGCGCGCTGCCGCCTTCCTGCTGGAACAGGGCGCAAGTCTGCGCATCCTGGGCGAATATCTCAACGGCCCGCTCTCCGTCGAACAACGCCAGTTGTACGACCGGCTGGTCGGCTCGACCGAGACGCACCACATCCACGGCCAGAACATCGTCATCGCCGCCACCAGCGGCCAGGATATGATCGAAGAAATTTCTAGCGTTGCACACAAAATCCGCGATCTGCTCGACCCGGATGCGCTTTTCATGCTGGTCAGCACCTCCGAAGGCGTGCGCATGGTGGCGCGCTCGACCACCGACCAGATCGACGTA
>CAYXSJ010000251.1:0-2698 GCA_964467095.1 uncultured Methanotrichaceae archaeon
CCCAATACCCAGCCGTGGAAGTTCTTGATCAAAGATAATGAGGTATCCTTGATAGCTGACTTCAGCCGTGCTTTGCCTTCCTTAGATCCTTCTGATAGGACTCTTTACATAAGTCATGGCTGCGTCCTCACAAATCTTCTCCTGGCAGCCGAGCACTTTGGATTTGGATATGATGTGTTATGCCTGCCCGATGGCATCTCTGGGGACAGAACCGCAACCGTGCAATTTTCCAAGAAGGCATCAAGCCCAAGGCTTCCGGACCTGTTCGGGGAGATTATCAGACGTCATACAAACCGAAAGAGCTTTGAGAAGAGGGCCATAGAGGGCGAGAAGCTTCAAAAATTGAAGGATTGCGTCAACAGAGATGGATTTCGGCTGGATATCCTGACCAGTGATGAAGACAAGGCCATGATGGCAGAGCTCCTGGCCAGGTCCCAGAAGATGCAATTGGGAAATAAGGCCTTCCGAAAAGAGCTGGCATCCTGGGTGAGGCCGAACAACTCCGATGAGAAGGACGGGCTGCCGGGCTACTCCTTTGGCTATTCGGACTTCGAGTCTTTCTTCGGCTCATTCATCTTCGGCGCTTTTGACATGTCTTCCTCACGTGCAAGGGTGGAGACCGCCAATATGAACGCCTCGCCGGCCGTGGCGGTGCTATCCACAGAGAGCGATGACAAATTGACCTGGATCAAGACAGGGGTTATCTTCGAGACGTTATTCCTTTTAGCCACCCAGATGGATGTAAGGTTTGACCTCTTCAGCCAGCCCACAGCTATCCCTGAGCTGAGGCAGGAGATGGCGCAGATATTGAACGCGAAATATCCTCAGATACTTATTCGCATGGGATATGCGCAGCCAGCCAAGCATACTCCCCGAAGAACTGTGGAGGAGGTGCTGGCATCTTAAATCTCTATTTATTTAATCAAACCTTATGTGCACAGTGATTTTCCTGGAATTCTTTAGGCTGACGTCAGAGCTATATAGATTCAGCAATATTTTTAATTGAACAAAGGAGAAACTTCAATGAATATGGACGATATAATTCGCATCCTCAATGAAAATTTTATGCGCGAGTTAGAGGCCACCCTAATCTACGCAAGGAATTCATTCATCATGAGGGACTGTGCATCCAGTAGAGTCACAGAGGCAATCGCTGTGGACGAGATGAGGCATATGTGGTGGCTCGCAGATCTAATAACTAAGAGGGGAGGAAAGCCCTCGATGGAGCACAAAGAACTCGAATTCGGCGGAGATGATCTTAAGCGAATGCTGGAAAAACAGATATCTTTAGAGACTGATGGCATAGAGAATTACAAGAAACAGATCGAAATAATAAAAGATCCAGAAGTTGTGGGTGTTTTGAAGCACATTCTTGATGAAGAAAAGCGACATAGAATGGAATTCAGAATTAGGCTGAAAGAAATCTGAAAGAGCTATCTCATTTCAATAGCTATTGCCATTCTAATGTTCATAGGATAACACTTTCATCTAGATCTAGAAATTCCATTCTCTCTATTTAAGTCATGCCAAAATTTTTGTATTCAAAGGATGATATGTATATAGGCACTCATAGAAATGAGGTCTTGAAGCATTAGGAGGACATTTAGCATGAAACGAGATTTGTTCCCACCATTATTTGTAATTGCCTTTATTGCCTTGTCTGTTACTGCATTGGCCCATCAGCCTTTTTTTGAAGATAAGGAATTCACTGCCGAAAATCCTGGACATATTAAAGACCCCATTATTTCAACCGCCATGTATGCCACGCTTGAAACGCCGACCAATGTAGATTACTATACATTTAATGGCAGCAAAGGCCAATCCATCTTGCTAAGCATTACAATACCTCAAATCACAGGGCAAGAGAACTTCACTCCTACGATGGCATTGATGGGGCCCGGGTTACCTCCTGGAGATTTACCCAAACAGGTTATTAAACCACAAGACTTTGGCTCGTTAATCCTGCCATCTCCTGCAAATGCTACTCCCTTCTTCGAGCCTTTCAGTCGCACATCCTACTGGACACGCCAAGAACAATACGTAAGTTTGCCTGCCAATGGCAGCTATTCCGTAGCTATTTGGGATGATAATGAAAAAGTAGGTCGGTATGTCTTCGTTATCGGCGACCGAGAAATCCCAGGAGGCGACCCCGCATTTCCACTAAAGATGAAGAATTATTGGACCCCGGTAAACCAATCGATTTTTGGAAGCTATCAAGAGAATGCTAAGAGCAACCTGACGAAAGGGCAGCACGCGGACAGAGACCCTGAGGCTCAGCCCGGTCTTAGGGCAGTGATGTCAGAGATATCTTGACCGTTGATGGTTACCAGGGCATAGTCATCATCGAGAAAAGATATCTTTAAAAAAATTAGGAGCTGGTCTCCGGCCACTCCAGGGTATCAGCACTGTATTGATGGCATGTGTTCCAGACTCCGGTCAACCTCTGCCTGGTGCTTTCAACAGGTATTTATCACTACGCTTAAAGATGTTTTCAAGGGGCGGGTGATGGGGCCCACCTTACTCAGACCCTGACCTCCTAATTATATCACCCCACATCAATATTTGTTTTTTCTATATTATGTATCTGCAGCCATGTCATTGATTACCTGCAATGCAATCTCGTTTCTGCGAGAGAATGGTGGAGTCCAGGGATCGTTATACTGCATCAATAGCGGCTCTCCCTCTGTCGAGATCCCCC
>CAYXSJ010000252.1:0-2691 GCA_964467095.1 uncultured Methanotrichaceae archaeon
CTGGTGGCTTTGTCCTTTATCGTACCTCTCTCTCATCTTCCGCTGGATGCGCGTTAGGCAAGAAATCCTGCTCTTTGTCGTTTCCTCTAATATTCTCTACGTCGTATCCGGTTTCTTTCGGAACCTTTGATTCCAAAATCCATATAATTTGCTCTGGATCATACGTTTCTCCAGTAGAATAACACCTTACCATCGGAGCGCCTATAAATTCTACCCGTAATTTGCACAGCGGGCAAATCGCTACTTCAACTTCCCCTTTTTCATTTTTCCGTTTGATATTAAACAAGATCTTTCATCTCCTTGAAGCATTGAGATTGTCATCTGCTGCTCTAATAGAAGCAGCAACTTTGCCTATCAGCAAGTTGGAGAGCAGCAGAGGATATGGGCACGATTTGAACAGACATTTCACTTAAAATATAACCTTTAGATCTTCCGGCATGAATATGTCCGGCTCGTTTTCCAAAATGCGTGCCAGGCTTTTTTCAGAGAGTCTCATAAGCCCTCAAGCAATTGCCCTACCTTCATCCAAAGAGGTATGCGCTCATTTTCCTCAAGAGGCACCGTTTTCTTTGCGGGCACCTTGGATATTTTCGCTTTCGTCTCTAATCGCCTGACTTAGGCTTGGATTCAATGCTTTTAGTACTTTCGCCAAAGACTTCTACATGGTAGCCTCTCCACAAAGTCGATATCGTCTTCAGTCAGCCCATAAAGCTCATAGACCAGGTAGATGGCACTCCCCTAGTCCTTAAAGCAGGCTTCACGATTCCATTCCAGACCGGGCAGAATGCGTTTTTTTTTGCCAAAGCATGGAGACGACCAACTCCATGAGTTAAAAATGCCGGCCAGGTGTCTATCATAGCCGCTTGCTAGCGACTATTGAAATTAGTTGCCATGAAAATGCCAAAAAAAGAAGGGTTCGTCAATCTCTTTTCTGGTAAAATTCATAGAGCGCCATAATCCCCAAAAAAATTAACAAAACAGGCCAGAAAATATCCCAATCCAAGCCTGGAATTATTTTTAGGTTATCTAGCAGGGCAAATACACCTATTATTATCAATATCACGCCCCAATAAGGAAGTCCCTTCCTGTGAGATGCCCCCCAATCTTTTTCACGATCCGCCATATCCATACCTGATGTAGTATAAGTTCAAATATTTTTTGGTTGTTTGGTCTGATATAATATCAAGAACTAGGCAGTTCCGCTTCAGATCCCATCTTCGGCATATCGAGACAAACCAATCACCTCCGGGTGACAATGCCGGCAAACCAAGCCGATCGGCCCGGCCACTTTCCGGCGAGCCGGATGCTTTTGGGCTCAAGCCCAGTACTTTTCGATATATTCATCTAAGAAGTCAAAGGGTGCGGATTTATTCTGTGCTAGTTGATATACATCATAGGAGCAGACGATGACACCTAAGATCCACCCCAGCCCAGAGCTTATTGCTGCTACAAACATAGTCAATATAAACAAGACGATTCCACGTTTGGCACGGCCAATATAAACATGACCGAGCCCTGCAATTATAAGGTTTAATATCGCTGCTATTATGGGATTTTTGTTAGTTGTCCCTCTCTGCGATGTTCGCACGAGTTGTTCTGCACCACATTCAGGACAAGTCTCGGCTTTAATTTTTATTGCTGCACCGCATTCAGAACAGAATTTAGTGGTTCTAACTGGGACGGAATTATCACTATCTACTTCATCACTCACATAGACACCTCATATAAGTATTGGTGTATATCACGAAATAGTTTTGGGTTGATCAAGATGTGAAGAGACCCCATTAGGACTTTTTTTTTTGGGCACAACAGAGAGATCACCAATTTCGGTAACAATCGGCCTTTGCTCTTCCTGCCACCTTTATGATAACTCAGTTTTAAAGAAAATATTTATATATGACTAGACTATGTATAAATCTTGAGGGATTATAATAAGACAAACATCCGTTAAGGTGCTTGATGAAAAGGACCTGGAATTCGTCGAAGCACTGCGAAGCTTAGATGTGCCAAGAAACGTGGCCATGTTGATCACCTTTTTGGCGAACGTGAGCGAAGCGTCTTCCAGAGAAATCGAAACGGCAACACGCCTGAGGCAGCCAGAAGTGAGCATAGCTATGCGTACATTGCGTCAAAATAACTGGGTCGAGGAAGGCGATATCAACGCGGAGGGAAAAGGTCGGCCCATGAAAGTCTACATGCTCAGTGTACCCCTCAATACGATCATACAGCACTATGAAGAAGAAAGAAATCGCGAATCGGCCAGGGCAATGGAGGCTATCCAAAGACTTCGGGAACTGACAACTACTTGATCATAAGGCAAAAGGCAACCTCGCCTTCTATTTATTTTCGCGCTCAGGCCCAATGCCTCCTCGACTGCAGCCAGGTTTTTGTTGTAATGGCTTGATCTGTCCGTCCGTGGCCTCGATGCGCCGCTCCAGGGCGGTCTTTTCATGAGGCGTGCGGGGCTTCGGGAAGCTGTTTATGCAGGGCGAGCGTCCAGCACCACCAGGAGAGCCATGCGGTCGTGGCGGGCGACGTCGGCGGGGTCGGATTGAAAGAATTAGTACTTCCGGACTAAATGATTAAGACATCGTCGAACATTCTCCTCCATCAGGGAGACCAGGAAATGCTATTGAGAGACGCTCAAGTTTTGATCATAATAAATTCATCAATTCTCTTGTGGTAAAAGAT
>CAYXSJ010000253.1:0-1493 GCA_964467095.1 uncultured Methanotrichaceae archaeon
TCTCCAACGGAATAGACCGTTTCCATCACCTGCTGTTCCTGTGCGCGCTGGCCGGTGAAAGCCTGGCCGGGCTCATGGCGGGCATGATCGCGATCCCACAGGTAGATGATACAGGCATCGATGCCGACCAGGATGGGCATCAGGTGGCCGATGGTGTCGAGGATATCGATCAGGTTATTCTGGCTGACCACGGCCTGCGCCACCTGCAAGAGTACGGCGGTAACGTAGGCTTCTTCCTGGCGCACCTCGAGTAACTGGATGTTCTCCACGGCAATGGCCGTCTGGTGAGCAATCCCTTGAATGATGGCCAGGGTTTGCTGGTCGAAAAACTGGCGAAAGCCCGGCAGGTCTTCATTCTGGTGGCCCACCAGCATCGCGCCCATGATTTCCTGGCGCGTCATCAGCGGAACCAGCACCAGCGTGCCATCCTCGCCGGTGAGAGAAGCCTCTGGTAACTGCAACTGGCTCTTCGCGTCCCGAATAAAGACGGGCGCCTGCGTGTTGCGCAATTGTTGGAATCCCATGGCTTCATTCTCGTAGAAGAGCAATTCCGGGCTGGCCAGGTTCTCGATGCCGTATGAGTTCTTTAAAACGAAAGCCTGGCGGGCCGCATCGAACAGGAAAATGGCGCAATTCTTGATTCCCACCAGCAGCGGGGTGAGGCGGGTCATCGTCTCCAGCAGGTCGTCCACCGAATTCAACGCCTGGCAGGCTTCGGCGACCTGCAGCAGGACCGTGGATACCCAGGCCTGTTCCTGCGCGGATGCGTACAGGCGCGCGTTCTGGATAGCGGAGGAGGCGTAGCTGGCGAAGGTGGTGATCATGGCGCGCGCTTCCGATCCGTAACGGCCGTAAGTCGAATGCGCCAGGGTCATGACGCCTAAGGGCTGCGCGCCGCTTATAAGAGGCGCCACAATGGATGAATAATCGGAATTGAACTGCAGAGCGGCCCCTAATGGCCCGAGCGGATCGGTGGGGCGACGGATGGTCGGTTCGGTGCTGGCTAGGGAGACTTCCAACCACTGGCGCGCGTCCGGATTCCCCTCGAGCGTCTGGTTCATCTGTTCGAGGGTGAAGCCATGCGCGTATGCCAGGTGCAGGCGGTCGCTGTTGCTGGGGCGCTGGGGATCCTCGTCATACAGCCAGATCGCGGAGACCTCGCAGGGCAGGTTCTTTTCCAGTTCGGAGAGAATGCTGTTGAGCAGCTCGTCCAGGGTGACATTGGCGTTCAAAAGGTTGGCAACGTCGCGGAAGCTGTCGGCTACCTGGCGGCGCCACTGTTCGGAACGGTAGAGCGAGGCGTTGCGCAGCGAAATCGCGATGGAGGCACTCAAAGCCTCCAGAATCGAGATGTCTTTTTCATCGAAGGCATTGCATTCGGTGCTTTGAAGATCGAGGATGGCCTGAGTCTCGCCGCCGTAACTGAGCGGCAGGGCAACCTCGGAGCAGATCTCATACGGAGGAAGGGCCGACGGCCGGTAGAGCGGCTCTTT
>CAYXSJ010000253.1:1518-1994 GCA_964467095.1 uncultured Methanotrichaceae archaeon
ACTTGCTTCTTACGACGGCCCTGTTATACTTACGGGGCTTGCCGGTGCGCGCCACCCACGGGATGATTCCGATGGGATCGTCCAGGGAGATCTGGATCTGCTGTTCGCGCATTTTATTGCTGCGCACGCCGCTGCCGGCCCAATAAAGGATCAGGCGCCGCCCGGGATGCACCGAGTACAGGTGCACCAGCGGATAGCCGAAGCGTTTTTGGATGGTCTCGACGACCTTGTCCAGCAATTTATCCAGGTCGAGGATGGACGTGAGGGCGTGGGTGATGTCGAAGACCGCGGAAATCTGCTCGGCGCGGCGCTGCACGTCCGAGTACAGGCGCGCGCCTTCCACGGCGATGGCGATGCTATCGGCCAGCGCGCGCAGCACGATGCGATCCAGCTCGTGAAAGGCATCCGGCTGGTCGCTTTGCACGTCGAGAATCCCCAGAACGCGATTTTCGATTTTGAGCGGAAAGGCGATCTCG
>CAYXSJ010000253.1:2005-2663 GCA_964467095.1 uncultured Methanotrichaceae archaeon
TCCGCGTGCACGTCCGGGACGAAAAACTCCGATCCAGACAGGGCCGCCTGGCCGATGATGCCTTCTCCCAGATGAGCCGTCAGCACGGTCTGGCGGTCTTCCTGATTTTGGCTCGCGCTGGCGCGAAAACGGAGGATTTCTCCGCCGTTGTCGAGGGTGAAGATGGCAACGTAGTAGTAATCAAACGTCTGTTGGATCAGATGCGTGACGCGCAGGCACAGTTCGTCGAGATCCGTGACGTTGGCGATTTGCGCCGAGACGCTGCGCACCAGGGTGAGCTGTTCGGAGCGCCAGTTCTTCAGCGTCACCTGCCGAAAGATTTGCAGGTAACTGGCGGCGTGCGCCACCAGACCTTCGAGGAAATTCAGTTCTTCTTTGCGGAAGGGCGAACCCTGGCCGCGGTGCACTTCCAGGACGCCCAGCAGGAAATTCTGGGTGATGATTGGAAGCGCCAGCGAGCGCGGGGAACGATTGGGCGAGCAATGCGAGCCATCTTCCGCGCGGCTGTCTGGCAGGTGAGTGGTGAAGGCCTGCTGCACCATCTCTGGCACATCCAGCGACGGTAGCAAGCGGATATCGGGCTGGTTGGGCAGCGGGTAAAAGGGTTCGGCCAGCCAGACGACTGCCTGAGCCCCCAGGAGGTGTTCGATCGTTTCAA
>CAYXSJ010000254.1:0-2612 GCA_964467095.1 uncultured Methanotrichaceae archaeon
TAGTCGGAGTCGCAGCCCAGGCAGGCCGCGGCGGTTTTGGCCATGGCCATCGCACCCTTGTCGGGAGAGATGACCACAGTGTCCTTGAGGCCCATGCTGCCGATCCGCTCCGCCAGCAGGCCCGTCGCATCCAGATTCTCGATGGGACACTGAAAATGGGCCATAATGGAAGGAGCATGAATGTTTACCAGATGGACGCTGCCGTTCTGCAAAAACGGATTCAGGGCTGTAGCCACCGCCCGGGCAGTCATGGGCTCGCCCGGCTTGAAGATCTTGTCCTGGCGGGCATATCCAAAGTAGGGTATGACCAATGATACATGGCGGCCCTGGCAGATGTCGAGGAGCTGCAAGAGATAGACCAGGTCCTGATCGGTGGGCGTAGACTGGATTATTACTATCTCATCATCCAGCTGGGTCACAATCTGAGAGTATGACTCGCCATCGGGAAATGTCTTGTAATCGCATAGAGCGAGAGTTTCATTTAAAGTTGTAGCCACCCGGCCAGCGAGAAGCTGGGAGGCAGGCCCTCCAATAATCATCAAAAATCACCTTTAGCTTCCAACTACCTTCATTCTGACTTTAACGGTGGGCGTGACAATGGCCCCAACTGCCCGCACGTCCCTGCCAATCTCGATATCCTTCAAGAGATCGAAGAAATTTCCGGCCAGCATTAAAGAGCGAATTGGCCTCGCCTCCTCTCCCGGCGCAATAAAGAAGGCATTTTTTGCCTCCACAGAGAAGTCGCCTGAGATGGGATTGGCGGTATGAGCGCCAATGAGACCGTTTACCAAATAACCTTTCGTCTCTGCCAGAAGATCCCGGGCATCAGGGGAGCTGACAATGAGATTTCGAATTCCCACTCGCGGCACATCAGAGTATCCGGAGCGCACGGCATTGCCCGTGGACGGTACGCCCTCCTTTCCTGCCGTATAGCTGTCGTAGAGATAGCCCTTTAAAATGCCTTCGTCAATCAGGACCGTCCTTTGGGAAGGCACACCTTCTCCATCAAAGGCCGAGGAATCCAGGCCCCCGGAAAGAAGCCCGTCATCCACAATCACTAGGCTCTCGGATGAGATCTTCTCGCCCGCCTGTCCTCTAAGTGTGGAGCGGCCCTTTTGCACGTTGTCTGCAGCAAGAGCTGGAAGTAAGGTATACTCCAGCAGCTCGGCTATGGCCATGGGCTTGATGAGCACATCAAAGGTTCCACTTTCCGCCCGGCATCCGCCTAGAGAGGAGCGGGCCATCTCCGCGGCAGCGCGGCCCACATCCTCAAAAGAGGGCTGATAGCAGCGGGAGTTGCAAAATTCGCTGCCTGTCGCGACATCTGCTGCCCTGGCAATTGTTTCTATTGAGGCATGCATGAGTGTAGAGGTCTCTTGCAGCTCTATTCCCAGCGAGTTTATCACAAAATCGCTGCCGCAAACGCAGGCCACGCCGCCGGCTACAGGCTCCGCTTCCTTGACGCTTCTGCAGCCGGAAAGCAAGCTTTGCGCATTGTCAAGGCACTCTTCCGGACCGATTCGCTCCAGTCGCTGGTCGAAGATGCCCTCCGGGCGAACCACCTTTTCCGGAAGGGGAAGTGAACGCCAGGATTCGTCTGCGCCTCTGGCCCGAGCGGATACAACAGCGCTCTTGGCCACAGACTGCAGTAGCGACATGTCACTGGTGCAGGAAAATCCAACCGCACCGGCTACCACAGCCCGAAGTCCCAGGCCGCGGTAAAAGCTTTCGCTGGCCAGTTCCACGACGTCCCTGCGCAGGTCAATGTCTACAGAGCGACCGGTCATGCCAAAGACCTCTGCCTGCTCTGCACCCTCTTGCAGGGCTATGGAGAGTAGCTTACGACCATAATCCAGGAGAGCGTCTATACTATCCGATGTATCTGAGATCCTCATCCCCGCCCGCCTCATAAGGTGCCTGGGCCCTTTCCATCTCCTGCAGCTTGCCGATGATCTTCTCCATCTCCTTGGCCCTCTCCTCCAGAGCCTGCATGCCCACAACAATGCCCAGAATGCCGGAGAGAATGCGCAAAACCTCAGAAGCAGCTTTGGGATCGACCAGATAGCCGGAGGTCACCCCCATGAGACAGACGGCATCTATGCCGCGCAGGGCTCCCATGCCAAGCAAGAGCCCCGAGACGCCAATGATGCCCCCGCCCGGCTCATTCTCATGAAAGACTACCTCCTTTTGTTTCATCTCCTCCACAAGCTCGATACTTGTGGCCGCACCCATGACCGTAGGCTTGTCCACGAACTGGCCTGTGCCGTAACCTCCCAGTGCATAGATCCTCTTTACATGGAAGCTCTGGGCGATATCCAGGAAGATGTTACACAGCTCGTAGTGCCCCTCGTTCGTGGCGCTCTGGTAGTCGCCAATGAGGATGAGCAGATCCGGCTCATCATTCTTGCCATGATAGGCATAGATCTCGTTTCGGACCAGCTTGATGGTGCCGTCTTCTTTCACCATCACCTGAGGCGGAAAATGGGGTGAGTAGATCTCAATGATCTTCTCCGCCTTGAGCTCTTCCACCATGTGATCGGCTACTAGCTTTCCAACGTGGCCCACGCCCGGTAGCCCCTCAACTAGAATAGGGTCCTTAAGGGTTACTTCTT
>CAYXSJ010000255.1:0-2363 GCA_964467095.1 uncultured Methanotrichaceae archaeon
ATGGTGCAGGTGTCGAGGATTGCTTCGCTTTTGTCTGCAATAATCCAATAATCATGTCATTGACCTCTTTTAGCTCTCGCGGGATTCCAAGTCAGGTTCAGCTGACGTTGGAAGTGAAAAACCAGCATTCTTCAAGGCATTCGATGTGACCTGCCAACATATCCTAAATTCGGTCTGACTCACCGCCAAAAGATTCGCGTTATCGATAATGTGGGAGCTTTTGGGGTAAAGGAGAATCTGCAGCGCCAAGAGCTGTGGATATCTGCCCCATCTCACTCTAGGGCTGCTCCCTTTTATCTAATGTCATTAAGGTACCACAATGCTTCTTGGGATAAAGTCATCGCGGTGTATAGCGACGATAGGTAGTAATTGAATGATCTTTTCTTTTTGGAGGTTCTTGATTGGCCACTAGTTCGATATACCCGCCTTTAGTTGCACCTGCAGAGATATATAATCCACTACCCAAGTATATACCACAATGTCCTGGTAGCTGTTTTTTTTTCTTATAATTTGGGTTATAAAAAGCGACCACATCTCCGAACTTCAATTTATTCATGTCAATATCTTTAGGAGATTTTTCAGTATAATCCTTATAAGCTATGACTGGGAAATTTGCAATTTGGCCTTTAGGATCAGCTAGTTCATTAGCTACGTATGGATATATACGCTTATATAATCCCAAAAGACGTTCATGCAATTTTGTAGGGTAGCCCTTCTGGGTTCCATAACCTAGCCCTGCTCCAAAACCAAACGCATCAGCAATAAATTTATTACACTTATACTCTTTTCCAATTTCTGCTGTTCCTCGGCTTGGGGAAGTGGACTCATATGTCCACTCCTTTACATCCAGTTGTCGCAGAGCCCATATGCCAGCCTTCTCTTGGGATGACATATGGGAGGGATCAAGATATTTAGCAGCAATAGTTTCCAATATTTTCCTTAAATCATTACGAAATTTTTCTAATTCTGGATATAATTTTACATGATCATTAATTTTTTTATGTATAGAATTTTTAATATCTCTCCAGTTTTTCTCTCTAATCTCTCGTTCTTTTGGCTCGACCTGGCGCTGCACTCGCAGCTCTGGCATCCTCATAACCAGATCAGCCATTTGTTCGGCCTCCTGCTCGTACATGTTATTAGGCTGGCTCTTATAGGCTAATTCTTTTCTATGGATTCCTCCGGATTTCTTTTCTTCCTGTTCTTTGAGACATCCTAAATGGCCAAACTTTTGGTATTTTGAAGTTGGTTCAGATTGAACTCCCCATTTCTTACCTAATGCGCTGATAACTTTGTCCGAACTGATACACAAGCCTGCATGATGTCCATGTTCCTGTCCTTCCCGATAAGCAATATCTCCCGGCTGCACTTGTTCTTTGTCAACTTTTGTCCAACCATAGCTGGCACTAAGAAGATTGATGACATCTCCTGGGTATTTAACTTCTGGACAGACCTTTTTGTAGCAATAGGAAATAAATCCCCCGCAATCAAAATGGTTTTTGAGTTCACAAGCTTCTCCAAATACAGCACTTCCATCTGATATGCGCTTCCACTTGTACTTGGAAGGATTATTATGATGTTCCTCGTTCTTGGGATCTGCTTGCGGCAAAGAAGCAGCTTTCTCAGATCTTCCTGCGCATACGTGTGTCTTTTTGCCCCCTTTTTTTTTCCCGTAGTCAACGTCTATGGAAGCAGCGTGGTTGCTCGAGTTCATAATTACGTTTCGCGCGTTAACGCCTCCGCCTTTATCTGGAATCTGGCCTGCTGCACCCATTAAGTAGTGCTCCTCGGTTAGACCAAGCGCTGTATCAACGATCTCTTTCCTTCTATCATCTACCATTGAGCGGCTGATCAAATCATCATGTTCTCGTTGCTGAATAACATGCACCAACTCATGGGCAAGTAGACCCTTGCCTATTGATGTTTCAGGCATATACCGTCCGGGACCAAAGAAAATATCGTTGCCTAATGTGAAAGCTTGCGCATTAATAGCTTGAGCCGCTTTTGCCGCTTGAGGGCTAGTGTGTACCTTCACCCGGCTGAAGTCGTGCCCGAACGTCGGCTCAAAAAAAGCGCGTTCCGATTGAGACAATGCCTGTCCATTGCCCCTCATAGAACGAATGCTAGATCCGAATCTCGGAACTAACCTCGGCGTTTGACTGATGGATTGCTTCGTTTGGAGAGGGTCTTCAGGCTCAGTCTGCCTTTGTACCAGCGGCGTGATCTGGTTAGCCAACGGCTTGGTCTGGATCTCTTCCTCCTCTTCATCAGGTTCAACCTGCCTTCGCACCAGCGGCGTGATCTGGTCAGCCAACGGCTTGGTCTGGATCTCTTCCTCCTCTTCATCAGGTTCAACCTGCCTT
>CAYXSJ010000255.1:2463-2586 GCA_964467095.1 uncultured Methanotrichaceae archaeon
CGCACCAGTGGTGTGATCTGCTCAGCCAGCGGCTTGGTCTGCAGCTCTTCCTCTTCTTCCTCGTCCTTCCGCTGCACCTTTGGCTCCGGCATGCTCATGACCTGATCGGCCACTCGGTCCGCC
>CAYXSJ010000256.1:0-2562 GCA_964467095.1 uncultured Methanotrichaceae archaeon
GATTTCAAGGCTGCAGGGGCAATAAAATCCCACAGTGAAAGCGCCCTCAAAGGACCAGAGGAAGAGTATCGCAGGTTCGTTGGCAAAAAGATGCTCTTCTTCTTGATACTAATCCTGGGAGTTATCCTGCTGACAAGCTTCGCCGTTACTCTAGGATCTGCCAATCTCAGTGTCAAAGATGTCTACGTTGCGATTTTATCCAAGTTCCTGCCCGACTATTTCCAAACAACGCGCTTTGCCGATACCATTGTCTGGGGGCTGCGGCTGGAGAGAATTCTCATGGGAGTTGTGGCCGGCATGGGGCTTTCCGTCGCTGGTGCGGCCATGCAGGGAATACTTAAAAATCCCCTGGCCAGCGAGTTTACGCTGGGCGTTTCCTCGGCGGCCTGCTTTGGTGCAGCTATGGCCATTGTAATGGGCGCAGGCTTTGTCGGGGGCGAATATCTGGTGATCGGCAATTCGTTTATATTTACATTGATTGCCTCCTTTGCTGTCTACGGCCTGGCCAAGTACAAAGGAATCACCCCAGAGACCATGATTCTGGCGGGAATTGCCATCATGTACCTCTTCAGTGCCATGACCTCATTCTTGCAGTATGTCGGCCATGCTGAGCAGGTGCAGGAGGTGGTCTTCTGGATGATGGGCTCCTTGGGAAAAGCCTCCTGGGATAAACTCGGCATGATAACTATCGTCCTGGTCCTATGTCTTCCCTATCTGATCCTCAAGTCCTGGGATATCAATGCTATCGGCGCAGGGGATGAGACTGCCAAAAGCCTGGGCGTGAATGTAGAGAAGACGCGAGTTATCTGCATGATGCTATTGTCACTTATAACTGCCAGTATCATCTGCTTCACGGGAACCATCGGCTTCATCGGCCTTGTTGCTCCTCATATCACCAGGATGGTCATCGGAGGAGATCACCGCTTCCTCTTGCCGGGCTCGGCGCTGGTGGGCGCGCTTCTTCTCTTAGGTGCTGATACACTGGCGAGAACCGTATTAGCACCGGTGATATTGCCTGTAGGAATAATGACCTCATTTTTAGGAGTTCCATTCTTCGTTTATCTCTTCATGAAGAGGAGGAAGGAGTTTTGGTAAACATTACCATCAAAGGCCTGAAATTCGGCTACAACGGCTCTAATATTCTCGATAAACTCGATCTTGAAATCGAGGACTCAGAGGTGCTGGGGCTGGTCGGACCCAACGGATCCGGCAAAACCACATTGATCAAGTGCATCGACAGGATCCTCAAACCGAAAGGCAGCATTCTGCTCGACGGTCGAGAGATTGAGTCTATGTCGCAGCAGGAGATCGCGAGGAAAATAGGCTATGTGCCTCAGTCCGGCTCGACACCGCTTGCCACCACAGTTTTTGATACCGTGCTTATGGGCAGAAGGCCGCACATCGGCTGGCGTGTCTCGGATTTCGACCTGGAAAAGGTGGCAGATACATTGGAGCTTCTGCATCTGGGAGATCTGGCTATGAGGGACTTCTCACAGCTATCCGGCGGCCAGAAGCAGAAGGTATTGGTCGCCCGTGCCTTGTGTCAGGAGCCGGCTGTGCTCCTCCTGGACGAGCCAACCTCCAGCCTGGACATGAGACATCAGTTAGAGGTCATGGAGATGATCGCCGCCCTGGTCAAGAACAAGAAGATTTCTGCGGTTATGGCCCTGCACGATCTGAACTTGGCTGCTAAGTTTGTGGATAAGCTGGCGATCCTCAAAGATGGAAAGATCTACGCCGCAGGGAACCCTGCGGATCTATTGAACGCCGAGAATATTCGGGAAGTGTACGGAGTCGAGGCTGTGGTTATGAAAAATCTTGACAGACCGTATATCGTTCCTCTGAGATCCATTAATGAAAAAGCAGTAGCGGTACAATGAATATGGACAGCGCAATCCAAGACACAATTGATACCAGAAACAAAGGTGAACAAGATGCATCATCTTAAAAGAAAGACGATCCCATTTACTTCCATTGTTGGGCAAGACGATATGAAGTTCGCCCTGATTTTGAATGCCATCAATCCCCGCATAGGCGGCGTTCTCATCCGGGGCGACAAAGGTACTGCCAAATCCACTGCCGTGAGGGCGCTCGCCGACCTGTTGGAAAAAATTCAGGTCGTAGAAGACTGCCCATTCAACTGCGATCCCGGAAATGCGGAGGATATGTGCGACCTGTGCTATGAGAAGAGCCAGTCGAATCAGATTAAATCAGTTGAGAAAAATACGCCTGTAGTCGATCTGCCCTTGGGAGCAACGGAAGACCGGGTGGTCGGTTCTTTAAACGTCGAGCGGGCCATCAAAGAAGGCATCAAGGCCCTGGAACCAGGCATCCTGGCGGCATGCAACCGTGGCATTCTCTATATTGACGAGGTCAATCTCCTGGACGATCATGTGGCTGACGTGCTGCTGGATTCAGCAGCCATGGGCGTCAATATCGTGGAGCGCGAGGGCGTATCGGTAGCCCATCCATCCAAGTTCATCCTGGTCGGGACAATGAATCCAGAGGAAGGAGAGATCCGGCCTCAGCTTCTGGATAGATTCGGCTTGCAGGTGAGCGTTG
>CAYXSJ010000257.1:0-2539 GCA_964467095.1 uncultured Methanotrichaceae archaeon
TTGTATTCGATGTCTTATTAGTTGAAATTTTTGATGGCCAATAATTTTCAATCAAGCGTCAGCGGTCTCCGACCTGGAGACTCTGCCGTAGGCATCAATCCGGTTCTTGGCAGGATGGAAGTGATAGAGCGGCCCCAATGACATCGCAGTGAAAGGCCGGACAGGTGAAGTTTCTATCATTGACGCTATAGCGTGAGTATTCCTGCAGAGCGGCAGCAGCCTTTCGATGAACTCAAACTTGCCTCTCCCCTCACGGGCGGGCAGAGCAGGGCAGCACTGGAACATGTCGTGATGGGCGTTGATGGGCGTCAATTCTGACCACTACCAGCCTGCACCTGCTGACCAAAGCCTCCTGGAACCGAAGGGAAGAATCTCGTTGTGGGGATCGATGATGATGGTCTGAATCCCGCCGATGGACAGTTCAACCGGCCGGAAGATTGAGGTCATGATAATCCTCTATATGACTGTATTCAATTTATGCATGATATAGTTTTTGTCCATTCCGGCAGAGGCTGAAACCGACAGTGATAAAGCGCAATAGAATCCAACTCGACAAAGAGGAGATAGGATTGAGATCTCAATTCCGAAAAGCTTGTGTATGTCTCTGGTTTGTTGGACGTTCCTTCCAAATGGCTCGATCACAAAGGCGAGGTGCTGATGCTCTTCAATGCGACGGGTGCAGAGGTTGATAGGACGGCGGCAGCCCTGTCCGACGAGCAGGACAACGAGGGGGTCTGGACCAGAGACCCTGACGGGTGCGACACCGACAGCTCTGAAGACTGGATATTTTTGGCAAGCAGCCGGGGATTCTGATAGCTATGGGCTATGAAATCCCGAGCATTAATTATTTAATGTAGGATACATAATATCTTCCAGATTCACTGAGCCGCAGTCGACCGGCCCAGCAGGTGATAAAATGCATAGACAGAAGATTTTTTTAATCGCAATGTTATTATCGGCATTGATACCAGTCAATCCTGTGTACTGCCAATCTGCGAACGAAAGTGTGACAGAAAAGCTAAGCGCTCTGGTGGATCTGGACAGAGATGCCCTCATTAACGCCACCCAGGAGCTGGTGAAGATCAAAAGCGTGAGAGAGGATCCTCTGCCCGGCGCTCCCTTTGGTGAAGGCCCGGCAAAGGCTCTGGACAAAGCCCTGCAAATCTCCTCAGATCTCGGATTTGCCACTAAAAACCTGGACGGCTACATAGGGTATGCTGAGTATGGCCAGGGAGATGAATATGTGGCCGTCCTCGCCCATATGGACGTGGTTGCAGAGGGAGATGGCTGGAAATATCCGCCATATGGAGCTGAGATCCATGACGGGAGGATCTATGGACGGGGGGCCATTGATGATAAAGGCCCGGCGATGGCGGCGCTCTACGCCCTGAAGGCGGTTCGCGATGCCAATCTCTCCCTGAGCAAGAGGGTGCGTGTCATCTTCGGCAGCAGCGAGGAGACGGGCGGCCCGGATGTGGAGCACTACCTCAAGACTGAGAAAGAGCCTGCCTCCGGCTTTACCCCTGATGCCAACTTCCCGGCCATCTATGCAGAAAAGGGCATCATTTCCTTTGACCTGGTCAAAGATCTGAAAACTGAACAGACGGGAGACATCAGGATTGTGAGCATCCAGAGCGGAAATGCCTACAACATCGTTCCCGATAAAGCGATAGCAGAGATCATGGCTTCCCATCCGGATCAGTTAGCCTCAGCATGCAGTAGCTTCGCTGCGGAAAAAGGCTACAATCTCACGGCAAAGCCAGGACCTGGAAATGTATCCATAACCTCTGTGGGAAAGGCAGCTCATGGCAGCACTCCGTACAAAGGCCAGAATGCAGCCATGCAGCTCTTTGCATTCCTGGCAGCATTGGACCTTGACAGCTCGGATATGTCGGATGCCATCAAATTTATCAATGCCAGTATTGGCATGGAGACCGATGGCACGTCCCTTGGCCTGGCTATGGAGGACGAGCCCTCCGGAAATCTGACGCTCAATGTGGGACTGGTCAATGCCACTGCTGATCGCATGATTCTCGGCCTGAACATCCGCTATCCAGTTACATATACCTTCGATGACATAATGGGCAGGCTCAATCAGACCCTTGAGGGGACCGGCTTTGTGGTGGAGATCTCCTCGCAGGTTCAAAATCCGCTCTATTACCCCGAAGACTCGCCTCTCATTGTGACCTTAACGCGGGTCTATGCGGAGCAGACCGGCCGAAACGAGAGTGCCATAGCCATTGGAGGCGGAACCTACGCCAAGGAGATGCCAAACATTGTGGCCTCAGGGCCCATGTTGCTCGACCAGGAGGAGGTAGAGCACCAGGCCAATGAGTACATCGCCATCGACCACCTGGTCAACGTCACCAAGATCTACGCCCAGGACATTTACGAGCTGGCAAAGTAGAGAAGAGGCATAATCGAGTTACTAGTTCAACTTTGCGCCTCATCTGTGCGCTCCTCTCGTCTCTGTGGTGTCAATCCCTGCCGATTGGCCATAGCCAGTGGTTAACGACGTTTTCACCATAGAGACACAGAG
>CAYXSJ010000258.1:0-2522 GCA_964467095.1 uncultured Methanotrichaceae archaeon
ATGGAGGATCATAACGATAATTGAGATGATTTTGTAATTGCACCAGATTGAGAAGCATAATATGGTTGTCATCCTATCTTTTTAAGAGCTTCTGCAGCTTTATCTCGAACGTTTCTGTCCTCATCATCGAGAGCTTGAACGAGCGCCTCCTTGGCCTCTGAATCGCCTATTTCGCCAAGCGCATAAGCTGCCGTCATCCGCATGTTGCTGTCTTCGTCTTTTAGTGCCTGAATCAGTGCCTTTACTGCACTCTTATCTCTGACCCAACTGAGCGCATGAGCTGCACTTTGCCGGATATCTTTGTTATTGAGGGCCAGGATCAGCGATTCGATGGCTCTGGGATCTTCGACTACATGAAGCCATGAATTTTTATCTAGCGAGAGTATTTGGTAGATGCAGCTATCGTTATTCTTTAGAGCTAAAATCAGTGGATCCAGGGCATTGGGATCACTAAATTTGCTGAGGGCATAAGCAGCATTCCACCGCACACCACAGCAATTCTCTTCCTCCATGCTCTGAGCCAGAGGCTGGATGGCCCTGGGGTCGTTCAGCTCTCCTAAAGCCTCTGCCGCACTGATTCTGAGCCGGTCATCATTACCCTTGAAAGCGAGCAAAAGCGGCTCGAAAGCACCAGGATTTTTTGTTTTGCCGAGTGCAGAGGCTGCATTCGTCCGTACGCTGCTATCGTTATCATTTAGAGCCAGGATCAGCGCATCGACTGTACGGGTTTCATTATAATAGCCAAGCGCAAGAACTGCATTATTGCGAATATTACTCTCATTATCATTGAGAGCATTGATGAACGCTTCAACAGCTCTGGAGTCATTGATCCTGCCGAGAGCGTCTGCTGCATTCTCCCTGAAAATGAATTCTTCATCATAGAGGGCAGCCGTGATTAGTGGTTCTACAGCTCTATTATCCTTTAGCTTCCCCAAAGCTTTTGCGGCATTCACTCGAACAAAGTGATTGTCATCCTGAAGGACCAGAACCAGTGGTTCTACTGCTCTAGAATCATTGAGGTTTCCCAGAGCCTCCGCGGCCTCGCTTCGCAAAGAGCTATCATCATCCTTGAGGATTTCTATCAAAGGTTCTACCGCCCTGGAATCGTTGAGGTTTCCCAGAGCCACTACAGCCTGCCGTCGGACAAATTCCACCTCATCAACCTCAAGCACCAATATCAAGGATTCCACAGCCCTATTATTTTTTAGCTTCCCCAGAGCCTCTGCCGCCTCACTTCTAATGATATATTTTTTATCCTTGAGGGCTAAGATGAGTGGTTCTACAGCTCTGGTATCGTTGATATCTTTGAGGGACTGTATAGCGTACTTTCGAACATAGAGATCATCATCCTTAAGGGACTGGATTAAAGGTTCCACAGCCTTTGAATCATTGAGCCACATCAGACTTTGTGCCGCATTCCTCCGTACATCTGTATCATTGTCCGTGAGCGCTTTGATCAGTGGTTCGACCGCACGTGCATCCTTGAGCCTCCCCAGTGCCCAGGCAGCGGAACTTCTAACTCCTTCATCCTCATCTTTTAGCGACTGAAGCAGTGGCTCAATCGCTCTGGTATCGTTTATCTTGCCTAGTGCCTCTGCCGCCTCTTTTCTGACGCCTTTGTCTTCATCCACAAGGGCCGGGATAAGAGGTTCGACTGCCCTGGCATCTTCGAGCTCTCCCAGAGACCATGAAACATTCTTTCTAACTCCACTATCATTGTCTCTCAGGGATTTTATAAGAGGTCTTACAGCTCGAAGATCTCTGAGTTCCCCTAGAGTTCTTGCCGAATTATCTCGGACAATGCTCAGATTATCGCTGAGAGAGGATATGAGTGGATCCAGGATCGCATCAATGGGATTGGTGACGTTTAGCCATTTCAGTGCCTCTTCTGCTTTATCCCGAATTAAAGAATCATTTCTATATGCCTGCATCAGCGGTTCCACAGCTCTCGGATCATTGAGCCTTCCCAGAGCCTCCGCTGCTGCCTCTTGGATAGTATAGCAGTCTTCTTTGAGGGCCCTAATCAGTGGTTCGACTGCCCTCTTATCCCCTATTTGCCCAAGGGATATTGCAGCACTGCTTCGCACCATGAATGACTCATCCTCCTGGAGCACTCTGACTAAGGGTGCCACAGCACTCTTGTTTTCGAGCCAGCCCAGAGACGATGCAGCATAATACCGGATTTCGCTGTTATTGTCCTTCAGGGCCTCAATTAGAGGAAACACGATTCTTTCGCCTTTTTCCTCTCTGCAATTAACTCCATAGCATCCGATGGCCTTTATGGCGTGTAACCTGACAGTGGCATTTTCGTCTTTGAGGTCTTGAAGATACGTCTGAACATCATCCGCCAATGCCGGAATCACTATTAAGACAAACATTAAAAGGATGAATGATCTGCAATTACTGATACGAATCCCTCAACGCCATAAAAATCTTGCAGGAATATAGGCTTATCGGAAGCTATGATGGCTATGATATATGTTCCAGCTCCGAGAAAGCCCGCACCAGTACCTCATTAATGG
>CAYXSJ010000259.1:0-2513 GCA_964467095.1 uncultured Methanotrichaceae archaeon
AGATCTCATAATCGCTCATCCTGCGCGTCGAGTTGCCCACGCGGATGAAGGATCCTTCCTGCAGATGATGCGGGCGGTGATAGCAGGGCTTCTGGTCAAAGGCGACCTCCGGGACTTCTACGGCCACCACAGTCCCTCCATCGATCTCCTCCACCGAGAAGCTGGGGCGAAGCGGCGGCTCCATCTGGGCGGCAAGGCCACTCAGGTCCTCCTGCAACTTGCGAGGGTTGCCCACGCCCACGACCTTGAAGCCGGCGTCCTCGTCCAGGCCGAAGAGCAGTATGCCGCCTCCTGCGCGGTTGGCGAAGGCGGAGAGGGGCTTGAAGAGGTCGGCCGGGGTGCCGGTATGGGCTGCCTTGGCTTCCACGCCCTCGAGCTCCCCGTGGCGGCGGCGCAGGTCGGCAATGTGGCGGAGGATTTCTGAGCGGTCCATCTGGTTGTCCTATGAATGTTGCCTCTTATCTCATTTTGGGAAAGGAGGTCCGCTCCGCCCCCAGCTCCTCCTATCGCCTACTCTGCCGGATCGGTCTTCCAGTAGGCATTATACCAGAACCGCTGGCCCTCTTCTCTCTGCCTGCGCTCCAGAGCCACAAGCCCCATCTCTTCAAAGCCCTCAAAGAGCTGGACAAGCGCCTCTCTTCACGAATCCAAATCGACACAGACGGTGATGTCCAGCCCATCGGTTCTGTCAAAGCTCTAGTGTGAGTACAAGCCTCATCTCAGTGCCCCTATTGGGAATAGTGGTCCAATAGCAGCCTTTCTTTATCGTCTCCCCGTGAGATTGGTCTAAGAACTCATAAGTTCCGTAACCTGTTCTCTCAATGCTCATCCTATTAAATAGTTTCAAAAGTTCTCGGTAATCCTGATACATGGGAGAGCTTTTATTGAGCAATACCTGGGTAGGATCCGTTTCGTACAGGATCGTTCCATCATCCGCCTTGCTCACCCATATCTTGGAGTTTCCCGAAGGCTGGAACGGAGCAAGGACCCTTCCGAAAAACTGGCTGTTATTAAACATTAAGCTTACTGTTCCCACAAATGTTCTATTCTTGTCGAAGATGGGCATCTCTGAATCGATTGCATACAATCCTTCGACAGCCTTTATGAAATGGAAACCCGAATATAGCCTGGTATTGATTGTGTCATTCACATGCTTCTGCCGTCTCAAGTTTGCCCCCTTCACGCTTTCAAACGACACGGGCTCAACCTCACGCACGGTGCCATTGGCGTCAACTGTGATGCAATCGATTGCAGCAGTATCCACCATCGTGAGGTTTGACAGAACTGCCCGGGCAGCAGGCCCATCAATGCCTGTTTCTGAGAGGACGAGGCTGGCATCGACAAGAGCAGTTTCGATTTTGGAAAGATTGGAGTTCACAGCATCAGAGGCAGAGAGGAGCCTCCACAAAGGCTCTCCGCTTGTCGTCTGCGGCCCAAAGTTAGCCCCCTCCGATGCACATGCTGTGCAAGTTGTCCCCAATATGATCATGAGGATTAATAAGAATCCCATTTGTTTCATAAACATTTGTCAGCCCATGCATATATTATAAATTTTTTCATAAGGCAACTGGCGCTCTGGTCCTCCATTTATCTGGATGTTCGCCAGCTCCCCCACCCGTCCTGCCGGCAGGCCGCCCGTGCCCAGGCTTCCTCTCCCTGTCCAAGAGCTACATGCTATTGAATCAAAATCACATTTATATAGATTATTGATCTAATTCAAAGAGAATGCCTCTTAGCCAGAACGACATCCGAGCGCTCGTCCTCATCACCGGATCAAAAGAGCCGGTAAACCCCGGCGTCCTCCAGGCGGAACTGGGGCTTCGAAGAGAGACCATCTCCCGGCTCATAACTCACCTGCTGGAGATAGGGCTGGCAGAGCGGCGCTGGCGCGAGGTCGTCCTGGTCGGCACACCCCCGGCAGAAGCATTCAAGAAGCTCTACTTCAGCCACCGGGCCTCTCCCCTGCATAAGCTCCTATCTCTGCGCAGAATAGAGTTGATCGCTAAACTGGACCAGACCCCCAGGAGCCTGGAGGCCCTCGCCGCCGAGACGGGCATTCCCGGCGATACCCTGTACGGCTATCTGAAGGGATTGCTCTGGGTGGGCATCGTCAGCCGATCGAGGCATGGCAAAGCCTATCTCTTCTCCTTCAACTACATCTTCTGGCCAGAACTCAAAGAGTTCGTGACCTCCCTCCTGGAATACCAGGTGCTGCGCCTCGTGCCCCGTGAGGCCCTGCTCATCAAAAGCTACAATGACAGCGTGCTCTTCAAGAGCCTGAGAACACATGATGCCACATTCACCTCTTTTTCCGCCTACGAGGATTATGGGATCGAGCTGATGCTGAGGGATAACTAATGCACCCTGCCCAAGAGGGAGCTGTCCATCCAGGAGGTCTTCATCCATTCCCTGGACTCGGCAGGCGAGCTGCAGCAGAAGCTTTTTTGCGTGTTGTTCTACCTCAAGAACAGGGACAAATTGGAAACTATCGATCATCCCATGATGAAAGATCT
>CAYXSJ010000260.1:0-2511 GCA_964467095.1 uncultured Methanotrichaceae archaeon
CCCAGATCGCCGGTATGCTGAGCCATCATCCCCATCTGGTGAAGCGTGCTGGCCACGCTGCTTTTGTCCCCTAGCTCCTGGCTAATCATGAGGCTCTCCGAGTACAAACGGCGGGCCTTGCCCAGATCGCCGGTGATGTAAGCCAAATTTCCCATCTGGTGAAGCGTTTGGCCCATGCCTCTTTTGTTCCCCAACTCCTGCTCGATTTTGAGGCTCTCTTCGTACTGTCGCCGGGCCTGATCATATTCCCCAAGCAAATAACGAAGATTACCCTGCCTTTGGAGAAGTGATGCCATGGCTCTATTTTCTCTTTCACCTCGCGGCATTTCTCGGTAATCCCTGATCAGCCCATCCAGAGCATCTGCGCGTTCTCTCTTTTCAACCAGACTCAAGCGGTCTGCTTCTGCATCCTGTATGATCGTCTTCTCGACGGAAGCCATCAATTTCTTCTCGGGAGAGAGTTCGAATACACCACTGCGCCATCCCCAGAAATCCGGGGCCTCACGGGCCAGACGAGTCAGCGCATAATCAGGCAGCCAGATGAGAACGGGACCTGAGAAGGATTTAGGAAAATTATCGCGAGACTGATTCAGCTCATCGAGAGCTGGTGCAGGCCCCTGTGATGGCACGGAATGCTCAAAGCCTAAGACCAAGATGGCTCTTTTTTCCACATATTCCGATTTATCCGACTCCAGTTCTTGCAGTACAGCTCTCCTCAAGCTTGAGACCGGCTCTTTCAGCTCCACAGAGATAATATTCGCTTCATCTGCCAAAATTTTCTTCAGCCGGGCGGCCATCTGGCGGCACTGAACCGGTTGGTTGCACTTGACAAATCCCAGGCGAAAGCCTTCTGTCAGGCGTATGAGGCTGGCTATTTGAAGCAAAACATCCTGATTTTGGGGGGATATCTCCGCTTCTCCCAGAATAGGTTCCTGATTGGACAAGTTCGTGCTGGCTGGTTCTGCCTCAGTCGCGAACTTGCTCAATTTGTCTCCAGGCATTCTTGAACTCCGCCAACTCTCTCACAGCTGGATGAACATCGCACCAGCGATCACCGTTCATGTACTCCAGCACGCTGAGGTTGTAAAGCATGGCCTGGTGCTGGGTATCATTTCGTACCTGCTTATTCTTGGCCACTTTGGCCAGAAGGTCGAAATGCTCATCAGGCACCATGCGGCCGTATTCATTGATCAAACGTCGAAATGCCTTTTCCGCCAGCTTTTTAGATACTGGAATTTTTCCACCTTCCGCCTGGTCCAGCTCAACGGTGTAGCCGAGCAGCCGTATGAAATCCCGCAACATTCCGCCGCTCTTTTCGGCCAAAAAATCCACAACGCCCTTCTGGAAAAGCGACTCGACATCGATCCTTTTCCCTGCCACATCACAGAGAAGATCGATTCCTTCCAGACAAGGAGAACCGTCCTGCTCCTCGACTTTGATCATAGGCAGGATTTCATAATTGGGGAAGGCTCCGGCCAGTTGAGTGGCCTTGAGGGAGTAGAACAAGGATATAGGCACGGTGTAGACTATATGCGCATCAAGAGCTTTGAGTTGTTCCGCATGCTCCAGATAGAGAGCATCATGAGTTGTTCTTCCTGTCTTCTCATCCAACACTCTGAGGACAATGCGATCCAGGTTATCGATAATGAGCACCAGATCCTGATAGCCCTTTTTTTTGATCTCGGGAAGAGCTGCCCGGATGAACTCATTGATTCGCTCGATCAATGGATAGATCTGGGGGTCCAGTTTGAGACGAATATCCTTTCGGATCTCGTGACCGGTGCGGATTTGGCCGGTTATGCGGGCCAGCAATTTAGCAATCAATGGAAGTGGAGCCGGTGCATTTAATCCCAATTCAAATTCCGTCTTGAGCGCTGCCTCCATGGCAACTTCATCCTTCCATCCGTAAACTACTTCAGCAAACCACATCAGGATGCCTTTGGAGAGACGCTCATCTATCTTGATCCCTTTCTCAGATAATGTGCGCTCCAGGCGCTTGATGATAGACAGTAGAAGATCGGTATAAACCAGATCGCCCATATCAATGTCTTCATCAGCGGCAAAGTAAACCACCAGGAATTTCTCCCTCTCCAGGCGATTTGCCAGTCGCAAAAGCTCCGTGGACTTTCCGCAACCCCTGTGTCCGCTAATCAATTGAGACGTTGAGCGGCTTGATCCTTCAATTCGCAGAGCCAAAAGTCCCACAACATCCGTTCCACCCCTCACCTGGCTGCAATCAACCCAACGAGGGTCACCGCTTTGCAGAGGGTCCAGCTTTACAGCATTGTAGGCATCTTTCAAATTAGTTGCTGGAGGGTCGCGTTCCATCATGAGTAGTTGTTATTCGATTTCGTATAAATATTGCTATGAAAATCGGAAAAGATGAATGGATGCCCAAAGAGGCAAAATAAAAAAAGATGTCGATAGGCGCGTAGAAGCCAGCCCTGTGACCACTCCCCATGAATAAATTCACGGGCATCTACGGTCTCTCAACCGATGGCATGTGATCCC
>CAYXSJ010000261.1:0-2507 GCA_964467095.1 uncultured Methanotrichaceae archaeon
AAGATGGGCCGGCCGGAGTGCGATGTCATCGACGTGGCTGGAGACGGAAGCTTCCTCATGAACAGCCAGGAACTCGCGACTGCGGTCGTTAACGACATTCCCGTAAAGGTAGCGGTGCTCAACAACGGCTGCCTGGGAATGGTCCGACAGTGGCAGGAGCTGTTCTTTGAGAAGAGGTACTCAGCCACTATTTTGGGCCGCACCAGCCCTGATTTCGTGAAGCTGGCCGAGGCCTACGGGGCAGTGGGCTTGCGGGCGGAGAAGCCCTCAGAGGTTGAGCCGGTCATTCGCGCTGCTCTGGCTACAGACAGGCCGGTGGTTATGGACTTCATTGTGAGCCCGGCCGAGAAGGTTTCACCAATGGTTCCGGCGGGAGCTACGCTGAGCGAAATTTTGGAACTGGAGTGGTGCGATGAAGCTCAATCCTGCCATCTGGAGAAGATCTATGCCAAGGGAAGAAAAGAGGTCCTGGGCCAGGAGGGGTTCTAGATGAAGCACACCATTGCTGTAATTGTGGAGAACAAGTCCGGTGTTCTGACGCGGATCGCCGGCCTGTTCAGCCGCAGGTCCTTTAACATTGACAGCCTCTCTGTGGGAGCGACGGACAATCCCGATTACTCCCGCATGACCATGACCGTGGAGGGCGACAGAGATGTCCTGGAACAGGTCATTAAGCAGCTCTCCAAGCTGATCAACGTTATTCGCGTCAGCGAGCTTGATGCCGACGAGTCCGTGGAAAGGGAGCTGGCCGTCATAAAGGTGAACGCAGATAAAGAGAGCCGAAGCGAGATCATGCAGATTGTGAACATCTTCCGGGCCAAGATCATCGATGTCTCGCACAGGACCATGATCATCGAGGTTACGGGAGACGAGGAGAAGGTCGATGCCATTGTTCAACTGCTGCGCCAGTTCGGCATTAAGGAGATGGCTCGCACAGGGAAGGTATCGATGATAAGAGGGGCGAGGGTAATTAAAGCCTGATGGAGTTTTTTGTCTTTGTGACCTGCCCTTGTAGCCTGTCCTTGTGACACATGTGGTGAAATGATAAGCAAGCTGCACTTCACCACAAAGGTACAAAGTTACACGGGCACAAAGACATGATACATAAAGACAATCAAGCGCCTATGATTTTCGCGATTATTATTACTTTTAGAATAGAGAATTGGAGGAATGAAATTTGGTGAAGATATACCATGAAAAGGATGCAGATTTGAGGGTGTTGAAGGACAAGACCATCGCCATAGTGGGATGGGGAAATCAGGGGCATGCCCAGGGAGAGAACCTGAAGGACTCCGGGCTGGATGTCATTGCTGCCGACCTGCCGGGCTCCAATGCCTGGAAGAGGGCAGAGGCGGACGGAGTGAAGGTCATGTCCGTCGCCGACGCTGCCAAGGCGGCAGACTACATTCAGATCCTTCTGCCCGACGAGTACCAGGGAAAGATCTACAGAGAGCAGATCGCACCCTACTTGGAAGAGGGCAAGGTTCTGGGCTTCTCGCACGGCTTTAACATTCGCTACTTCCAGATTGTGCCGCCCAAGAACGTGGATGTGGTCATGATAGCGCCCAAGGGGCCGGGCGATCTGGTGCGCAGAACATACCAGGAAGGCAAGGGAGTTCCCTGTCTGGTGGCCATAGAGCAGGATGCCTCCGGCGCAGCCATGAAGAAGGCGCTGGCCTATGCCAAGGGCATCGGCGGCACGAGGGCCGGCGTCATTGAGACCACCTTTACCGAGGAGACGGAGACCGATCTGTTCGGCGAGCAGGTGGACCTGTGCGGCGGCGTCACGGAAATGATCAAGGCAGCTTTCGAGACGCTTGTGGACGCGGGCTACCAGCCCGAGATCGCCTACTTCGAGGCCTGCCACGAGCTGAAGCTGATTGTGGACCTGATCTACGAGGGCGGATTCATGCGCATGTGGAACAACGTCTCCAACACAGCAGAGTACGGAGGCATGACCCGCGGCCAGAGGATCATCAATGAGGAGTCCCGGGCAGAGATGCAGGAAATTCTGGCAGAGATCCAGTCAGGCGAGTTCGCTCGTGAGTGGATTTTGGAGAGCCAGGCAGGTCTGCCTGTCAAGAAATCTCTGGAGAAGATTGAAGCCGAGCACCCCATTGAGACGGTGGGAGCGGAGCTTCGGGCCATGATGCCCTGGCTGAAGAAGAAGTAAACTTTATATTGTGGGAAGTAGTAGCAAGGTGTCGGACGGGCGCGGCTACACCTGCGCACGGACACGATGCCATGCTATTATGGCCTCGGGATAAACGATTATAAACCCAACAACCAACAACTACATCACAGGAGGGAGGAGCAGTTCCAGAAGCGCGGCCATCGCGGCCGCGTTTCGGGGGCTGTAAGACTAATTTCAGTTTAAGCAATTATTTTATGAAAATTTGAAGATTGGTATAAATTTAAATACATAGTGTTCTCTAAATAATAGAAGAGGAAATAATAGACGAGGGAAAATCCAGAATAGAACGAGATGGTGGTAATTTCAATTAATC
>CAYXSJ010000262.1:0-2488 GCA_964467095.1 uncultured Methanotrichaceae archaeon
CCACATATGCCCGCGAGCTGGCGGAGAGCTTCAACCTCTTCTACCGCTACAGCCCGGTGCTGGATGCAGAGCCCAAGCTGCGCCTGGCAAGAATGGCGCTGGCAAGAGCGGCTAAAAATGCTCTGCGAACGACCCTGGATACCCTGGGCATCGTCGCTTTGGAGACGATGTGAAAAACATGATGCGTTTCAAACATTATTTCCCAGCCCTCTCATTTTTCGCGGCGCTTATGGCGCTGATCACGCTGCTGACCGCATCGGCAGGGGGCACGCCAGCCGGAAATCAGAGCTGGACTGAGGAGCCCTGGATAAGCGCCGCAGAGGAGCCCCAAGAGAATAGAGTGACAACGCTCTCGGACCCCATATATTTCAACCTGAGCGGCAATGAGCCGGAGTTGATCCGCCTGGGAAAAACGCAATTAAACTACCCGGATTACGTTTCCAGCCACGCTTGCAGTCCCCTTTCCAGCGAGCTGTGGATCCGAAAGGAAGCTGTCTGGAGCCGGTATGAACAGGTCACGGCAGGCGAAGTTGTCGACCTGATCGTGCACACCACCCAGGACGCAGGCAGCGATATCTATCTCATATCCTATGCCAATAGCACTACCACGCACTGGAATTTCAAATTCCCGGCCGGCTACCATCGGCTCAAACTGAGACCGGAGGAGACCGGCAGGCTCTTCATGCTGCTGGCCCAGGAAAACGAGCCAGGCAATGCCCTCATTCTGGATGTCCTGCCCCGGCAAATCGTGCAGTCTATATCGCCCGTGGATGTGAATTCGATCTTAATAGGAGAGGCTCTGATAACTGTAAAATCCCAGAGAATCACGGGCTACGATGTCTATGTGGATGGCGTCTTTTACAGCAGCGATATCAGCGATGGATCTCTGGACGGAATAGCCAGCTTGATAATCGGAGGAGAGAAGACCCACACCATTACCATATCTCAGAGGGATGGTCAGGGAAGCATCATCAACAAGAGTGAGCACACGAAAAGCTTCAAGAGAGAGACCGCCTACACCTTGCGGATCGATTAACGGCTTTTCCAATTCCAAATATTTTCAGATAAAAATGACTTTTGGCCTCTTCGGCTCAAAAATCGGCTGAAGAGGCCGAATGTAGTCTATTTCCCACATTATAGGCCAAAGCTCACCTAACGTTGGAGCGGCCTTTGCTGGCCATCATGAAGGCAAAGTCTGCCCTGGTATCGGTCTTCTTTCCGTCCGGAAGGCGGCCATAAGTGAAATCGCTATGGGAGTTGTCGCTCTGCTGGGATGTCTTGTCCACCTCAACCCCGGAGGCGTCATAGAGGAAGACGGTTCCGTTGCCGGTCGTGACCCAGCTCTCCTGGCCGTCCACCGCCAAAAATCCCTTGGGCTCGATGCTGCCCTTCAGTGGGATGGGCCCCTCCCAGGGTTTATCGACGATATTGATCTTCCAGCCGGTCAAATCCACGGCTGCATCCCCGGTATTGTAAAGCTCTACCCAAACCGTGCTGTTGTCGGGAGGGCTGAGCTCAAACTCATTGATGACCACCTCGCACATGCCCAGGCCGCAGATGGCCAGAAGGCCGCTGAAGGCTAAGAGCGCCTTGATTCCGATTCCTGATTTAAGATTCATTTTCATTCCCTCATCTCCACTTAATTCTTATGATTATACTTAGCGGACATTCGATGCACCCTTGGTGGCAGAGCCCAGACCCCAGTCACCATCAGTATTTGTATCGTAACCATCCGGGTGCCTGCCGTAAGTAAAGTCGTTGTTCATGGTGTCCTGTCTGTTGGCCGTCTTGTCCATTGCCTCACCGGATGCGCTGTAAAGTGTGGCGTATCCGCCATCATTATGATTCCAGGAAGACTGACCGTTGAAGACATAAAAGCCCCTGGCAGGCAGTATAGTTCCTGCGGGCACGGCAGAAAGCTTGCCCACCCAGCTTCCATCGGTAATCTCGGCAGTCCATCCACTGATGTCCACGCTCTCGTTATCCGGGTTGTAAATCTCAACCCAATCAGCCCCGCCTTCCGGGGGATTCAGTTCTATCTCGTTTATGACAACCGATGCCGCAGCGCTTATGGATAAAACCATCAATGCGGCTGCAAAATAGAGCGCCTTTGAAGTTGATCTCATTTCTATCTCCTCCACTCATGCCGTTATCCAAAATTGCACAATGAATATCGTACAACATAGATTTCAAGTATATTACTATATCGTAGCAGGTATATCAGAGCCGTTGCTGCGAGATAGGACGGGAGAGAACTGAGAGAGAGGACAGGCCTTACTGGAAAAACGACTGGAAAACACCTAAATAGTTTGAGAGTTATAAAGAGGGCAAATATTTAGAAATTGCAATGGGAGATAAAACAATCTAGCAATGAGGTGGATTGGATGAAATTTAAGAAATTGCCGAATAGATCGGTGACTCTTGGGAAGATGCTGCTTTTTTGCTGCATCACGCTTGGTCTTATGACTGCGCTTTCGGCCGCAGCCGC
>CAYXSJ010000263.1:0-2423 GCA_964467095.1 uncultured Methanotrichaceae archaeon
CAAAACGTGGCGGGCCAGCAGCGTTTTGGCATCCGTGCGGCCGGGCAATTGGGCGTTTCCATGCCGCAGGTGCGCGCGCTGGCCAAAGGCCGCCAGCGCAGCCATGCACTGGCGTTGCAGTTGTGGGCAAGCGGCCTTCACGAGGCGCGTATCCTGGCCAGCCTGGTGGACGAGCCGCAGGCGCTGACTCGCGAGCAGATGGAGGCCTGGGCTGCCGACTTTGATTCGTGGGACCTGTGCGACCAGGTGTGCCTCAACCTGTTCGGCCTGCATGACCTGGGCCTGGAAATGGCGCTGGCCTGGCCGCACCGCACGGAAGAATACGTGCGCCGCGCCGGGTTTGTGCTGATGGCCGTGCAGGCCGTGCACCGCTGCGATCTGCCAGACGACGCTTTCGAGATGTATTTTCCGTTGATGCTGCAATACGCCACCGACGAGCGGAATTTCGTACGCAAGGCGGTCAACTGGGCGCTGCGCCAGACCGGCAAGCGCAACCCGGCGCTGCGCCGGCGCGCCATTCAAACCGCGCAGGAAATGCTCGCCATCGACTCCGGCAGCGCGCACTGGATCGCCAGGGACGCGCTGCGCGAATTATCTGCCATCTAGGTAGATTCTTACCGCTATCCCTACAAGGACCTCATGGACGAAACCCATCCTCTCAACAACGTTCCCCTGCTCGATTTCGATCCCGATCCACTGGCCATCCTCAATCCGCAGGCGCGCCTGCCCATCGAAGATGCACCACACCGCTGGGTGCTGTGCTTCTTTTACGACGTGCTGGAGGATCTGGCCCGCTCCGGCCTGCTGAAACCCGTCGCGCACTTTCGTTCCGAATTGGGTCCAAACCCGATCTACCTGCTGGAACATCAGGGTCAACGCCTGCTGGTGATGCATCCCGGTGTTGGCGCGCCGCTGGCGGTTGGCTTCATGGAAGAGGCGATTGCCGCCGGCGGGCGGGCCTTCATCGCCTGCGGCGGCTGCGGCGTGCTGGATCGCGAGATTGCGGTGGGGCATCCGGTGGTGATCACCTCGGCCGTGCGCGACGAGGGAACATCCTATCATTATCTACCGGCTTCGCGCGAACTGACCGCCAGCCCGCAGGCGGTGGATGCACTGGTGGGGGTGATGCAGACGCGCGGGGTGAGCTATCGTACCGGTAAGAGCTGGACGACCGATGCCATTTACCGCGAAACACAGACCCGTCGCGCCAAACGACATGCCGAGGGCTGCCTGGTGGTGGAGATGGAGGCTTCGGCCTTCTTCGCGCTGGCGCAGTTCCGCGGGGTGACCTGCGGGCAGGTGGTCTACGGCGGCGATCTGGTGTCGCCGGACGGTTGGGACTTCCGCGGTTGGGTCGAACGCGGCGACGTGCGCACCGCGCTCTTCTGGCTGGCGGTGGAAGCGTGCAGCCGACTGGAATAGCAATCCTGGCTTGATTCGGGTACACTTATCGGTATGGGCACAGCCCGGTCATTTCAGGAGTAAATATGCGGCCCTTAATGGTTTTCCGGCGCTATCTACTCGGCGCCTTGATTCTGGCGCTCCTGCTGTCCGGCGCGGGCGCGGCGGCGGCACAATCCGGCTCGACGGACGGGCAGGGTCGTCTCAACGCGGCCACGCTCCAGGCTTTGATGGCAAAAGCTCGCCAGCCGGGCGGCGTTCGCGTGATCCTGGTGCTGAACACCGAATTTCAACCGGAAGGCCTGCTGGCCGGCGCGGCGGCGGTGCGCTGGCAGCGCGCCGACATCGCCCGGACGCAACAGGCTCTACTGGAAGGTATCTCCGGCCTGACGCTGGATGAGCCGTACTGTTTTAAAACCGTGCCGCTGGTGGCGGCCACCTTGGGCGTGCAGGGTTTACAGGCGGCGCTGGACTCGGGCCGGGTAAGCAGCGTACAGGAAGATTTGCCTGACGCGCCCACGCTGGCCCAGAGCACCGTGCTGATCGGCGCGACGGCAGCCTGGGCAAACGGTTACACCGGCGCAGGCCAAACCATCGCCATCCTGGATACGGGCGTTAATAAGAATCACGAATTTCTGGCCGGCAAGGTCATTTCAGAGGCCTGTTATTCGAGCAACGTGCCGGCCGACGGGGCGACTTCGCTTTGCCCGGGCGGGGTGAGCGAATCGACCGCGGACGGTTCGGGCCTGCCCTGCAGCCTGTCGGTGGCCAACTGCCCGCACGGCACGCACGTGGCCGGGATCGCCGCCGGCAAGGGGAGCGGTTTTTCTGGCGTGGCGCCGGATGCGTCCCTGATTGCCATTCAGGTTTTTTCTCAATTTGAGAATCTGGAAAAATGTGGGTCGAACTCGCCCTGCATCCTATCCTATTCATCGGATCAAATTAAAGCCCTGGAACGGGTCTACGAACTGCGCAGTATCCACCCTATCGCGGCCGTGAACCTGAGCCTGGGCAGCGGAATG
>CAYXSJ010000264.1:0-2418 GCA_964467095.1 uncultured Methanotrichaceae archaeon
CCAAGCGCCTTGATCCCCGGCTCCAAACAGCTTGCAGCGGCTTGAAAATCTCGCGATGTTTCAGCCTTATCCTCTGCTTTCTCGCTCAAGCTCTTGCATCGCTCATAGATCTCATTAATACGATCTTCGACCGCGACCTTATGCCGCGTCTCGATTATATCCGTGAACGTCCCAGGATTGGGTGGCTGCATGCGCTCAGGATACTTGCCTACATGCCCCATGTGAGCGTGTTTGCTCACTTCCCGCCATGCCTGCTTTCTATTGATCTGCTTGTCATATTTGCGGGCTATGGCGGCGTAGGACATCCCGGCAGTCAGGTCAAGGTCGATGTCGCGGCGGATGTCGGGATCTAGGGAGCAAATACGGCAAGAGGGGGCAATAGAAATCAGCTCTATAAAAATTATATTGAATTAATTTAAAAATTTAAATGCGTCAAATTCTGCGTATCGATCAGCCAGATTGTTAATATTTTCATTGACAATATATGGCTAAAGAGGGTTGAATGGAAGCTATCCGTTTGCGAGCAATGAGAAGCGAAACTTGCCGTCCCAAAGAATCTCGCAAGTAGCACCGGGGGCAAGCAGCTTATCCATATTGGCCTCAAATTGCTGCCTATTTGCCCGCCATGTGCCTATTTCTGTCCTGCCGCCCAACGTGGCCCTATAGCGCACCAGATCGCCCCTGGCAAAGCCTTTCGCGTCTGCGATGGCTTCTAGGATCGCGGGCTTAGTCACCCTCCGGTTGGCCTCAGAGACCGCAATTAGATCGTCATCGTCTCCCAACGGGATGCTCGGATGGGGCGTGAAGCAATAGTAAGTCTTGCCATCGAGGATGTGCGAAAAGTAGCCATCTGGCTGCCAGGGGTTACGCCAATCATTTGCGAGATGTGCCAGCTTGATACGATATTTCTCCGGCGGTCCCTGGTAGACGGGCAGCTCTTGGATGTAGATTTTTTTGCAGTATCGAGATTTGCTACCCACTGAAATGTAGTGAAATTCCTTATCGGTGAAGGATATATGCACAATTTTATCTTCGTATATATATTCGATCAAAGGAAAGTCACCTATAGAAATTTATAATAACAAGGATAGACCCTCTCTGGAATTTAACCAGAAAGGGCTTGCGTAGTACCTTACCTTGCCGTCTTCGGCTCGCCAAATTGACGGCTTACACAAATGGATTTGTCACCTAATAGATGACTAGGATAGGATATGAAAGCCACATGAGAGACTTGAACTCCCGACTGGCGGTTTACAGAACCGCAACTCTACCAACTGAGCTAATGTGGCATTGTCGCTTGCTTGCTATTCCGTTCTATCGTAAATGCGCCGCGCGCATTTCAATAAGCGGTGAGAGGCAAGCGATGTCAAATGGTGAATCTCATCTTAAGATCTTCTTCAGTCAATGTGCCGTATAAGCGTTGCTCCTCTTCGGCTTGCTTTTGCACTTCAGGATCGTTTAGGACATCATTGACTATTTTATTGAAGATCACACCCGCGTCATGAGAATTCACGATAATCACCTAAAGCCAAACCGCCCCGTACTTCCTCTCGTAGCTAACAGGCAACATCATTGTTTTCTGGAGCGTTCTTAGATGGCTAAAATAAATGTATAGCCGGTTTAGCGTCTCCGGCCAAGACGTGCATTGTGCCGATGATCAGCAAGCTCAATCCGCCTCGGCCAACAGCGGAAGGCGCTCTTGCAAGAGGTCAAGGGCAGGGGATCGGCCTGCTATGACAGGGAATGAAGGGCAGCCTATACCGATCTCTGAACATTCCCTTGATCGGTTGTGCTGCCCGGCCAATGAAGAGGCGGTCCCGCATTCAGTCAGCCCCGGCATCTTTCCAGGTTCGCTAGCGGAAGTATGTAGACCAGATTTAACGGCGTTATTTGTCTATCGCCGCCGCCTCAGATGATCCAAGGCAGGAATCGAACCTGCGCGTTCTCACAGAACAACGGGACAGCCCGCCGCCTCGCCATTCGGCCTCTTGGATCGGATGATTATAATGGGGAGCCACCGTCCCTGAACCCCGTAGGGCGCGTTGAGCTTTGACGGCAGCAAGTGATAGATAGATCTATGGATATATAGATCTATCGCTTAGGTGGTGATCGGTTACGCATTGAGTAATCCTCATCGTACCAATCGTCTATTTCTACCCACCAATTGGCATAAGTGACATCCCTAGATCCTCTCGCGTGAATCAGGCTCGCGAACTGTAAGTATCCGATAGGATGATCATTGAAGATGTCCCCGCACGTTTCGCAGTAGAGGCATTCATTGTGATCATAGATCAATGCCCCCCCGCATGGGCATTTTGTAAATGTGATGTCGTTTCCATCTGCGTCTATATCGCGAACAAATGGCCGATTATTCGCGAGCGATGGCCGTTCGTGGGCGGCCCGGCCCTGCATTCTCAC
>CAYXSJ010000265.1:0-2387 GCA_964467095.1 uncultured Methanotrichaceae archaeon
GGAATAGGAATCCACTTTAAAAAGAATTAAATCTGTTGCTTTCCTTTAATGTATTGTGGTGGTGGGATAAGAGATGGCAGAAAAGAAAGAGACACCAGAATCGCCAAAGATCGAGATGGAACATAAGATGCACGGTATGGCCGAAGGCCAAGAGATGAATGAAGCAGGCGAAGATCATATGACGTATGAGATGGGCCTGCGCCCGAGCGAATCCCATAAAACACATCGCGGGAAACACGAAGGCCACGTAACTGAGGATTTCAAAAGACGGTTTATAATCTCTCTGATTTTTACCATCCCTATCCTTACCCTCTCTCCTTTTATTCAGGACCTATTTCGATTTAAATTGGAGTTTTCGGGCTCTATCTATGCATTATTCCTGTCATCTACATTTGTATATTTTTACGGAGGCTATCCTTTTCTGAAGGGCTTTTTCAATGAAATCAAGGACAAAAACGTGGGCATGATGACTCTGATAGCCACTGCCATCAGTGCCGCTTATTTTTACAGTTCGGCAGTAGTCTTTGGTCTAATGGGAGAGATCTTCTTTTGGGAGCTGGCCACGCTAATAGACATCATGCTTCTTGGCCACTGGATCGAGATGCGTTCTATCCTGGGTGCTTCCAGGGCCTTGGAGGAGCTGGTCAAGATAATGCCCTCCGAAGCCCATTTGATAAAATATAGCCATACGGTGGACGTAAAAGTTGAGACTCTGAAACCCGGAGATCGAGTCTTGGTCAAGCCTGGTGAGAAAATACCCGTTGATGGAGTCGTGATTGAAGGAGAGACTAGCGTCAATGAGTCGATGCTCACAGGCGAATCCAAGCCAGTCACGAAAAGAGCCGACGAAAATGTGATAGGTGGGTCCATCAACGGTGAGGGCTCGATATCGCTAGAAGTTAAGAAAATTGGCTCAGAGACATACCTTAATCAGGTCATCGAACTGGTCAGACATGCCCAGGAGAGCAAGTCAAAGACTCAGGATCTAGCCGATAATGCCGCTCGCTGGCTCACAATCATATCTCTGAGCGTCGGTGCTATTACATTTGCCACCTGGCTATACTTTGGCAGGGACTCGGCTTTTGCCGTTGAGAGAGCAGTTACGGTCATGGTCATATCTTGTCCTCATGCTCTAGGACTTGCGGTTCCTCTTGTTGTAGCCGTCTCGACCTCTTTGGCTGCGAAATCCGGTCTGCTGATTAGAGACAGGTCGGCATTTGAGAAAGCCAGGGATCTTCAGGCAGTGGTCTTTGATAAGACGGGAACTCTGACGGAAGGCCGATTTGGCGTTACAGACGTCATACCACTCGCGGAGCTGAATGAAAATGAGGTTCTAAGAATGACTGCATCCTTGGAAGCGAATTCAGAACATCCTATTGCAGCTGGAATTGTAGGCGGCTCTAAAGAGAAAGGTGTCGAACTCGTTCATATTCATGAGTTCAAAGCAATTCCTGGGAAAGGAGTTGAAGGTCTGGTCCAGGGAACGAGTTGGATGGTAGTGAGCCCTAGATATTTGAGGGAAAGCAATATTGATCTCAAGGATGAGAGGCTAGATAAACTGGCGCAGCAGGGAAAAACGGTCGTTTTCCTACTGGAAGAAAACAGACCCATTGGGGCTGTAGCCCTCGCCGATATAATTAGAAAAGAATCCAGAGAGGCAATTGATAAGCTGAAGTCGATGAACATCAAGTGCATGATGCTTACTGGGGACAACCGTTTCGTGGCCAAGTGGGTAGCAGAGGATCTGGGCTTGGATGATTTTTTTTCTGAAGTATTGCCTCACGAAAAGGCCCAAGCCATAGAGAATGTTCAGAAAGAATACATCGTGGCCATGGTTGGTGATGGAGTCAATGATGCTCCTGCGCTGGTGCAGGCGGATGTGGGAATTGCGATCGGAGCTGGTACCGATGTAGCCGTCGAGTCGGCGGACATAGTCCTCGTCAGGAACGACCCCCGTGATATAGCAAACATAGTTAGCCTATCGAAGAAGACTTACACCAAGATGTTTCAGAACCTAATGTGGGCAACGGGCTATAATGCCTTAGCCATCCCCCTGGCCGCGGGCATCCTCTACAGCTACGGCATACTTCTCAGTCCCGCTATTGGTGCAATTCTTATGAGTGCCAGCACTGTCATAGTAGCCATAAATGCGAGGCTGCTGAAGATGTAGCAACAAGCAAGTACATCCAGTGAGCTATAAATACTAAATTTTCTCAACCTCCTTTCTGATAACTGCTGCCTCTTTCCCCAGGATCTTTACATCTCGCTCAAACCGCCTGAATAGGAAGACCTTGGCAAGGTCCGTCAAAACGAAGGAAACCATGGCATAAGTCCATACGAATAAAGCAAGGCTCCAGCCTATGGGAGGTATGAGCAGGCCATAGACT
>CAYXSJ010000266.1:0-2386 GCA_964467095.1 uncultured Methanotrichaceae archaeon
AGGTAATTACGATTCATTACATCCGTCCGCGCAGCATTGTGTATCGTAATTTATAGAATCTCGTGATTCGCGGCAGCCCTTCATAGATAATTCGCGCAGAATTGCCGCTCAGCTCGTCTCCTGCTACCCCAACTCTGGCCCGACCGGCCTACCGCCCCCGAACACGAGCGTGCGCTTGCGAGCATCCGAGCCCGAGCAGCACCCCGAAACGAGGCCCGGCCCGGGGGGCAGTCGTCTCCGTTCGTTCGTCCTCCGTGCACTCTGCGACTCTGCGGTTTTATTCAGTAAACCCCCGGGTTTGATTATTCCGCTACGAATAATAACCGCAGAGACGCAGAGGTCGCAGAGACGTGAAATTTACCATATCAGCTTTTCCTGTGATTCAATGGGTTTTTTCATACTTTGGGCATGAACCCTGCTCAGAGGATCATGGGATTTTTATGGTTGGGTTAGTTCGTCGTCGCTTTGCAGATCGCGGCTAATAGCCGTAGACGGAACGTTATCATGGAGACCGGTCCAGCAGAAATATTGCTCATCCGTCCTCCCCCGCCCGCACACGAGCGTGCGCTTGCGGCCCCCGATCCCGAGCAGCGCCGCCCGGAAGCGAGGCCCGGCCCAGGTGGGCAGCCCGCCCTCGCCAAAGCCGGACTCAGACGGCAACAAGCGGGTCTGCAGTGGTCAAGGGAGTGTCACTTGATTTAAGATAGGGTAATTGAGTCTAATGCCCCCAATGTATCCCGACAAGAAGTGATGTTATCGGTCAAATATCTCTATCAATATACTTCTAACTTCCTTTTCGAGGTCGGAATCGATCTCTCCGAACTCGCCTTCATTCAGAGATTATCTATTGTTGCGAGCTTGTTCAACTGTATCACGGAATCCCTTTTCAGCCCGGAGAGCTTTAAGCTGGGCATTTCCTTGGTCAGGAGGAAAATAGGTAAATGGAAAAGAAACAGCTGCCATCTCTTCTTCTTTCGTGAGGTCATCCTCGTTGATCATATCAGAGTTTATCTTAGGCAGAGATGGCTTCCAGAGTGAGGCCTCCTTCAAGAACTGCTTCCCATCTACCTCAGCATCCTCTGTGAGCACTGGATCATTCTCCTCACATACTCGGGCGCCTGCGGAAGCTGGTGCAAAGTGCCATATAACCTGCGGGACGGGTAATACTCAGAGCCAGCTGAACTAGTATTTTTCCCAACAAGAGATTCACAAATGCTCCTATAATGAGCTTGCTGATAGCTTAAAGAAAAATAAGGAGGAATAATTTAGCGAAAGGTTTATCCACTGAATGGGCACATGAATTCCATTAAAAATATAAGAGTGAAAACGACAAGAGGGACTGATAAAAGAAGGCTCCGACGCAGATCTCGTCATCATGGACATGGCCAAGACGAAAAAGGTCGATAACGAAATACTGCTCACAAAACGATCGTACGCGACAATGTCGTATGCGACGCCGGCGTAATACTGAAAAACAAAGGAAAGTTGTGGCTATATGACAGATTTTCTTGAAAAATACCGGAAGGTGCGAGATGAAAAGAAGAGCGTGCTGTGCATAGGCCTTGACCCGTCCCCCACCGATGTGCGCGAGGAGGAGGTCCTGCACTACTGCCTGGAACTCGTCGAGAAGACCAGCGACTATGCTGCAGCATTCAAGCCGAACAGCCAGTTCGTACTATTCAATCTGCGCATGAGGGAACTATGCGAACTGACGAGAGAGATACGAAGCCACGGCTGCATATCCATACTCGACCACAAGCTCTCAGACATCGGGTCCTCGAACGATGCGGCGATACAGCAAATACGCGCATCCGGCTTCGACGCATTCACCGCGTCTCCGTTTCCCGGCAATATAAAAGAGACGTCTGACCTTGCGCACAGGGAAAAACTGGGAGCAATAATCCTAGGCCTCATGTCAAACTCCCAGGCGGCGTGGGTCCAGAAAGATGCAACCTTCGAGGGCAAACCTCTCTACCAGAAGATCGCAGAAGAAGTCCGCACGAGCGACGCAGACGGCCTCGTCATGGGAACGACCGGGCACGTTACAGCAGACGACATAAGGACAGCGCGCGTCCTTGCAGGCAGCAATGCGCTGTTCCTCTGCCCGGGAACAGGAGCCCAGGGAGGGGAAATCCAGAAAGCGATGGACAACACAGGGCCCAACGTCCTACTGAACATAGGAAGAGCGATAACAAGAGACCCATCGCCGAGAAGGAGCGCGGAAGAATACATGAAAATGATGAACAGGTACCGGTAGTTCCTTCTTTGCTTTTTCTCTGTTTTATTTTCGTTGTGCTATAGTGATGCAATTTATCCCGGCGAAATAATAGCAACCGTAGACGGTGCGTTAGCATGGTAGACCGCTCCAACAGAAATATTGCTCATC
>CAYXSJ010000267.1:0-2334 GCA_964467095.1 uncultured Methanotrichaceae archaeon
GTAGACGCCGCCGCCAATGGCGTCTCCTCCATAGCCAGCGCCTCCGGTGCCAGTGCCGCCAGTGCCGCCAGCGCCACCCTTGCCGCCAGCTCCACCCTTACCTGCGTCAAATGCGCTGTTTCCGCCCTTGCCACCATCGCCACCGTTGCCTCCGTTGCCGCCGGTTCCGCCAGTGCCGTCTCCTCCCAGGCCGCTTCCGCCAAGGGCCAGGTTATTGGTGATCTGGGTTCGGATTATGGTCAGCTCGCCATCGCTGTAGATTCCGGCTCCATAGGCGCTGCCGCCATATCCAGCACCGCCTGTTCCGGCGCCCCCGCTATTGCCGGTATTGCCAATGCCGCCGGCCTTGCCGTTTCCGCCAGAGAAGAATCCAAATCCTCCATTGCTTCCCTTGCCGCCATTGCCGCCGTTGCCGCCAGTTCCGCCAGTGCCATCTCCGCCGATGGCGCTGCCTCCCTGAGCCAGATTGCTATCTATGATGGAATCAATCACAGTCAGCTTAGATGTGCTGTATATGCCGCCACCGTAGGCGTCTCCACCAGAGGCACTAAAGCCGGTGGCGGATGTGCCTGTGGTTGACACTCCACTGGCATCGCCGCCATCACTCCCACCGCCGCCGGATGATGCAGTCAATACTACATATAATCTGTTATTATTTTTGGTTAGATTATAGAAATCTAAGCCCCACGTAAGGCCAGCGTTCTTGGCGGCATTATAGCCATCCGATTGTGCACCATTATTAACGTCATTGCTTTCCCAATTAATCAGGTTCCCGCTGGTGTCATTGAAAAGAATTTCATTTGGATTTGCCTTCTTATCAGACCTTCCATTATTGTATTGCTCTAAGAGATATTTAATGACTCCAACCAGATAATTTCGAGAATATGATTTGGATTCATCAAACTCACCAGCATTGTGATTGAGTGAAGACCCTCCGAGTGCAAAAGTGAATGTGACAGCATCTGATGGATTGCTCGGCGAGCTTCCTGAATTGGCATTGGATCCGCTTGTGCCTGTCACATCCGTGCCGACTGCATCTCCACCAATGGCCTGATTATCATATACATAGCTGGCAATGAGAGTCAGATTATTATCGCTATAAATGCCGCCACCGTAAGCATTTCCGCCATGACTTGAGGAGCTGGATTTGCCCTCGGCTGTGCTACCTGTAATATTTGCGCCGACGATTGTCAGATTCGCACTGTTATAGATCGCACCGCCATAGGCATCGCCGAAGAAGTCAAGTGGTGCTGTTCCATTCCAGATGGTCATGTACTCCAGGTAGACGTCTTTTGAGGGGCTGTTCATCCCAATCGCAAAGACCCGTCCCAAATTCTCTGCATCGACTACAGTCTCAGTCGAGCCGTTGCCGATGATGTAAAGCGACTTGTCTACTGCGATATTATGCTCCCGGTATTCTCCCTCGAAGACTCTGACGGTATCGTAATTATAGGGATGGTCGAATGCCTCATCAACCGAGGACTGAATGGTCTCGTCGCCGACATCATCGTCCAGATAGAATATGGTCCAGCGATCGGAATTGGCACCAAGAGCGTTTGTCGCAGCCCAGAGGTGCGAATCCACTCCCACGCTATTATAGTTCAGATCCGAGTTCGATGTCGCACCGTTGCTTGATGACCTTACCTGGCTGCCCACCATTCCTCTAGCTGTGATATATTGATGAGTTTGTGTTCCGGTGCTGTTTGATTCCGAGGTTTGATTGCCGTTTAATGTTGCCAGCTTGTCTGTATTCCTGGTGACTGTAGAGTCGATGTAGCTGAACTCATTCTGCTTTTCAGCATAGGTGGCAGCATTTATCGATTCTCCGCCGTTGCCGGCAGTCCAGGCATGAGAGATATCCGCGTCGCCACTGGCCCTTGCCCAGATATCATTGACAAACAATCCACCATTGCCGCCGTTCAGGCTCACACTGGTATTGGCCCTGTACTGGCTCCCGCTACTGGCATGAGAGCTGGCATCGCCCTGCAATATATTTCCGGCCTCGATATATTCATAAATGCTGGCGCCTCCATCCGCCTCTGGCATAATGGTAGCATTGAACCAGCCTTTGTTCATTGTCGCTGAGGAATTTGTCCAGACCCTGTTGCCATTTGCATCATTTGCCGTAGCATTTGCCTCTGCTGAGAGGGCTGATGAGGCATCGGCTTTGTGGTAGATGCTGACGTTCTCGTCATGGGCCAGAACGCTCAGGGTGTTGTTGAAAAACCCGTTCTGCATGGTGGCTGAGAAGCTGGTATTGCCAAGGTCGCCTTCGCTGCTCTGGCCGCGGCTGGCAGCCGAACCGGTCAGGGCCTCTGTGGCATTGGTCTTCTG
>CAYXSJ010000268.1:0-2324 GCA_964467095.1 uncultured Methanotrichaceae archaeon
CCTGGCTGCATCATAAGAGATGTTAATTATCTTCTCGCTATTGGAATTAGGGGCCAGGAGAGGAATGGATACCTCTTCCCCGGCAAATGCCTGTGCCAAGCCCAGTGATACGCCGCGCATCTCGGCAGGAGTGACATTGATGAACTCTCTGAATGTTTGAATGGCATTGACTGCATTTTCCACTCTCACCCGCAGCTCGTATCGGCCGGGCTTGGCTCCCACCACAACAGCATGGGGTTCAATTGCCTCAAGATTGCCCTGCAGGGTGTGATTGATGCCGCTAGGGGCTAATTTGCCGTTGATAATATCAAAAAACTGCAGAATGCTCTTTCCAGGCTCAATCCTAATGAACTGGTTTCGAGCAGTATTGTTAGCCAGCATGTCGTCATAATCAAGTGATTTATTAAGCCCTTTGTATTTGCCGGGAGAGACGTAATAGATAAAGTTACTATCCTCTATTGCGCCAATTCTTCCATTTGTTTCAAATGTCACGCCGACCTGCATGGGGAGTTGTGATGAGTTCAGGTAAAGCAATCCCGGCACAGTGCTGCCTCTCGCATCCAGGACGAGGCTCTTGTCATCACTCAGCTGCATGGTCGTAGCATTCCATTTCCAGGCAAAGCCCCATAGATCGCCTGAGCCCTTGCCAAGTCTGGTAATGTCCCTGGAGAAGACTGTCCTATTGCTCGTATCCAGGATGTTCACCATGACCTGACGGATCTCAGCAGCCTTGACGAGAAGTGTAATGTTTGCGGCTGCAGAGGACGATACATTGTCCTGAGCATTGATTAAAGGGGGTTCGGGCGGAGGAACAACATACATTGAAGTATATAGATAATATCGAAGAGTGTCGTTGTCTGCAACACGAATGTCCATGCCCGGCCCGATGTTGACTTTTGAATTGCTGTTGAGGTTGATGCTATCAGGATTTAGCATGATCATCCCCTCAGGCACAACGCGGACAATCTCCAATTCGCCAAGACCTGTTCCCGGTTCAATCGGAAATACATACCGATCGGAGATCTGGAAGATGCCATCCAGGGCAGCAAAACTATACGTACCATTGTTAAAAACATTGCCAAAGTGCATCATTATTATAGGCATATCTTCGACGTTTTCTAAATCTTTCTTGTAGATATATGTGGTATTAGACTGAACCACGGAACTATCCACCAAGCTTCCCTCCTTTAAGAGCTCGAGGAATAGGCTGTCATTCCCAACATCCCTGATACGCATCTCATAGCCATCATCTAAGGAATAATTTCCGGCAAGGATATTACCCTTCAGCTCCATGTCCATAAGAACTCGACCCAGATACTCATTCTCCAGAAGGCTCTTAGATGACGCTTTGCCTTCAAGACTTGAATCGTATCCCGCGAACCAGGGGGCACCAAGGAAGCCAATGATAAAATAGTGTCCCCATGGTTTATACTCAAATTCTTTGGCCTGTATTAAGGTAGTATATTGAAGGCCACTTTGGACTGCAGTATTATTTTCCGGATAAATGATGGGATTTTTGGGAGGCTCCAACTTTCTTCCTTGAACACTATAAAAAACAAGGGTTTCTGAACCGACGGATTGCTCCGGATCGAAGTAAAATCCGGAGTAGTTTATGAAGTTCCACCTAGCAATGACAGAAGAATTATAGTCTCCCATGCGCACAGGAATGGATGAGCTGGAGTTGAATGCCGGCCCGCGTATTTCATGAACGCCGTAATCAAAGATGCCTCCAACGGGGTAATAACTTAGTTCGGGCTCATTTAGAACCACGATTTTCAAATCATCCGTGAGAGGTACCTCAGTGTCTCTTATAAATGAGAAAGTGATGTTATTCTGAAACTCTATCATATCCTCAGAGAGATCTGTAAGCTTCAGATTACCGAGCAGGCCACCTTCAAAGAGCTTGATATAGGATGCATCGCTGATCTGAAAGATGCCGTCCACCTCAGCAAATGCCTCACCTGAGCCTCGCATGGCATTGGTCAGATGGACTAGGATCACCGGGATGTCGTTTACTTTGTAGACAAAGCTATCGCCAATGCTCACCACAGACGCGTAAACGGGCTTTCCATTTTTTAGCAGAACAAAATTGACAGTGCCTTTCTTCTCGGAGACTTCCGCTGCCGCCAGAACATAGCCCTGCTGAAGAGCGAGAGTTGAGTTATAGTTCAAAGTCTGAGTGCTATCTTCATCGATGAGTATTGCTCTCAGCTCTCCTTTGCCTAAAGAGTTGATCTCGTCTGTAAATGAACTGTCATGGTAGCCGGCTAGATAGGGCTTGCCCAGAAACGCCACCGCCTGGAAGCTGCCCCAGGGCTCATACT
>CAYXSJ010000269.1:0-2315 GCA_964467095.1 uncultured Methanotrichaceae archaeon
TGCTTGCCCAGCATCTGGTCCATCTTGCTGCCCAGGTTATCATTCAGATTGTTGACTGCAGAAACAAGCTCTTTTAAATAGCCCACAGCAGCGTCCAGCCTGGTGTCTGTTTCACCTTTGACTACCAGCTTGCCGAAATTGTCAAACTCATTGCTTGGCACTCTCAAACCATTTGAGCTTTTCATCCTCGCCCTCAGCTATTATCTTTACCCGGCCATCCTTTTGGTTCTCGATCATGCCCTTGAGGCCAAACGCATTTGCTATATCGACTACCCTGGCTCGATAGCCGACCTCCTGGACTTTCCCGGATACAAATGCAGTGAGCTTCTTCATCATATAGAAATTCCACACTCTTTATATAAGGTCTTATCTACAGCCAATAACCAGGGGTCTATAAAAACAAAATTCTACAGCATTCGCTGCATAGCCAGGCACCTCTTATCACCAATTGATGACTTTCGCCATCAAGAGCCTCGAATGTACCGGGGCTGCATCAATTCAGCGGCCTGCTTTGACTCATTTTGTAGGGTGAGAGATGCCTGCAATGCCATCGGGGACCATCTGCCGATAAGGGTCCGGCTCTTGCCCGCCTGCGCTCCCACTATCACAGTAATTAAGATTAGTACTGGCAATTCCAAGATAACATTAAAAAGGTTGCGGTTGGCCCAGGAAAACTTCTCGGAAATAATTATATACACAAGAAACATCTCTCCGCCCAATGCTTCTCTTTGCCCATGTGGGCCTCGCCCTTGCCAGCGCCCGGCTTTTGAGCGGAGCGAACCTGGCCTTTCTGGCTTTGGGCTCCATGCTTCCCGACATCATAGACAAACCCCTGGGCCTGATCGTCTTCGGCAGCCCCAACATGGGCCGCACTGTAGCCCATACTCTGCTCTTCCTGATGCTCCTCTCTGCCCTTTGCATCTATTCCCGGGACATCAGGCTCATCTCCCTCACCTGGGGCGTGTTCATCCACCTCTCCCTGGACTTTATGTGGAACTCGCCTGAGATATTGCTCTGGCCGCTCCTGGGCCCATTTCCATCCGCCCCTCTTCTGGACACCCTGAGCTACCTGGAGATGCTTCTTTCCGGCCTGAAGAATCCAGGCATTATGATTCCGGAAATGGCGGGCCTGGCCTATCTCATATTCTTCGCCTATGCCAGGAGAAGGCAAGCCTTCGCCTGGATAGGTCTTTCCTCGAAATATTTGAAAGAGTCTTTCCCTTTTCTTCGCGAATAGTAAGCACTTAAAATAAGATAGATTTATAAGGGAAAAACGATCTAACTACAATCATTAATATGCTGCCAGAAATCAAGCGGGAGGATGGAAAGATTAGGGCGCGCAGGAGCAAAGACCAGATCATCCTTGAGATTCTGAAGATTTGCGCTAATGGTGAGAATATTACCAAGATTGTCTATCAAACCAATACCAACTTTACTACCATCAAAGGCTATCTGAGTATTCTCATTAAAAATGATCTCATTGAATACCTGGGCCCAATCCCGCGATTATATAAAACCACCCCAAAAGGCATAGATATGATGAATCGCTTAAAGCTGCTGCAGAGAGAGATGGAAGAATTGGTTGTGTAATTTATTTCTTCTCGCTTTCCATCTCCATCCTGGCCGCCTTCAGTTTTCTGATGCTGATGTAATACTGAGCCAGCAAAACCAGACCCGTCAGAGCCAGAAGGGCGAGAATAATCATCAATGCCTGCGGAGCATTTTTCCGGTAATAGTTGACCTCGATGTACGAGATTTGCGTGGTATTGTTCCAGATGAGAATGCTGCCCGAATCATCCTCCACGAATTCGTCCGGCGCCGGCCGGGCTACGCCCAGGCTGCGCTCACCCGTCGTAAAGCCTTGCGGCAGAATTATGCGCACCGGGCTATGATCTCTAATGGGAAGAATGAACTGCTGGCCCTGCAGACGCAGGGTGTAGATCAGCTTTCCTGTGACAGGCCTCTCAAAGGTCAGGCTGTAAATGCTCTCTCCCCGCCAGAATCGATAGCTGCTGTTGAAGCTGACGTTCTTGCCCGATTCGTCAAAGAGCGTCATATTCTCCGTCTTCTCGGACAGGGTGAGATTTAAGTGGCTGGCATTGACGGGCACAGTGACCTGCACCTCTTTCTCTCCCAAATGGTACGTAGTGCCGTTAAACTGCGCGCCGGAAGAGATCATGCAGATGGCAGTCAGGACAAGCAGAGCCCATGTGCCCAATTTGAGGAGATAATCGTTCATCGCTTGAGAAAGCTATGCTACTACTGCTTTATCAAAGGCGCGCCCGCCCTTGGCCTGAAATGCGCTCTGCGTCTCT
>CAYXSJ010000270.1:0-2295 GCA_964467095.1 uncultured Methanotrichaceae archaeon
GCAGGATCTTGCAGACCTGGCCATCGCAGCGGGCTCCAGCGCAGCCTCTCTTGGGCTGAACGCAGACCACTGCATTTCCATACTGCACACCCGTTATCACGATCTTTCCCTGATGGAGCATGGCCGCAGGAATGTCGTTCTTCAGCTCTCCTGGCGGATTTCCCCAGGCCTCAGAGACGCGGTCCTTCACCAGAGGCGTGAGGGTATTGAACCATCTCTCATACTCTTCTTTGGTCTGATAGGCCAGCACGCCTCCCTTTGCTACGATCTCTTCGATGGGCGTCCAGCGGAACTCAGAGACTGCCTTGCGCTCCATGATGTTATCGATCAGAGCCTTTCCATTTCCAGGCGGATTATCCAGAGAATAGCCGCGATCTGCCATTTTGTCCATAATATGGGCCACGCTTTCAAGGGTATCCAGATGAGCGCCTCCGCCGACTGTTGCCTCCACCGAGGCACAGGGATTGTTATGCAGTATAAAGGCAACTTTGCGCTCATTGACAGGTTTCTTGGCCAGTGCGATCCATTTTCTCACTCTCCTGGCCAGTTTCTCGCATCGATCCGGAATCGGTGTGCGCTCCAGGTATTCATCCCGGCTGCTGCCCGCACTGATGATGATGGGCTCAATCACTCCCTCGAACTCGGGCATGGCCACGCCCCAGCCGATATCGTTGGAGAGCCCTCCTGCCTTCTCCCATTCCTCTACCGTCATATAATAGGAGAGGATAGGCTCAAAGACAGGGACATTTAATTTTTTTAGCAGAGATATACCTGATTTATATCCCGTTCCTTCGCCGATGTCCTTCTTCTCCAGTCCGAGGAAGAAGGGAATCGTCTTTACCAGGGCATTGACCCTGGGCTTGCTCTCAAACGTGAAGCAGTCCCAGACGATTTCAGACATGCTACGGGTCCCGAGATCATCGTCCCGAATAGAATAGGCAAACACCGGGATGACATTCATCCCCTGTCGCTCCAGGGATCTGATCAGCTCATCCTCCACCTGCAGGTTCCTGTTCGCCCAGAAGAACCTGGAGATGATGAGGCCAACTGTAGGACCCTGCTCGGGTTTATACCAGTCCAGGTACTCATCGGTACTCCTGAAGTGATGAGGCGCATCCGGATGGTAGATCCCCTCCCAGGGCAGCGGACAGGGAGGCTCATAGGCCACATCCATTAAAAGCAGCTCTTTGCACAGGTAAAGGAGAACATTGCGCATGTTGTCCTCGCCACCATATGTGAGGTATGTGTTTGCAGTGGCCACAACCTTTGCCGGGACCGTTGAAAGCAGCCAGTAAGAGGGATCGTGGCCGATGCAGACGATGGGAATCTTCGTTCCTATCTCCTTTAGCCTTGGTTCCATCTCCTCCCAGATGGTCTCACCACTCCTATTCAAGAATATCAGGTCTGACTCCCGACAGGACTTCAGAGCATCCTCCAGGTGATCCGGCAGGTCTTCGATGAGCCGGGTTGAGAATAGCTGCAAGTCGAATCCGAGGAGCTCATTAGCTCTGACAATTAATGGTATATGAGAGCTTCCAAAGATGCATGTAATCTTCATGATCCTTCCTCACTCCAACGGCGGATAAATCCAAACGCCTCGGCTTCCCCATTTATGACTGAACTTTTCTTGCAGCTCAGGGAAGTATTCAGGCTTTCTTCTGTTCCCGCTATTAGCTTTCTTATTTGGTCGATGTCCATCTCGTCGATCCTGTCATCCATATTGGCGTTCCCGAATACCTGTAGCGTGAAGCCATCATTCGCCGCGCCAGGAACAATTATGGATGCAAACAGCAGCCATCCAGACAGCAGGAGGAACTCTAATCCAAAAGGATTCTCTGAAAGAACCTGCTCAAAGCAGGACTTGTAACGTCTTGGTTTTTTCATAATCTCGATATCCTTCTCAAGCCAAAACTAACTTGATTTAAGTCTATTTAAGTTGATTTAATAACTTTTCGGTAGGCAACATTTCGTATGTCAACCATAGAGCCAGAGAAATACAGGCATCGGGAAGGCGTGAATGCAATAGGAACGCCCCTTTCAAGAAATGGGCAATTTAACTTTACTATAGGAAATAAAAATTTATATCAGGGACGAAGATCAGCTATCTACGGTGAATGTATATGCGAACGATGACGAATCCTCTCCCAAGAATCATGCTCGCGACGGCAGGATGGCTTTAGTCCATGCCTTTGCTTGAGTACCTCCTCAACATGGTGGCAATGGTGACCTTAGGGGTTGTGCTAGCCAGCATCATGGTGGAGATGAATATATTGGCCAGCCTATCCGCGCCCTTAA
>CAYXSJ010000271.1:0-2285 GCA_964467095.1 uncultured Methanotrichaceae archaeon
TCATGATCATAAAAATGGCAGCGAGCAGAATTGCCAGGGTTTTCTTCAATTTTACCACCTCAAAGAACCGTTTTTCTTCATCGTATTTCTGTCCTTTGTTTCTTTGTTTCTCTTTCTCGTCATAGTAAAATATTTATACAATACGCAAGAAATAATAATAGAAATAGAGATTGTCTTAGTATGCAAAAGTGGAGTTATTAATATTAATTATTTATCTAAAATTTATTTAGTTATAATATTAAACAGTGGGAAATTAAAGTTAAAGGATGACCGTTCATGACGTTTGCAGAAAAAGCGCTTGGCAGGGATCGGCCAGATAGCATCGATAATGGCGTATTTTTGCCGCGGATGCAGGAATACTACCCTTCACCTGTGGACTGGAGAGATGAAATACTCTACTTTCTCCTGGTGGACCGCTTCTCCGACGGCCTGGAGAAAGGCCGAAAGCTTTTGAATCGAAAGAATCTCTGGGCAGCACGCTCCGACATAGATGAAATGCCCTGGAGCTGGCAGCTTTGGGCTACGTCGGGCTCAGCGTGCTGGCAGGGCGGTACTCTGAAGGGTGTCAGGTCCAAGCTAGGCTACCTGAAGAGCCTGGGCGTCACGGCTCTGTGGCTAAGTCCCGTTTTTGCGCAGCGGGTCCATGAGGACAGTTATCATGGCTATGGCGTGCAGGACTTTTTGCAGGTCGATCCTCGATTTGGCAGCCGAAAAGATCTTTTGGATCTGGTGGCTGCGGCTCACAAAGAGGATCTTCGCATAATTTTGGACATCATCTTCAATCACTCCGGATGCAACTGGCTTTATGCCCCTGAGACACCGGGTGGAATTTACGAGGCCGGATACACCTTGGGCCGTCACCAGTTCGGATCCTGGCGCGATGGTACGGGCCAGCCGGCAGAGGCAATTGAGAATGGTCCGGACGGAGTATGGCCACGGGAGCTTCAGGATCCGGAGCGCTATACTCGGGCCGGAAGCGGAAACCTCGGTGCGGGCGAAATCAGCGATCCTCGGGCGGAGCACAAGCGCTCCGATTTCTTCTCCCTGAGGGATTTCGACCTTGATGCGCCGGGCCTCCTAAATGACTTGGCAAAGTGCTACAAATACTGGATTGCCTTGACCGACTGTGACGGCTTTCGCATAGATACTTTGAAGCATGTATCCTTCGAGCAGGGGAGAAACTTCTGCGGCACAATTAAGGAGTTTGCCGCCAACCTGGGAAAAGTAAACTTCTTTTTGGTGGGTGAGATTGCCGGAGGGGACTACACTGCCGACAGATACTTCGAAGCGCTGGACAGAAACCTCAATGCAGCTCTTGATATCGGAGAGATGCGGCAGGTCTTGAGCGGCGTGGCCAAAGGCATTGTGCATCCGGGCGAGTATTTCAAGGGCTTTAACTCCGATGTGGTCTTTGGATCGCATCGCAATCTTGGCAATCAGCATGTCTCCATCCTGGACGACCACGATCACGTCTTCGGGGAGAAGATCCGCTTCTCGGCAGAGGCGGCATCGGAGGCCCAGATAGCCGCCGCCGTGGCCCTGCAGCTATTCTCCTTAGGCATTCCCTGCATCTACTACGGCACAGAGCAGGCTTTTGCCGGGCCGGAGGAGGCGGAGAGGAAATGGCTGCCGGATTGGAAAAAGTCGGATCGCTATCTGCGGGAGGCCATGTTCGGGCCGGAGCACCCGCGTCCTGCTGGCGGCCGCAGCCTCACTGGAGAGACGGACAGAAGCCTGCCGGGCTTTGGGCCCTTCGGAACAGCCGGATATCACTGCTTTGATCCCAGGTTTCCCGTCTTTCGCAAGATTGCCGCCATGGCGGCTCTGCGTCAGGCTTTTCCGGCTCTGCGCCACGGCAGACAGTATCTGCGCCAGATAGCCCTTCCGGAAAAGGGGCTTTCCAGCTTCGACTTCTACGGGGCTGGCTACGTTCTGGCGGACGAGAAACTGGACGGCCAGATCGTGGCCTGGTCACGCATCCTGGATGATGAAGAGGTGCTCTGCGCTGTCAATTCTCACGGCAGCGAGCAGCGCAGCGCCGATGTGCTGGTGGACGCCGGTTTGAGTGGGCCGGGGGGCAAGGGCAGCATGACTGTGGTCCTCAATACTGCTCAGGAAGCTGCCAAGCCCAGGAGGTATTCCGGGGCTTATCGTATGGGATCGAAGCTGCCGGTGAAAAGAGAGGGAGACGTGGCTTACGTGGAGATCCGGGATTTGGCGCCATCTGAGGTGCTGGTGCTGGCCGTGCACCCGGAGAAGGAGGAGGGGACGGTGGTATGAAAGGC
>CAYXSJ010000272.1:0-2245 GCA_964467095.1 uncultured Methanotrichaceae archaeon
CACACCACCCATCTCTATAATGAATCTGGCCACAGCGACCGGCACCAGCCCGGACCAGTCGCATTTCTCTCTCATCAGCTTCCGGATGGCAGTTCCTGAGTACAGGTCTCTCTGGTACATGGGCGGCCTTCTTATCTGAATGCCCGCCTCAGAGACGAGCTGGACCACGAGAGGATTGTTGGAATAGACGGCATCAAAGCTAGGAACCATAGATTGGAGATGTGAGACCCAAACCGAATTGCGTTTGATATCCTGCAAAGGCGTAACATAGCAGCGCCCTCTCAGATCGCTCTCGCCTAAAGCGGCATAGATCATCTCCATCCTCTCGCCGCCTGTGAATGGATTTTCTGAGGTGTGGCTCTCCTGGGCGCTGCCGATTACAATTACTATCTCCTCTACCTCATCGGCAATCTTCTCCAGGACCGCCTGATGCCCAAGGTGATAGGGCTGGAAGCGCCCAATGTACAGAGCGCGCATAATTTTCAAATCCATCCTTTCCATTACTTGCCTATGACCTGCTTTCCAATCAGCTTAATGGCGCTCTCCTTATTTGGACCGATGGGCGATCCCACCACAATCTGAGTGACGCCGGTCTTGAGAAGCTCATCCACCCGTGCCCGGCAGTCCGCGGGCGCACCGGAGACGGAGAAGGCCTCAGTCATCTTGGCAGTTACAGCTGCCATGGCTGCTTTGAAGTCGTATTTGGCAATGGCATCGGAGATCGCCTTCGCCTCATCCATGCCAATTCCGTGCCTCTCTAAAACGTTCTCGGGCGAGCCGGCCACTATGAAGGCCACCACAATCTTGGAGGCATTGACGGCCTTGGCCGGGTCTTTGTCGGCGCTGAAGCTGGCATAGGCGCACACCTGCACATCCTCCGGCTTTCGGCCCGCCTTTTCCGCTCCCTGCCTTATCATGGGCACGGCGAACTTGAAGTCCTCGGGATGAGAGGCATTGATGAGCACGCCGTCGGCAATGGCTCCGGCCAGCTCCAGCATCTTCGGCCCCTGAGCGCCGATGTAAATTGGAATTTTGCTGGTGGCAAAGGCCATCTGTGCGCCTTTAAAGCCCGCCTGGTTAACCTGCTCCCTGGCCAAAAAGGCCCGAATGGCCTGGACTGAATCCTTGACACGGGTGAGGGGCTTGTCCCAGTTGATGCCCATCTTCTCGAAGGTGGCTTTGTCCCCGGGACCTATGCCCAGTATGGCTCTCCCGCCGGACAGCTCGTTTATGGAGGCGATGGACGAAGCGGTGATGGCCGCATTCCTGGTGTAAGGATTGGTAACGCCCGTTCCCAGCATGATCTTATTGGTCACCATTGACAGCACGGCTAAGGTGGTCCAAACATCTCGATTATTATAATGATCTGTTATCCAGATATTTTGAAATCCAGCATCTTCTGCCAGCTTTGCCATATAGCCGATCTTATAGGCTGATTCATCGGGCACAAACTCAATTCCGAACAACTCAAATCTCCTCCAGTTCGATGCGGTCTCCGGCTTTGAGGCAGAAAGCCTCGGCGGCATTTCCCCCGTTGACCGCAATTTCTGCAAAGCCATGGCTGCCCAGGGTTATAAGTGGTTCGATCCTGCGAGCCTGGGCGTAGGTTCCAACGCGCCTTAGCTTTATCCCCTTCAGGCTCACTGGGAAGGCCGGCACCTTTCCCATATTCAGGATGAGGTTGCCGAACCGGTCTACATAGATGACCGTGGCCTCAATACCCATGTCCGTCTTCTTCGCTTCTCCGAAACTCAGGTCTTTGGGCCTGACCCGGGGGCCGATGCCCGCAGCGCTTTTGCCTGAGGCCAGGAGAGCTGCGACCGGAGCGAAAACGTCCCTGCCATGGAAGGTGTTGGAGGCCGGGTATGCCTGGCCAAGGGCCCCAAGAGAAATGGCGATCTTGTAGGCTTGCAGAGGATTGCCCGACGTGCCCAGACTGCGTGCCGCTGGCAGGAGCAGGCCGTTGTCCGGCCCGACGAAGATCTGCCCGCCGCTTTCAACCACCAGGCCCAGCCTCTCCGTGCCCACGCCGGGATCGACAACTGCGATATGGATGGTGCCGGGCGGAAAGTAGCGGGCACTGGAGAGCAGGGCAAAGGCACCGGCGCGCACATCCTGGGGCGGGATATCGTGGGCGATGTCCACAAAGGTTATGTCCTGGGCTTTATCCGCCAGCCGGGTGAGGATCACGCCCTTCATCTGGGCAGGGTAGAAGGAGCCGAAGTCGGTGAGGAGGGTGATGATC
>CAYXSJ010000273.1:0-2237 GCA_964467095.1 uncultured Methanotrichaceae archaeon
GGGCGACTTAATTTCTCTATTCCGCTTTGCGCAGAATATTTGAGAGAAAATGGCCTGCCTCTAGCTCTTCATCCTCCGCAAGGCAAGCAGCATGGCAAGAATTGCTGCAACTGCCCCTGGGGCAGGGGTTTTTTGGGCCTGCGGCTCACCGGCTGGAATCTGATTGCCTAGGTCTGCCTCAGATGGCACCGGCCCGGTTGGGATCGCTTCATTTCCAGGCTCAATTTCCTCACCTCTTTTTGCCGCTACCACATTAATGAAGGCGGTCTTCTTGCCGGAGCGCGATCCTGTGGCGGCAACATCCACCACAAAAGAGTAGTTGCCTGGAGCCACGTCAGCGGCCTTGACGCTGCAGTTGTATTTGGTCACGCCCGCCGGAAAGACGTTCTTGATCATCTTGTCGCAGGAGAAATCAATTCCCTCCGTCTTATTCTTGAAGACCAGCTCCACGTAGGCCCGATCGCTGCCCATGCCCTTGACAGAGACTGTGAAGTTGGCTTCGCTATTGGGCGTCATCTCAATGGGCGTTACATCGATCACCTGGAACCAGTAGGAGGCAGCAGCCTGGCCCGCCAGGAGCAAGAGGAGCGGAATTAGAAGAATGGAGAAGTTAGGTTTCATGAGCAGTAGACTATCTGGAAGATTATAAAGAGGTTTCGGAATTTTTGAATATTATGTGGTTAATTTTAAAAAAGAGGAAACAAGCCGGGCCTTCACCATAGCAAGAACCCGGCATATCTCGCTGCATACACCACGCCCACCACTATTACCAGCAGCCCGAAGAATTTAGTCGTCCAGGCTCCAATGGAGACATACTTCTCTCCGATCCTTCCGCCCACCGCCCGTGAGAAGGTGGCAATGGGAATGATGGGCACGCCATGCCCGATTCCGAAGATGAAGAGCATCACGCCTCCCGCCAGTGGGGTGATATTTTGCGAGGCCAGCCAGATCAATACCGGCAGCACCATGGAGAGGGCACAGGGCGCCCAGCCCAGTGCAAAGAAGATGCCGAGCGTGAAAGCGCCAATGAAGGCGGAGTGCTTGAAAAGGGCGACGCAGGCCTCAACCGCCCTTTGCAGCAGGCTCCTTTTTGTCTCACAATACGCCCCTCGATCGGGCCAAATTCTGGATGTCACGGGCTCTAAGATCTCTTCCAGAGGCTTGATGTTGCTGATGCCGAGAATGATCATGATTATGCCGGCCATCAGGTCGAAGAGGGTGGAGTCTCTTATGAACAGGCCCACCCGGGAGATGAACAGCCCCAGCACGAAGAAGACGGCGGCCATGCCCAGGGTGAAGGCAATGCCCATCATGAAGCCTTCTTTGGATGTGGAGACGCTCTTTTTCAGATATTCATCCTTCCTTCTTATGGTCAGAACATAGGAGAATACAGCGATCATAAGAGCTATGGAGCAGGGGGCAAGCGACGTCAGTATTCCCAGCGTGAACATGAAAAATGCAGACACTTCCTGCCCGAAGACCTCTCCTTCCAGGCCCTTCCAGGTTGAGCCGCCCACATCTTGCAGATCCCGGTAAAGCTTCTCGGCACTCTGCACTCCGTCCAACTCGCCCTCGCCCACCCGGTAGACGTGATAGACTCCGGTGATGTTGCCATCTTTATCGATGAGAAGCAGTGTCGGATTGGAGGAGCCGCCCCTCACATTCCAGTAGTCGAGATACTTGCTGGCGATAGCATAGGGCTCGATGTCCTCTGCCCAGGGCCAGGTGATATTGACCTTCCACCACTTCTCCGCCAGGGACTTGCCGTCCCGAGAGTAGGAATTCTTCCTCAGGTTCAGTGTGATTATCTGGACGCTGGGGTCGATGGCCTTGAGCTTTGCCAGCTCCTCCACCTGCCCTTTTAAGGACTTTTCACATTCAACGCATAAGGGGATCTCGATATTGGTGATATGCAAGACAAGGGGCGAGCCGGCAAAGTCGGAGAGAGAGAAGTTCTTGCCATCCACTCCGACGGCAGAAAACTGCGGGGCCTTGATGGCCTCATCGGCAAAGACGGGGCTGGAAAAGAGAGAAAGGACAGCCAGGGCGAAAAGAAGAACAGAAGCTGCCGGATGCACCTTCTTTTTGCGGGATATCATCTTACTGGCAATTATTGATACCACTCTCAGATCCATGCGGCTGCATTCTGCTTGTAGTAGTAGATGGAATCCTTCACGCAAGAGTCGATCTCTTCCTGGCTCATGGCATCGCTCTTACTGTGCCAGGCCACGTCCACC
>CAYXSJ010000274.1:0-2227 GCA_964467095.1 uncultured Methanotrichaceae archaeon
CGAAAGCATCGTCCTGGCAGAGAGGATTCATGCAGCTTTGGTCAAGCTCTCTGACTCTCCATGGCTGAAAAGTCGTGGCCGAATTGAAACTCGATCTTTGCTGCGTGACTAACGCAGACATCCGGAAGAAAGAGCGAAAAACAGTCCCTGCCTGTTCAGGTCTACGAACTTGATGCCCTTCAGCACAGAGTATGCGCTCTGTATTTTCCATACTCCCTGCAGGACCATAATGTTCACATCGAGTCCCACAGGGCAGTTCTTTGAGCATTTCTTGCAGTCCTGCACCGGCCCGTATCAGTCGGTAAAGGAGGTACTATGAGAAGGAGAAAAAGATCAGGCGACTTTATAGACCAAATCCGAAAGATAGATTAACAGGTGAGACATATTATATGTGCAGAGGGATGAAAATTAGATCCTATTTTATAATTATCCTGATAACACTCTTTCTAGGAACTGCAATTTGCGAGGCGGCCGAAATCTCTGGAAAAGGCACTCTCAATCCACGAGATGGTGTGAGTGAATCGAATACTATTATTAATTTATCAAATGCAGAATTATTAAAGCTGAATGACGGATACGAGCTGGCGATAAAATCTGTAGATATCGATGGAAATAAGGTGTATCTGGAACTGCTTAAAGGCGGAGATGTGGTTGATTCCAGGGTAATTATACCTGCCAATGAGGTGGATGGCACCTTCATTTACTCCAAACCAGGAACATCGCCAATGATAATGGTGCACATCAAGAATGCTTTCCGTGGTGCTGATCAAGATATGGTTACAGTAGATCATATCTTGCAGACCTCAGAAACCAATCGATATCGCATTTTATTAAACGACACTCGTTTGCTGACGGTCTTTAAAGGTACACCTTTGAAATTATATGAAGGATATGAGTTGGCGGTAAGATCTGTAGACCTCGATGGGAATAAGGCATATTTGGAGCTGCTTAAAAACGGACAGGCAATCGATTCCAAGGTGGTCGTAGCTGCCAGACAAGTAGATGACACATTTATCTACTCCAGGCCGGGAAATGCGCAGATAATTAAGGCGCACTTCAAGAATGCCTTTCGTGGGGCTGACCAGTGTCTGTTCACGATAGACAATATCCGGCAAACCTCTGAAACCGATCCGTCTCGTATCCTGATGGACTACTCGGAATCATTAACAGTCACTTCAGGGACGCCCCTGCATCTGGAGGAAGGGTATGAGTTTGCTATCAAGTCTGTAGATATCGATGGAAATAAAGTATATGTTGAGCTGCTTAAGGAGGGACAGCCGATTGCCTCTAAAGTGATCTTAGCAGCTAATGAAGCCGACGGCTATTTTGTCTATTCAAAATCTGGAACATCGCAAGAAATTAAGGTGCACTTCAAGAATGCATTCCGCGGCGCTGACCAAAACCTGGCCACGGTAGACAACGTCCAGCAAACCTCTGAAGTCGATCCATCTCGCATTCTGATAGATGACACTCAATCCCTGGTAGTCGCCCAGGGGACGCCTTTGCGGCTGCAAGAAGGATATGAGCTGGCAATTGAGTCTATCGATATCGATGGAAATAAGGCATATGTTGAACTGTCCAAGGATGGATCGGTAGTTGATTCCGAGGTAGTCGTAGCCGCTAACGAAATAAATGACGCATTCATCTACTCCTGGCCGGGAACATTGCAGGAAATAATGGTACATTTCAAGAATGCTTTTCGTGGTGCAGATCAAAATCTTGTTACAGTAGATCGTATCCAGCAGACCTCAGAAATCGATCCGCCTCGCATTCTGATTGCCGACTTAAAGTCATTTACAGTCACTTCAGGGACGCCCTTGCAGCTGGAGGAAGGATATGAGTTGGAGGTCAAGTCTGTGGACATCGATGGAAATAAAGTGTATGTGCAGCTATCCAGGAACGGACAAGCTGTTGACTCCCAGGTGATCATAGCCGCCAACGAAGTGGACGACACCTTTGCCTATTCCAGGCCGGGAACGGCGCAAACGATAAAGGTACGCTTCAAGAATGCTTTCCGTGGTGCGGATCAGAATCTGGTTACAGTAGACAGTGTCTTGCAGACCTCTGAGATCAATCCTTCTCGCATTTTGATAAACGACTCTGCATCCTTGACAATTACTTCCGGGACACCCTTGAAATTAGAGGAAGGATATGAATTAACGATCAAATCCATAGATATCGATGGAAATAAGGCATATGTTGAGCTGTCCAAGGACGGACAAATAGT
>CAYXSJ010000275.1:0-2181 GCA_964467095.1 uncultured Methanotrichaceae archaeon
TGCCGGCCTGGGAATTAATTAACCCCGACCAATTGCTGATCATTCCAAACCGCCTGGGCGAAACCGGCCCGAGCGAGAATATCATTCCCGATAGCGAAGTGGTTTATTCGCCCTCCGGGCTGGATTTTGACATCGAGAGCTTTGTCGATGAGGCCGGCGGGTACATGAGCACCTACCGCCAGTACCTCGACGATGGCTGGTACAGCGGCGCTCAGGTGATCCAACGGGTGGCCACCGAGACGTCGATCAACCCGCGCCTGCTGCTGGCGCTGGTCGAGTTCCAGGCCGGTTGGGTCTACGGACAGCCGGAAAACCTGGCGATGACGGATTACCCGCTGGGTTATGTCAGCCTGGATCGCCAGGGCCTGTACAAACAGTTGACCTGGGCGGTTCATAACCTTTCCTACGGTTATTATGCCTGGCGTGAAGGCCGCCTGCAGACTTTGGCGTTCTCAGACGGCGAGAGCGTGCGCATGGCGCCGACGTTGAACGCCGGCACTGCCGCCGTGCAGGTGTTATTCGCGCAACTCTACGATGTCCAGCGCTGGATGGGCGTCTTGAACGGCGCGGGCGGATTTTCGGAGCTTTACGAGAGCATGTACGGCAACCCCTGGATTCGCGCGCAGGCGGTCGAGCCGCTCTTCCCGCACGACCTGACCCAGCCCGAATTGACCCTGCCGTTCCGTCCCAACCGGGTGTGGAGCTTCACCGGCGGACCGCACTCGGCCTGGGGGCCTAACAGCTCGTGGGCCGCGCTCGATTTCGCGCCCTCGACCACCGAATCAGGCTGCGTCGACTCGGACGACTGGGTAACGGCTTCGGCTTCAGGCGTGGTGGTGCGCGCCAAGAGCGGCGTGGTGGTGCTGGATCTGGACGGCGACGGGCGCGAGCAGACCGGCTGGGTGCTCCTTTACCTGCACGTGGCCACCAAGGATCGCGTGACGGTGGGAACAGAGGTTTCGACCGGGGACGCCATCGGGCACCCTTCTTGTGAGGGCGGTAGCGCAACCGGCACTCACGTTCACATCGTACGCAAGTATAATGGAGAGTGGATCCCCGCGGATGGCCCGCTGCCTTTCGTACTCAGCGGCTGGCGGGCGCACGTCGGTAGTAAAGAATATGAAGGTACTTTAACCCAAGAAAATGAGATTGTTACCGCATCACCATACGGATCATACGAAACGCGGATCAGTTATTCGGCTGATTAGCACCTTTTTAACACGAAGCAGGAACAATAGAGTTTATCGGTTATGGGGACGGGCAGCACTGTTTGTGCTGATCCTGTCGATTGGCCTGGGCGCCTGCGCGCCGGCGCCCACCCCGGCAACGCTGACGGCGGCGGTCGAAAGCACGCCGGCCAGCACCGCGCAGCCGCTTCCGACGCCGCTGCCCACCCGGCCAGTCTACGAGCCGGGCACGCTGGTCGATTACACCGTCCAGTCAGGCGATACGCTGCCCGCGCTGGCAGCGCGCTTTAATACCAGCGAAGAGGAAATTCGCGCCGCCAATCCGATCATTCCTGAAACCGTCACCAGCCTGCCGGCCGGCATGCCGATGCAGATCCCGATCTACTATGAACCCTTCTGGGGGAGTTCCTTTCAGGTGCTACCCGATTCGCTCTTCGTCAACGGGCCCGCGCAGATCGGTTTCGACGTGGTCGCGTACGTCGCCGATCAGCCCGGCTGGCTGAAATCCGCCAGCTATTTCGTCGGCGGCGAGCAGCGCAGGGGCGGCGCGATCATCGATTACATCGCCACAACGTACAGCGTCAGCCCACGCCTGCTGCTGGCGCTGGTGGAATACCAGGCCGGCGGCCTCACCCTGGCGGAAAGCCCGGCGCAGTCGGCCGCCTATCCGCTGGGTTACAGCAACAGTTATTATCAGGGATTATCGCGCCAACTGGTGTGGGCGGCCAATGAACTAAACAATGGCTATTACGGCTGGCGCACGGGCAAGGTGGGCAGCTTCGAGTTACAGGACGGCCGCTTACAGCGCGTTGATCCCTGGCAGAATGCCGCCACGGCGGCGTTGCAGCTTTACTTCAGCCAGGTGATGTCGCCGGAGGATTACACGCTGGCGATCTCCGGCGAGGGTTTGTTGAAGACCTACAGCGGGCTTTTTGGCGATCCGTGGAACAACGTGGAGGCGCTCATTCCCGGCAGCCTGGAACAGCCCTATTTC
>CAYXSJ010000276.1:0-2158 GCA_964467095.1 uncultured Methanotrichaceae archaeon
CGGAGGCGGCGCACGAGAATCCGAGATGGAAAGAGCGGCGCAGGCCCTCGGCCCCAGGCAAGCCAAGATGAAATGAGAACGCACAAGAGGCACGCCATCACTTTCGCCCCGGCCACGGCAAAAGGACTTATATTAAAGGTTTGGATGTATCACCACGAGGTGCCATAATATGCTGACAAGCGGAGAAAAAGGCATTATTTATATTTTAAATAATAATAAAAGCAAAATGTCCAAGCTTCGCCTCGTCAAGCTCATGTTCTTGGTCTCAAAGAGAATACCGCTTTATTACTTTGTCCCATACAAGTACGGGCCGTTCTCCTTTCAGCTTTATCATGACTTATCTCGTTTAGAAAGAGACGGTTTTGTATCTATTGATGACGATTCTGTGCATTTGGTAAAGACAGAACTTCCCTCGCTCGATCTCAAGATAAAAAACATAGTTCGCATTAACTCGGAGAGATTTTCCTCCCTCTCCGATAAGGCGCTGCTGGATTATATTTATGAGGAGCATCCCGAGTTCACGATTTTCAGCCATTACAAAAAAAGGATGGAATACGACTGGAATTCTTCCGGCATTGTAACCATAGGCTACGAGGGAAAGACGATTGATAAATTCCTTTATGAGCTGATAAAAAATAAAATAGGCATAGTAGCAGATGTGAGAAGAAATGCCTACAGCATGAAATTTGGATTTCAGCGAAATAAACTAAAGAGCTACTTGGAGAAAATCGGCATCGATTACATCCACATGCCTGAGCTTGGCATCCCCAGTGACTCAAGGAAGAATCTTAATTCTTACGAGGACTATCAAGCTCTCTTTGCCAGCTACAGACAGGAAATCGAAACGAAATTAGACTGCCTGGAAAGGATAAAATCGATCAGCCAAAATACAAGAGTATCCTTGATGTGCTTTGAGAAAGATATTAAGTACTGCCATCGAGGGGTAATTGCACAGCGACTTCGGGAAAGCGGAGTCGAGGTAATTGACCTATGACCTGGGAAAAGAAACGGGTGCTGGTAACAGTAACCGCCTATCCCGAGAAGAGCAAGAAATACGGCCAGGTCGTATGCACCATCGGCCTCACAGAAGAAGGGGACTGGATTCGCCTCTATCCGGTGCCTTTCAATGTTTTTTCAGGACCGCAAAAACTGAGGAAATATGATTGGATCGATGTTGAATGCAGGAGTGCAGAAGAAAAGCTGAGCCGCAAAGAGAGCTATCGAATCAGAAATGGCTCTTTGAAGATCGTAGATAGAAGCCTCAGTTTGGGGAAAATCAAGGGAAAGGTTGACTGGAATGAACGCAATAAGCTCTTGCTCTGTCATGTCGCACCGTCTCTTGAAGATCTTAAAGCTAAATTTGATGAAGATAGGACATCGATAGGTCTGATTAAGCCAGCAGAGGTTCTTGAGTTTTATAAAAAAGGAGATCTCCAGATATATCAAGATCCAAAAGTATTTCAACAATCCCTTTTCGGGACAAAGATTCCAGAGCTAGAAGAAATCCCTCACCTATTCGGTTATAGATTTAGATGCAATGGATGTCAGAACGGAAAAGAGCATAACATTCAATGCGAGGATTGGGAACTATTTGAATCCTACAGGCGCTGGGGGATGCGGTATGGTGATTTGAATTTACTTTGGGAGAAACTGCAAGATAAATACTATAAATCTATGGTGGGCAGCGACCTGTACTTCTATGTTGGAACATTCTCTCAATTTCCTACCTGGCTGATCGTAGGTTTATATTACCCACCCAAGCAGCTTGCCCTTCCTAGAAAATCTCAAAACCGTACACTGGACGAACTGTTTGGATAAAATATAACCTGAAAAGCCAATTCGCTGGAATAGGGCCCGCCTGGACATTCTTCTGGCTCAAAGACGAAAGCCTGGAGGACTCCGACAACCTGTCCGATCCGGCTTCCATAGCGCGGGAGATTGTGAAAAGCATGAAGACTGCGCTGGAGCAGTTCCGGGGCATCGAGGATGAATTGAAAGGCTGAAAACTAACGGCGAGCCAGATCGAAATGCTGCTCGATTCGACCAGCTACCGAGCCCCGGCCCAAGGGCACAGGCCCACCCGAGCGCGCCGGGCCCCACGTGCGGGCGCACGGGCGGGCGGGCCAGCGAATGCGGGCGAGCGTTCCCGTGCATGGAG
>CAYXSJ010000277.1:0-2156 GCA_964467095.1 uncultured Methanotrichaceae archaeon
TGGCGATGATTTGCAGGCCTGGTTATGGTTATCAGGCGCAGTGGAAGGCGACGTGGACCGGTTGGAATGCCTGGAGCAGGTGCTTCGCATCGACCCGTCTCACGCGCTGGCGGCAAAGGGTGTGGCGCAGTTGAAAGCCAGAGGGATTCAATTGCCCGAACCGCCCGCGCCAGCCATGGAAACCCTGGAATGGGAGACTTTTGAAGAGAAAGAAACGGCGTTGACAGTCGATTCACTCGTGCCGGAAGGCGCGGGAGAAGCAGCGGAAGCGCTCGAACCGGCCGAGGTGCCAACGATTGACACCTTGGTGCAGCCAGAAGGTGGGGAACTGAAGGAAAAGACCCAGCCGGTCAAAATCGAAGAGAGCGCGCAGACCGCGCGCCCGCTGGAAAAAATCATCGTAAAGACCAGGCCATCCATCCTGCCGGTCCTGGTGGTGGGCGTTTTGATCGCTGCCGTCGCCGTGGCGCTGGTGAGCATCCTGTTCCCCTGGGTGCTTCGCCGCACCAGCATGGATGCGAACCTGCTGTTCATGGTGGTGCTGGTGGTTCTGGCTTTACTCATCAGCGTGCTGGCCGTTCGTATCTTGCAGCATTTGTTTACCAGCTATATACTCACCAACCGCCGGCTGATCGTCGAAGACAGCCTGGTTTCGCGGGCGCAGAAGAGCCTGCCGCTCAATAAAATCCAGGGCATCAGTTATCGCCAGAGCCTGCTGGAACGGACCTTCGGACTTGGAACGGTGATGCTGGCCGCCAATGGCGATAGCGGACCCATTTACCTGCACGATCTGAAGGATTACCTTGATCTGGCCGAACGCATCGAAGCGACGGTAGGAATTCAGCCAAGGAATTAGGCCGCGCGGCGCTGGCGGAAACATGGTGAACCTCTCGAATCGCAGCCGCTATCGCCGTATTCTCTGGTTCTTTGCCCGCATCCTGCTGGACGTGGGCTTTTGGGACGTCTTTCTCCCCCGGTTGCACCTGCCAGGACCTGGAAAAAGCAACCGCAGCCGACGCTACCGCCAGATCGCGGTCAAATATCGCGCCCTGGCCATCGAGCTTGGCGGGGTGATGATCAAAGTCGGGCAGTTCCTTTCGGCCCGGCTGGATATCCTGCCGCGAGAGATCACCGATGAACTGGCCGGACTGCAGGACGAGGTGAAGGCCGAGACGTTCGCCGATATCCGCACCGTTGCGGAAAGTGAGCTGGGTAAACCGCTGAGTGAATTGTTCGTAGCCTTCGAAGAACAGCCGGTGGCTTCGGCATCCATAGGGCAGGTGCACCGGGCGCGGCTGCGCCTGGCCGAAACGGATGGCGATCCGGAACAACAGGTGGTGGTGAAGGTACAGCGCCCCCACATCCCGGAAATCGTCGAGACCGACCTGGCGGCGCTGCGCGTGGTGGGCGGTTGGGTGAGCCACTTCAATTTCATCCGCAAACACGTGGATGTCCCCGCACTGTTGCTGGAGTTCAGCCGTTCGCTGTATGAAGAAATCGATTATCTGCACGAAGGCCAGAACGCCGAGCGTTTCGCAGCGAACTTTAAAGATTACCCGGGCGTTTACGTACCGCGGGTCTATTGGGACACCACCACCCGGCGGGTGCTGACGCTGGAAGATGTGCAGGCGATTAAGATCACCGATTATGCGCAAATCGAAGCGGCCGGAATCGCGCGGGGTGAAGTGGCCCAGCGCCTGTTTCAGACGTACATGAAACAGATCTACGCCGATCACTTCTTTCACGCCGACCCACACCCCGGCAATTTATTCGTCCATCCGCTGCCCCCGCGCGATGGACAGGCCAGGCGCGAGTGGTTGCTGGTCTTCATCGATTTTGGTATGACCGGCCAGGTGACCCCGGGGCAGATGAAGGGCCTGCGCGAGCTGTTGATCGCAGTGGGCACGCGCGACGCCGGACGGATTATCAAAGCTTATCAGATGCTGTGTGTCCTGCTGCCGGGCGCCGACGTGGAACTGCTGGAACGCGCCGGCAGCCGCGTCTTCGAGCGCTTCTGGGGCATGACCATACCGGAGATGTCGGACCTGTCGCCAGACGAAATTCTGGCCTTCCTGCACGAATTCGAAGATCTGGTTTATGAAATGCCCTTCCAGGTGCCGCAGAACATCGTCCTGCTGGTGCGCTGTGTGAGCATT
>CAYXSJ010000278.1:0-2150 GCA_964467095.1 uncultured Methanotrichaceae archaeon
TAGATATCGATGGAAATAAGGCATATGTTGAGCTGTCCAAGGACGGACAAATAGTTGATTCCAGGGTAATAGTAGCTGCCAGAGAAGTGGACGACACCTTTGTCTTTTCCAAGCCAGGAATGGCGCAAAAAATAGTGGTGCACTTCAAGAATGCTTTCCGTGGTGCGGACCTGAGTCTGGCCACCATCGACAGCATCCTGCAATGAGCCTGAGCGGAAAGGGAAAGGCCCCCAAATCAGGACCTAATGCAAAGCCCTTTCCCGGATTCATTTTTTCTTCAGCTTAGCGTCTTACCCTGATCCCCTTGCTCTCAAGATAGTCCTTCACCTGGCCCACAGTGTACTCTCCTCTGTGAAACATCCCGGCCGCTAAAGCAGCCTCGGCCTTTGCCACTGTGAAAGCCTCCAGGATGTGCTGGGGCGTGGAGGCTCCACCACTGGCGATAACTGGGATATTCACCGCATCGCAAATGGCTCTGGTGAGGGGAAGGTCGTATCCGATATTTGTCCCGTCCCGGTCCATGCTGGTGGGCAGCAGCTCTCCTGCCCCGTAGTTCTCCATCTTGCGGCACCAATCGATGGCATCTATCCCTACGGGCTTTCGCCCGCCGAAGATGACCAGCTCAAACCAGGCAAGGCTGCCGTCTTCCATCTCGTAGACATTGACGCCGGGAACAATCTGCGAATTGCGCCGGGCATCGACGGCCAGAGTGATGCGATTTGAGCCGAAGGCTGCGGAGGCCTCCTTTACGAAATCGGGATTCTTGACGGCGGCGGTGTTAATGCCCACCTTATCTGCTCCCGCATCCAGGATCTGCTTTATGCCCTCCAGGCTGCCGATCCCCCCGCCCACGGCAAAGGGTATGTCCACAGCATCGGCGACCTTGCGGGCTACATCCACCATGGTCTTTCTGCCCTCGTGGGAGGCAGTGATATCCAGAAAGACCAGCTCATCGGCACCCTGCTCTTGATAGCGCTTTGCAAACTCTACAGGATCGCCCTGCCTTTTCAGGTCTACGAACTTGACGCCCTTCACCACAGAGGGCTGGCCGTCCACGACCTTGACGTCCAGACAGGGAACTATCTTGGCATAATCCTTCATGGCGGAGGGGAGGACTGCATGGAGTAAAAGAGTTGCCCTTTGTCGACATGACAGAGATCACATTCCAACTCACAAGAAACAGAAAAAAATGAAATCGGGCCGGGAAGGCCGGAAATCTCCGGCCTTCTTATCTAAGCCGCCTTGGCTGACGCAAACCTCTTGTAAATGTCCTCCTCGGAGGCGGTGGGCTTGACCTTCTTCAAGGACTCCTCGAAGTGTCTGTTTTCCAGCTTATACTCGCAGACCTGCGCCTCAACCTTTGCCTTTCCGCCGAGGACGCACTCCCGGATGGCGAGCATTACCGCCTCGCTCACCAGTGCTCCCAGATCGGCACCTGAGAACTTCTCCGTCCTCCTGGCCAGATCCTCTATCTTGACATCCTCTGCCAGAGGCTTCTTGGCCGTGTGGATCTTCAGGATCTCCTGGCGGGACAGCTCATCCGGCAGACCGATCTCGATCAGCCGGTCAAAGCGCCCGGGTCGGAGGAGCGCCGGATCGATGATATCCGGCCGGTTGGTGGCCGCAATTACCATGACGCTGTTCAGGGACTCAAGGCCGTCCAGCTCGGTTAATATCTGCGATATCACCCGCTCGGTGACGTGCGAGTCGCTGGTCGATCCACCTCGAGACGGGGCAATGGAGTCTATCTCATCCAGGAATATCACTGAGGGCGCAGCCTGCCGGGCCTTGCGGAAGGTCTCGCGCACAGCCTTCTCGGACTCGCCCACCCACTTGCTGAGAAACTCCGGGCCTTTGATGCTGATGAAGTTGGCCTGGCTCTCTGTGGCTACCGCCTTGGCCAGCATGGTCTTGCCTGTGCCGGGCGGGCCGTAGAGCAATATGCCCTTGGGTGCCCTCGCATCCATGTGAGTGAATAGCTTGGCATAGGTCAGGGGCCACTCCACCGACTCGACGAGCTGCTGCTTGACATCGGCAAGGCCGCCGATATCATCCCAGTGCACATTGGGCGACTCCACCATGACCTCACGCATGGCGGACGGCTCCATCTCGCGCAGGGCCTCCAGGAAGTCGTCGTTGTTGACCTCGAT
>CAYXSJ010000279.1:0-2134 GCA_964467095.1 uncultured Methanotrichaceae archaeon
GTAAAAGAAATGAGCCAGGAGCTTAAGAGCATAGGAAAAGATATCGGTTCCCTAAAAGAAGGGCAGTCGGAGATCATTTCCAGCCTGCGTGATATGCATGAAGATAACAATGAGAAATTTGCAGGCATGATGTGCGATATCTGTAGCATTAAGACAAAATTGAAATTAGCTGACTAATACTATCTTAAATTCTTTTCTAAAATATATAACAGATTCTTTCGAGGTGTCCTATAATGATGAAAGCACTGGTGACGGGCGGAGCCGGCTTTATCGGCTCCAACCTGGTAGAGGCTATCGTTGACAAGTACGAGGTAACGGTTCTGGATAATTTTCATACGGGAAGCATGAGCAACCTGGACCTCATTTCCAAAGACATCAAGGTGATCAAGGGCTCTGCCAACGACTGCCTGACCTTCAACCTGAGCCCCGATGTGATCTATCACCTGGGCATTCCCTCCTCATCGCCCATGTACAAGAGCAATCCGCTGCTTGTGGGCGAAGCCATCAACGGCATGATCTCCATAATGGAGCTGGCCAAGAGGAGCGGCACCAGGAAGGTGGTCTTCGCCTCCTCCTCATCGCTTTACAACGGCATTCCCACGCCACACAGAGAGGATGCATCCATCCTGGTCACTGATTACTACACTGAGGCCAGGCTAGGCTGTGAGCGGGTGGCGGAGCTGTATAACAAGCTTTACGGAATCGACTACGCAGCCCTGCGCTTCTTCTCGGTTTACGGGCCGCATGAGAAGGCCAAGAGATCCTATGCCAACATGATATCCCAGTTCTTGTGGACCATGCAGGCGGGAAATGCCCCGGTGGTCTACGGAGACGGAACGCAGACGCGCGATTTCACCTTCGTTAGAGATGTGACCGAGGCTATGGTCATGGCCGCATCGAGGGGAACGGGCGTGTTCAACCTGGGCACGGGAAAGTCCTACAGCTTCAATTATGTGGTCGATCTGCTGAATAAGATGCTGGGTACGAGCTTTAAGCCGGAGTATAAGGAAAACCCGATTAAAAATTATGTGAAGGATACCCAGGCGGACACCAGCAAGATGAAGGCGCTGGGATTTGAGGCCAAGTGGTCGCTGGAAGAGGGAATAGAAGAGACAATGAAGCACGGATAAAAGGCGCTTTTGGCATTCGTGCTTCTGCGGCTATGGTCCAGAACGAAAGCCTTAAGCTAATACAGAGAACAAGTATTGCAGGTGCTTTTCATGGATGCAGATCGAACTAAACGCTACAAAGACAAAATGAACCGAGCCAAAAAGAGAGCGGATCAGATCTGCGAGTGGGCGCTTGGTGATTCTGAGGATTTTATAGAGGATGAAAAGACCAAGCTTGCCACCTACAAAGCATTTCAGGAGATGACTGAGGCCTGCCTGGATATCATAGCCATGATCTGCAAGGACTCCAACATAGTTCCCAAAGATGATTATACTAACATTCAGAGCCTTGAATGGCTCGACAAGAGTGCTGCAAACGCTCTTGCTGAGGCCAATGGACTGCGGAACCGAATCGTACACCGCTATAACCATACAGATGATCTCATAGCCCTGGAGAGCATGAGGGCTCTGCTGCCGGAGCTCGGAAGATTCCTGGATGAGGTAGGTCTATGGATCAGGAAGAGATTATAACCGGGATCAGAAGGGACTATGAATCCATTCTGCAAGATGTTCACAGCATCCTGCTCTACGGCTCCTGGGCTGCAGGAGAAGAGCATGAGGGAAGCGACATCGATATCTGCCTGGTGGCCCACAGAGCGGAGGGCTTGATCCTGCTGCAGAGAAAGGCGCTTGGCCTATCCAGAAATGAGAGGCACGATGTGCGCGTCTTTGAGCTTCTGCCGCTTTATTTGAAGGCAGAGGTTATGGAGAAAGGAGCAGTAGTATACTCTCAGGATGTTTACGAGCTTTATGAATATTTCTATTTCTTCCGCAAGCAGTGGGACGAGCAGAAACAACGGCAGACTCTGAGCAGAGATGAGGCACTGGCAATGTTCGGCGAAAGCTCAGAAGGATGAAATTATATCGAGCACAGTATTTGCCACTTGCAATTGCATCGCTTGATTATTACTCATATGGCTAACTAACTACGAATTATCACCACAAAGACACAAAGCGCACAAAGG
>CAYXSJ010000280.1:0-2129 GCA_964467095.1 uncultured Methanotrichaceae archaeon
GAACGTCGCACGGCGCTGGTATAAGTTTTGAAGAGGCTCGATACGTTTATAATTTCTCCCGTCTGGGCATTGGGCAGGATGTCTCCAGACTCGCGCCCGTTCAGGAACAGCAATCTGTTCTCCAACCACTATCTAGAAAAGCAGGTTATAGAAAGTGCCGAGTGGCGGGAGGCAGAGCCCGAGCAGGCATTTGCCCGGATCAATGATCTCTACCTGCGTAAAGCGCGCGTTCTGGAAAACTACAACGAATCCCAGTTAGAGGAAAACTTCATCAGGCCAGTGCTGCGCATCCTGGGCCACCACTTCGGCGTGCAGGGAAAGGTCCTGGGAAAGGACAGGACGCCGGACTACGCTTTCTTTCCGGACCAGGTGAGCCTGGAGGAGGCTGAAGCCCGGCCGGGAGAGGACTACTACCGCCGCGCCGTGGCCGTGGGCGATGCCAAGTCCTGGAAGATCCAATTAGACAAGAGTCGCAAGGGCCAGGGAAGCTTCGAGATGCAAAATCCCAGCTTCCAGATCGATGTCTACCTGCGGGACACGCCTCCCAAGTGGGCGATTTTGACCAGCGGCAGGCTCTGGCGGCTTTATCATGAGACGACGAGCTACAAGCTGGACTACTACTACGAGGTGGACCTGCCTGCCTTGCTTGCCGCTGGCGACAAGGAGAATTTCAAGTATTTCTATCTCTTCTTCCGCAGGGAGGCATTGCCGCAGCTGGTGGATGGGGACTGCTTCCTGGACAGGGTGCTGGAGGGCAGCGTCGCCTACGCCCAGGAGATCGGCGAGGATCTGCAGGAGAACGTCTACCGGGCCATGAAGATTTTAGCGGAGGGCTTTTTTGCCGAGGCGGGCAATGGCCTCTCCCTATCCGAAGCCACGGTCAGGGTGGTGCAGGAGAACGCACTGCGCCTGCTCTATCGACTGCTGTTCATATTCTATGCAGAGAGCCGCAGCCTTTTGGACACTAATAACAGATATTATTACGAGCTGAGTCTGCAAAAATTGAAGACTGAGGTGGCAGCGCGGCTGGACAGGGACGAGCCGCTTTTGTCGATCCGCTACTCTTACGGGGACGGCCTGAAGAATCTCTTCTGCCTGATAAACGATGGCAGCGAGTCGCGCCGCATACCAAGAGAGGAGTTTTACATACCGGCCTACAACGGCGGGCTCTTTGATCCGGTGAAGAACTCCTTCCTGGAAGAAGCGCGCATCGGCGACTCCTTTCTGGCCAGGGCCATCGACCTTTTGGCCCGCTCCGGCCAGGGCCCGCAGAAAGGATTCGTGGACTATTCTTCACTGGAGATCCGCCATCTGGGATCGATTTACGAGGGCCTGCTGGAGTACCGTCTGCGCGTGGCGCAACAGCAGATGGCTGCGGTCAAGGAGAAGGGCAAAGAGCTGTGGCTGCCAACGGGCGAAGCCGGCAAACGAAAGATCCTGGACACGGCCCAGGCAGGCGAGATCTTCCTGGCCACGGACAAAGGGGAGCGCAAGGCCACAGGATCTTACTACACTCCGGACTACATTGTCAAGTACATCGTCAAGAACACCATCGAGCCGGTGGTTGAGAAGAAGAAGCAGGAGTGGCTGGGAACCAGCCGGTCCTTTGCCGATTATGTGCTCTCCATCAAGGTGCTTGACCCGGCCATGGGCAGCGGCCATTTTCTGGTGGAGGCGACTGATCAACTGGCCCGCTGGCTGGTGCATGCCTGGGCTACGGCCAGGCCGGAGGAGGACGACTCAAAGGAGATAGCCGAGCAGGATATTCACTGGGCGAGGCGTGAAGTGGTCAGGAACTGCATCTACGGAGTGGACCTCAATCCCATGGCTGTGGAGCTGGCCAAATTATCGTTGTGGCTGACCACAGTTGCCTCAAACAAGCCGCTGAGCTTTCTGGACCACCACCTGAGATGCGGAAACAGCCTCATCGGGGCGGAGCTGGACAAACTCACCGTGCTGCCGGGCGGAGAGAAGGAGCAGACGCCGCTCTGGAGCTATGGGCTGAAGAGCCACACGGAGGGGCTTCTCAAAAGGTACAGCCTCATGGCCGCCCTGCCCGACGACAACCTGCAGATGGTCAAGTGGAAGGAGGATCAGTTCCGCCAGATCAAGGAGTCGGAGCTCTCCCG
>CAYXSJ010000281.1:0-2126 GCA_964467095.1 uncultured Methanotrichaceae archaeon
TCCAGCAGGCAAAAAATGGCCTGGAGCTAACGGCCATGGCTCTTCAGCCCCAGGATCTCATCGACCTTGACGCCCACCAGCTTCCAGACGGAGCTTTTCTCTCCGGCCAGCAAGACCTCTACCGGCTCTTCCGGGGAATGACCGAGAGCAGAAAGGACATTGGTCGAGAGAGCTTTGCTTTTTATCAGATGCACAAACCTCTCTCGAACCGAACTTTTTTGCCCGGCGTCCTCCACCTGCACCAGCCGCCCTGGCAGGGCCACGAAGCGGAAGGCGGAAAGATCTGGAGAATAGTGCTCGATCTCCACAGTCACTAAGGGATTGTCCCGGAAGTACTGAACCTTTTTGCCGTAATTGGTGGACAGGAAGTACATGAACTTGCCATCAAACACATAAAGAAACGGCGCGATGTAAGGATGCGTCTCGCCCTTGAAAGCAATGCGGCAGACATATTGCTCCTCTACCAGCCGGTCGTACTCGGCCTTTCCCATGCGGGGCATCTTGAAGACATCTTCAGGCATTTCAGTCTCCTATGAATCGTACATCTCTTTGAGATCCAGGCAAGCAGATATCACTTCTATGCTCTTCAGATATGAAAAGGATTTCGAAGAGATTACTTTCGCCCCGCATGCATATCGGTTATAATCCATAAGTTCACGCATAATACTAATGGTCACCCTGGAGAAGATCGCCCATCTGGCAAAGGAATGCAGATTCGACTCCACAGGCCCGGTGGCAAACATGGGCATGGGCGCAAGCCTGGACGTGGACGCAATGAAGCTAAGCGCTCTGGGAGAGGGCACCAGGCACGACGTCTGTGCGTCCACCTTTTCACCGCGCGAGAAGCTCCTGCCCGGAATTTGTCATGCCTTCACCCAGGACGGCAGATGCGTCAGCCTCTTCAAGACCCTCTACACCAATCACTGTACCCATCAGTGCAGCTACTGCACCAATGCTGTAAACTGCAGCCGCAAAGCCAGAGCCTTCTCCTATACTCCGGAAGAGCTGGCCAATATCACCCTCTCCCTCTACCGTTCGAATTATATTGAAGGGCTCTTTCTCAGCTCCGGCGCGGGGCGAGATGAGGATCGCATCATGGAAAAGATGGTAGAGACCGTGCGGCTTTTGCGCCGGAAGCACGATTTTTCCGGATACATTCATCTCAAGATTCTGCCCGGCTCTGCCCTGGCTCATATCCAGGAAGCCGTAGAGTTGGCTGATCGGGTCAGCATAAATTTAGAGGCGGCATCCGCCTCGCACATGTTTGAGATCTGCGCCACTAAAAACTACGAGAGCGATATCCTGCAAAGGCAAAGGTACATCCGCGATATGTCATCCGAGACGGCCAGGACCCGCAAGACCTCTAAGGCCAATCTGCCAGCCGGCCAGACAACACAGCTTGTGGTAGGAGCCGCAGGGGAGAGCGATGAAGAGATCTTCAAAAGAGTGCTTTATGAGTACAAAGAGATTGGAGTGCGAAGGGCCTACTACAGCGCTTTTTCTCCTCAGCGGGGCACGCCTTTTGAGACCAGAAAGGCACAGCCGCTTTGGCGAGAGCACCGCCTCTACCAGATGGACTGGCTCTTTCGAGTCTACCACTTCCAGCCCGGCGAGATCCGCCATGCCTTTAATGAGAATGGCCTCCTCTCAAACGCCGATCCCAAGATGGCCATCGCCCGAGAGTTTGTGGACCTGCCCTTAGACCCGAATAAGGCAGCATTCCGGGAATTGCTGAGAGTGCCGGGCATTGGGCCCAGGAGCGCACAGAGGATTGTGGCTTTTCGCAAACGGCAGCCGATTGCAGCTAAATCTGAGCTGGCGGCAATGGGTGTACGAATTAAAAGAGCCGCGCCATTTCTGAAGATCAACGGCTGGAAAGATACAACTCTGGAGATGTGGCAGGCTTGAAAATCCCGGATAACTTCCTCTACTACCTCTCCCTGCACCGGAACTGCAATGATAGGCTTCTTGCCAGGGCCAGGGATCTTACAGCGAACGATGTGGAAGTCACCCTTCATCCCCAAGAAGCGCGCATAAAAAAGATGGTCTATGCCGTTATGGGCGAGGCGCACAGGATGAAGGCATTTGTGAGACTGCAGCCCCTGGGCACCTGCGTCCTTTATGGC
>CAYXSJ010000282.1:0-2122 GCA_964467095.1 uncultured Methanotrichaceae archaeon
ATCCTGGGTTTGATCTCCTCCCATGCTCCCAGGGCCATGAGCCACTTCTCTTTCATGTGTTATTCTTTGACATACCATTACTAATCTTTTTTGCCGGCCAGCTTAAAAAATTTATACACGGAGAAGAGAATAAGCATATGGAAAATCGCTTGGTTTACAGCCCGGTGGGCATTCTTCTTATGCTCATATTTGCGTTTTTGCTCTTCGCAGTGGTAGGCTTTCTCTTTCTGGACCTGGCCAGGACGGCTTTTACCAAGATCGGTTTTTCCTGGGGACAGGCTCTTTTTGTGCTGCTCGCCTCTCTCCTGGGCAGCAGCGTAAACATACCGGTGACCAACCTGGAGTGTAGCACTCCTATGGTTCAGGAGCGGTATGTGCGGGCCTTCGGCATAGCTTACCGGGTGCCCGTAGTGGATGTCGTGAGCTGCCATACCCTGCTGGCAGTCAACGTGGGTGGAGCGATTATACCATCTCTGATCTCCGCGGCGCTGATCTACCGGTTCCCGGAATCCCTGAATTATGCACTTATCTGCATCGCTTTTGTAGCCATCTTAACCAATCGTGTGGCAAGGCCCGTGAAGGGTCTGGGAATTGTCACTCCCGCTCTTCTTCCACCCCTCTGTGCAGCATTAGCCGCCATCCTGCTGGTTTATGCCTGGGGAGCCCCGCATGATCTCATCTTTCTCATCGCCTATGTAGGTGGAACTTTGGGTACGCTGATCGGTGCAGATATCCTGAACCTGAACAAGATCCGGGATCTGGGTGCGCCTGTGGCCAGCATCGGCGGAGCCGGAACCTTTGACGGTGTCTTCCTATCCGGCCTGATCGCCGTGCTCCTATTATGAGCTATAATAGTATAAGCAATAAATGAATGGAAAAGAGCTTTAAGACAAACGCTAAGAGGCATAAGCATGAGCTTTCGGGCATTTATGGCTGATCTGCAGAAGGACGGACTGTTAAAAGAGGTGCATGAGCCAGTATCTCCCCTGCTTGAGGTCACGGATCGCGCCTGGGGAAAAGGCCCCATATTATTTGATAACGTGGATGGTCATAAGTGCTGCCTGAACATCCTGGGAACGCGCAGTCTGCTGGCCCGGGCTCTGGGAATTTCTGCCAAAGATATGGTAGCCCATCTCGCCGGCGTAGGCTACGATGGGTCTGTTCGCGAGGTGGACTCTTCGCCCTTCATGGAGTGCGCCGGTATGCCCGATCTCTCCCGGCTGCCCATTCTTACCTATTTTAAGGGCGACGGCGGCCCTTACATCACCTCGGCTGTGGTGGTAAGCCAGTTTGAGGGAAAAATCAATGCCTGCGTGCATAGGCTCATGGTCCTGGGAAAAGACCGGCTGGCTGCGCGTCTGGTTCCAGGTCGGCATACTCATCAGTTCTACCAGGCTGCCTTGGCTAAAGGGGAAGAAGTGCCTGTGGCCATCGCCATCGGCGTCGATCCGCTGCTGCTCATGGCAGCCTCAACTCGCGTTCCTCCGGAGAAGGAGTTTTCCTATGCCTCTGCCCTTCGCGACTCTCCCGTGGAGCTGGTGCGCCTGGACAACGGCGTCCTCTGTCCGCACGCCGAGATCGTGCTGGAGGGCTACATCACCGTAGAGCGGGCAAATGAGGGCCCCTTTGTGGATATCACAGGCACCTGCGATCTCGTGCGGCAGGAGCCTGTCATTCGGCTCACCAGGATGATGACGCGCGAGGACCCCATCTACCACGGCCTCCTGCCGGCGGGCGGCGAGCACAAGATGCTCATGGGAGTGCCCTACGAGCCGCTGATTTACAAAGCAGCCTCCAAGGTAGCAAAGGTCAAGAATGTCATTCTGACGGATGGCGGGTGCAACTACTTCCATGCCGTGGTGCAGATAGAAAAGGAGACGGAAGAGGACGCGAGAAGGGTCATCGAGGCTGCCATGCAGGCGCATGGCTCGCTCAAGCATGTCCTGGTTGTCGACTCGGATATAGACATCTACGATCCGCAGGACCTGGAATTTGCCATTGCCACGCGCATGCGTGCGGACGGGGATCTTGTCATCCACCCCAACGTGCGGGGCAGCACCCTTGACCCACGCAGCATTGAGGGCATCACCACCAAGATGGGAGTGGACGCCACAGCCAGGCT
>CAYXSJ010000283.1:0-2099 GCA_964467095.1 uncultured Methanotrichaceae archaeon
CTGCCACCGTGAATATGTGATACGGGCAGTGATGGCGGCGACAGAATGTCCTCGGATAGTAGCCTCACTCGCCGAATCGAAGGATTACGATTCGATACTGGCACTCATCGAGGAATACGTACAGTGTGTTTTACGCGCCGAAAAAATCGCCGGTGGACTGCGAATGTCTCCAGAACGCCCCGGATATGCGCAGATTATGGGTTCGGCGGGGTGGAGCAAATTTATCCCTATTTCAGAGATCGTGAATTCGGAAAGCCAGACCAACTAATTTTCCCGCCCCCGGCACTGGACCGGCGGGGAACACGAAAGGAAAAATATGTATCAACCTCACCTACTCGACAAGACGCCCCTTGAATTGTGGGGCAATGAAGAAACCGCTGTTAGTGATCCCCGACCACGCGCTGCGGACGCCGGCGGCGGGCCGTGCCCGGTCTGTGACAAATTCACGACGCATTTATTTTGCTCCCGAGAGTGCGCTGTCAAATACAAGGCGATCAAGGAACAGGAAGAGCAGGCCAAAAAGAAACCGGCGCCCACCTCCTGTATCCAATGCGGCAAGGCTTCGGCCGGAATGTTCTGCGATTCAAAATGTAGGACCGCATGGAAGAACCGGATGGAAAAATTCAGCAAGAAGATCATTCGGACCAAACTGGTTGGCGCTGACGAGATCAAGCTATTTTGAGGGTCCAATCATACCAGCCACCCTCTCCGCGCAATTCCTGGCGCAAATGGTGGCTGCCATTTTGGCAAAAAAGGACAAAAAACCATGAAAGTTAAAAAAGTAGTGCTTTACGCTCGATTCTCACCACGCCCCCTTGAAGCAATCTGCCCAGGGTGCAAAAAGCCGGTAAAGGTGCGCGCCGAGGACGTGAAAGCCAAAACCCCATGCCCTGAGTGTGGAACCCCACTTGAAAATCACACCTGCGACTCGATCGAGAAACAGGTCGATCGGATTCGATCTTGGTGCCATGCGATGGGATACGAGATTGCGGCCGAGTACACGGACGAGGACCTGTCGGGCGGGACGACTGATGGCCGGACCGGCTTCGAGAACGCAATTAAACACGCCTGTAAGATCAGGGGCGTTCTGGCGGCTTATGACCTATCGAGGCTCACCCGCGACGTAGGAGACGCCTCTGCAATCCTCAAACGGCTCGAAAAGAGGAGGGTAGAATTGATCCTCATTGTCGAGCGGATCGACACCACTACCCCGATAGGCAAGTGCATGTACCACGTTCTTGCGGCCTTTGCCCAGCTTTACAGAGAACAGGCCGCGGCCCGGACTTCCTTTGCCATGAAAAAGCACCAGGCGAACGGCCGGCGGATGGGAAGGCCGGACAGGATCCCATTTGGCTTTAGAGCGTCCCTGAGCGATCCTGGCGCAATCGAACCGGACGATGCCGAACAGGCCGCCATTGCAGAGATCAAAGCTCTTGGCAACGCAGGAGAGGCGCCAAGGGGCATTTGCAGGGTGTTGGACCAGAGGGGCATTTTGAGACGCGGCAAGACCTGGAAAACCGCCCACGGCTTGGTGGCGAAGATTCTGGCCCGTCAGTAGGGCAGCCTTTTCCAGCTATTGTTTTCTCGCTTCACCATTACAAACTCAATATGTCGAAAACGATCCTTTGCCTGCTTGAATCGGTTAATGTCTTTTGTTCGGCGATACCCCTTGATTTCGACACATCGCATCCGGCCGTCCGGCAACCAGCAAACAAAATCGGGGGTGTAGGTGATCGCTCGAACCCGCTTTCCATCGACAATGGACGACTCGGTAAGATGAAAGGTTATCGGCTCGTAGAACCAAACGGTAATTTCACCGGCCTTGCGCTGCCATTCAAGCTCGACGGAGTACAGCGACTCCCATTTGCTCTTGTAACCCGGCCAACCGTCACTCTGTTTTTTTCTAGGTTTGTCCACCTCGGCCAACGGCCTTCCGTGAATTGTCGCGCCGGAAATCATATCATCCTTGAATCCCATTTTTCGTAGTTGATCGGCAAGTGTCATTTTTTCCGTTCCTCAAAATGCCTACATGCCTGGTCCTTGCAGCGGATGTCCGTTCCAGGGCCATGCGTCCAGTAATCACGCATCAACGCACATTT
>CAYXSJ010000284.1:0-1625 GCA_964467095.1 uncultured Methanotrichaceae archaeon
GGCTGCCCGCCGATGCTAACGGCCGGGTGGAACTGAGCCTGCCGGAAGGCAGCCCGGCCGCCGCCGTCTTCGAACAACTCGAACTGCCCAGGCAGGTCGCCTGGGCAGTCAACGGGGTTGCGCAGCATGATTTCAATTTGCGATTGCACGATGGCGACGAGGTGCGCGTCTTTCGCCAGGGCGCAGGGGGATGACAGCGCTAATCCATCGCCGCAGAATATCCACCGCAGGTTCTTTCGTCCTCCCCAACCTGCGCCCACAACTCACCATAATCCCCGCTCTGGTAGACGGGATACTGGCTCAATTCCGGCTCCGCCTGCACCAGCAATTTCGCGGCCCGCGCCGCTGAAACGGTGTAAGCCGTCCAGCGTGAATCGCGGTGCTGCTGCTGCCACTGGGCAGCGTGACAGGCCAGCGAGCTGCCCAGCGCGTCGCGTATAGCCCCCTGTGGTGCTGCGCGGAACTGCGCCAGCAGCGCCGGTACGGCGTCGTCGGACAGGCTGTCCAGGTATGCCAGATCCAATCCGCGGCCGTCGGACAGCGCCTCGCCCTCCGCTGAGATAATGGCGTGGTCGCCCAGGCGCGTGACATTCTGGTTGACGATGAAACCGTCCACGTTCATCACCGCCAGCGTCAGCAAAAAGCCACCCGCCACCGCCAGCGCGGCCAGCCCAAAGGCGCGCTGCCGCCCGATCAGCTCCAGCACCACCGTCAGCACCAGCAGCAGCCCTAACCAGGCCATGAAGACGTGCGTGTAGGTGCGCAGGCGGGTAAATCCGTAGGCCGTCTCGTACAGCACCAAGCGCTGGTATGCCGAAATCAGCATCACCGCCACCAGCGCGACCAGTGCCACGCCCAGTCCCGAGAAGATGCGCCGTTGCAGCGAATTGGCGCGTTTGGTCAGGGAAGCCAGCCCCAGGAAGATGAGCAGGCTGATAACGGCCACCCACACCAGTTCGCCAAAACCGCGCCGCGCGTATTGGGCGTAGGTAAATCCGGCCGCGCTGACGTTGGCCTGGCCACCGAAGAAGTATTGGAACTGCAAAACCACGAAGAACAGGAACAGCAGGTCCAGCGCGCCCAGCACGATGATCGCCTCGACCCAACCCAGGAAGGGCGGCAGCCAGGGTTTATCCGCGCCCAGCAACTTCTCATTCTGGCTCTTGGCCAGCACGTGCGCGTAAATTCCGGCCAGCACATAGCCGATCAGCAGGATGTAGAAGAGGCGCAGCAGATATTCCACCCATTTTTCGGGTTTGAATAGGTCTAGCAACGCGCTGATCCGTTGTTCGAAGATCGGGTCGGCGGAGGAAAGCAGCAGCGCCAGGACGAGGAGTGCCGGAGCGGCCAGCAGCAACCCGCGCAGCACGGGCAGCGCGAATCGCCGGAAGGCGTTCGCGGTCCGTACCGGCTTGCCCTCTTCATTCTCCGCCGCGGCAGCCTCTTCGGCGTTACCCTTCACCTGCATCTCCCCCGCGCCGATCAGGCCGCTGCCGGCCAACCTGAACGCGGCCGCGACCATGTCCGTCAGGCTGTAGCGCGTCCACAGGCCGTTGCGGAAGGTGGCGGCCATCAGGCCCAGCAGCACCAGCGCCATCAGAAAGCTCAAGGCGGCCGTCAGCGGT
>CAYXSJ010000284.1:1635-2099 GCA_964467095.1 uncultured Methanotrichaceae archaeon
ATGCTCAGCAGCAGGCTGCTGCGCGCGGGATGGATGCCCTCCAGGCGCGCCAGCAGCAGCCCCGCGCCCAACGTCAACGCGAAGAACACGAATAGCGTGATACCCGGCTTGCGATCCCAGAAGAGCAGATCGAACGCCCAGCCCAACACAAGGGCAAAAAGAAGAATGCGCCCGCGATGCTTAATTCCCATATTCAACCTCCGATTTCGATTGTGAACTTTGCGATAAAGGCCATACCGCCGCCAGCGACGGGACGGCCATCATGAGTAAAGCCGCTAAAAACGGCATCCAGCGAAAATCACCCGGCGGCAGCACGTTCCAGTCGGCGTTGCCGGCCGCCAGCGCCAGCAAGGCATCCGCCATGAACACCAGCAGGGCCAGCAGCCCGCCCAGCACCGCGACGCTCCAGCGCAGGCGGGTGAAGCGCAACTCCTGGCCGCGCTCCAGCCGGTAAAGCGCCAGCA
>CAYXSJ010000285.1:0-2059 GCA_964467095.1 uncultured Methanotrichaceae archaeon
GCCAGTACATATTCGGGTTCCATGGTTCTCTCCTCACCGGTCTATTCAGACGATCGTATTGGATCGCGGCTATCCATCTTCGCTTTCTTCTTCATCCAGCGATGGAAGGCGATCCCAGGGCGATGCTTGCAATTTGCCGTTCTCCATGTGTGTCAAAATCTGGCTTGCTTCTTCGGAATTCGATTTTGGCACGAAGATCCTTGCGGCGCCTAACGCGTTGGTTACTTCAGAACATTCCAGGTTGAAATATGCAGCAATGCCAAAAGACTTCAGCAGAGTCACGATCGATTCCGCCGCAAACGATCCGGTCGTTGTATAGACCTGTACGTAATCTGAAGGCATCTTACCATCCTAACCGCGAAGGATGATTTTATTGTAGCACTTCGCCGGGGCAATTAACCACGGAATTGAGCGATCATGCCCGCCACCGATTTTTGCCCGCCGTGATCCGATTCCCGCCATTCTTCCTGTTCGTAAAGAATGTTCCACCCGGAAAACAGGTCGTGCAGTTCACCCTTTTGAAGCAGGTTCTCCTCCGGTAGATCGGGACGAACCCGACGCATGTCAGTCGTCAGCGTTTCAACGATGGCGATTCCCCCCGGGCGTAGGATGCGCGCCAGATCGTGGAGCAAAGCCCGATCCAGAAAATAAAAATTCAACACGGCGTCGAAGGTCTGGGCTGGCAGGTAGAATTCAGCCAGATCCGCGATCACCGCCATCAACTGCGGGCAGCCTGCCCTGGCCCGTAGCACGGCCACGGCGGAGATATCCACGCCCATCACGCGGTACCCGCGTTTAACCAGCCAGTGGGCGTTGGCGCCCAGCCCCATGGCCAGATCCAGGATCAATCCGCCCGGGCGAAGGTAGGCAAGCGAGCGTTCCAAAATGGCGCGCGGCTTTGGCTCTTTGCCAAAAAACCCGGCCTGGTAGCGCGCGTTCCAGCGCTCGGCGTCCTCACGCGGCATGGTTTCCGGCCTCAGAATCGAGCTTCTTCAACAGGCGGCTGCGGCGGTGGTCCAGTTCGGATTTCCAGTAGCGTCGTTCGGACGGGCGCAGCGGTAGAATCGGCAGCCAGCCCAGTGCATCATCGGTCCAGCGCAGGGCCGTTTGCGGCGAGCGCTCGCGGTGCTCGTAGAATTTTGCCAATTCAATGGCCGCATCGAGGTCCTGGAATTCCGCCGCGCGCCGCCAGAGCTCAATGGCTTGCGGCCAGGATTCCTGTTTGCGGTAGATCGAAGCATAACGATGCAAGGTCTGAATGAAGATCGGGCGCGGCAGTCCAGCGTTCAGACCGGCTTCGTACAGTTCGATTGATTTTGCCAGGTCACCCATCTCCTCGTAAATTTGCGCGATGGCCACCAGATCCAGGCCTTCCGAGGGCTGAATCTCCAGTGGGTTCTCCAGCAGGTGTGCGTCATAATGCAGCAGGGCCGCCAGCGAGAGGACGTCCATCGCGTTATGATAGAGCACGCCCTGCATGGGACGGGCATCGCCGCTTTGCAGGTATTCCACGTACATTTGCGGAACCATCCAGCCGGGGATTTCCTCGCCACTGCGCGCCACGCCCAGGATGTCGCGCTCAAGACTGCCCAATGCCCGCGACGGCAAACGGTTGCGCCACAGCCGCCGGGCCAGCGGCAGCAGATCAAGGTGAGCCATGTCCACAAACGGCGTGGGAATGCTGTTGATCAGGTGCCGCGAATTAAGCAGGGGGATATCGAAGGACTTGCCATTGAAGGTCACGACGGTGGAATAGGGGGCGATAATCTGGCTGAGGGCGGCCAGCATGGCCGGCTCTTCCTGCGGGCCGCGCATGAACAACTGGATCAGTTGGAAGCCATCCGCTTTCCACAGACCGAGCCCCACCAGAAAGGCAAAGGTCCCGGCGCCGCCGGCCAGCCCGGTGGTTTCGGTATCCAGGAAGATCAACTGGTCGATCTGAGCCGATTTCTCCGGCGCGGTCCTGCCCCATTCGCGCAGGTAATGCAAATTCAATGGCGCATCGAACTGCACCAGCCCGTGCTGGTAGTGAATATCATACTGCTGGGAGATTTGATAT
>CAYXSJ010000286.1:0-1552 GCA_964467095.1 uncultured Methanotrichaceae archaeon
ATTTCCAGCCTGATCGATAAGCTGGATGCCTCATTTTTTTGTCGGAGAAAGCAGGGCAGATCACCGGTGTATCATCACCATCGTGCGTGACACCCTATACAGATGCCCCGGCGCGATGCCAACATCGGCGCGGGGGATCCGCTGGAGGACCAAATTGCCGCGCGGCGCCGCGCGCGAGAGGAAAAATCGGTTGGCTTCTGCCCCAGATGCGGGCGCCCCTCGCAGAAGTCGGACCGCTTCTGCCCGAAGTGTGGGACGCCGCTCTAGCGGAGGGGATCGGATGCGATCGGTTATCGGCGCCGCAATTGTCACGCTCGTTCTGCTCTCGGCCTGTACGCTGAGCGGGGACATCACCCCGCCGCCGGGTTATGAAAACCCGACCCTCTCGGCCCAGGAAACGGTCTATCCGATCGTCCCACCGGACCTGGAGAGTGGCGCGGCGATCTTCGCGCAGAAGTGCGCCTCCTGCCACGGCGAACTGGGAGCCGGCAACGGCCCGAAGAGCGCCGATCTGCCGGTTGACGTCCCGGCGGTTGGAACAAGCGAGGTTGCCCTGGGCGCGCGCCCCGTCGAGTGGTACGACGTGGTCACCAACGGCCGCCTGGAACGCGGCATGCCGCCCTTCACGTCCCTGAGCGACCGCAATCGCTGGGACGTGGTGGCGTATACTTTGGCGCTGCACACCAGCCAGGACCAGCTCGATTCGGGACGGGAGATCTACCCGTTGCTGTGCCAGGGTTGTCACGGCCGGGCAGGCGAAGGGGCGGCCGGCCAGAATGTGCCCGATTGGACCCAGCCGCAGCGCCTGGCGCAGTTTTCGGAAGAAGAATTGTTCCTGATCCTTAGCGACGGTTCAAGAGATATGCCGGCCTATAGCGATACGCTCGACAGCGGACAGCGCCGGGCGCTGGTGGCTTACGTGCGTTCGCTGAGTTTTGCCTCACCGGGCATGGGCGCTGCACAGGCGTCCACCGCCACGCCGGAGCCGGGTGATGCGACTGCCCTGGCTGCGCCGGCGGCGACCGTCACCAGCCAGCCGGACAAGGTCAGTCTTTCCGGTTTGGTCGTCCATTATTCCGGCGACGACATTCCGGCCGGCCTGGAAGCAACTCTGAGCGCATACGACGATATGCAATTATCCTTTACGCAGGCCGCAGCGCTGGACAAGGACGGTCGTTTCAGCTTCAAGGACATCGAACTAGGCGAAGGCCGCGTCTTTTTGGTGACGGTCAACGTACAGGGCGTGGATTTTTATTCCGACGCGCTGCACAGCAACGAACTGACCGGCGGCCAGGAAGCCCAGCTTGCCATCACGATCTACGAGGTAAGCCACGCCGTCTCGCTGCTGCGCGGCAACCGCCTGCACGTGTTCTTCGATTTCACCGATCCTGAAATGGTGCAGGTGGTGGAATTGTTGACCTTCAGCAACCCGGGCGAGGCGGTTGTGGCGCCGGCGGTGCCCGGCGGAGCGCTGTTGAATTTTCAACTGCCGTCCGGCGCGACCCATCTCCAATTTGAGGATGGAATCCTCGGCGACGGCACCTACGTCCAG
>CAYXSJ010000286.1:1565-2043 GCA_964467095.1 uncultured Methanotrichaceae archaeon
ATTATCAGGTTCTTTTCGCCTACAACTTGCCTTACGATCGGAAGAGCGACCTGGCACTGGAACTGCCGCTGGACATCGCCAGGGCAGTTCTCATGGTTCCGGCGAAAGGCGTGCGCATCAAGAGCGACAGCCTGGAAAACGCCGGGCAGAGCGAGATGGAGGGCATCCAACTGCAGCTCTACGCTTCCACCGATCTGGCAGCCGGTACGCCTTTGAAGTTTACCCTGAGCGGCCGCCCATCGGAGGGCGCGGAGCTCAACGCGGGGTCGACTACCTCGTTGATCGTCGGCATCGGTACGTTTGCGCTGGTGAGCACCGGCGCGGTAATTTCTCTCCTGCGCCGCCGCAAAAAGACGGCTATGGCGGACGCGATTTCGGAAGGTGAAACCCCCGAGGCCCTGATGGACGCGATCATTGCCCTGGATGACCGGCGCCGGTCGGGCGAGCTGGAAGAAGCGGCCTACCTGGCGCGACGCGG
>CAYXSJ010000287.1:0-2007 GCA_964467095.1 uncultured Methanotrichaceae archaeon
TCATAGTACGGATGGAAATCTAGTTATTCATGCTTTAAATATGTTCTATCTGTGAAAGTACGAAAGTCCTTTTTCTTTCTCCTGGATAGTGCCCCCTACGGCAGCGAGAAGGCATTCGGCCTGCTCAATGCCGCCGCGGTGAGCAGCAAGATGGAGGTAGCCGTAGGCCTTTACGGGGACGGCGTCTACCTGGCCCTGGCCGGTCAGGACAGCAGAGCTCTGGGACAGCCCAATCATTCCGATATCCTCTACGCCTATCCGGAGATGAGGATACTGGCCCATGAGCTCTCCCTGGCGGATCGGGGCCTTATGAGCGCCGGCCTTGTGGAGAGAGTAGAGCTGATGGACGAGGATGAGTTCTTTGAGGAGATGCTGGAATCGGATGGCATTATACTATTATGAAGGTATTTCTTCTAACAAAAACGCCCAATAGCGAGCGTACAAAGCTGTGCCTGCGACTCGTGGCCAGATCTCTAGATGCGGTGGTCTATCTGGCCGGGGATGGAGTCTACAATCTGCTGGACCAGGGAGAGATCAGAAAAGCTAGCATTGCCTGTCAGTGCGGACAGACTGAAGAAGTCAGCCTGCCTTTAGCGGCACTCGTCTCCATGAATAGAATCTTAGCCTGCCGGGAAGACCTGCTGGCCAGAGGCGTCTCTGCCGATGGGAAGGCAACCGTACCCGCGGATTTCTATGAAAGTCTGGTGGATGATATGATGCGGAAAGGCAACCGGATATATACCTTTTAGATTTTGTGCGGCTCTTCTCGGTGCGTGTGTGAACTCTGTGTGTCCTTTGTGGTGAAACGTCGCTCGCCACTGGTTATAACCAAATGGCTACGGACGGACACCACTGAGACACAGAGCGCACGGAGAGCTCACAGAGGACCCGTCTCAGCCCTTGATCAAACCCTCGCCGCAGAACACCTGCTTCGCCTCCTCAAACGACAGGTCGGAGGGAGGAATGATGATATCCGAGGGCATGATCTCCACCGGATCAAGGGGCTCTGCCAGCTCTTTAACTGTGGATATCAAATTGGCCAGATCCTTTGCATACTCGACCTTGTTGCCCAGGGAGACGTGATTTACAATTTGATTGTCTATCTTGTTTACTCTGTCCAGCAGACTGTCGTCCAGCCGAAACTGCCCCTCGCCCAGAATCCTGATGATCATTTCTTCATCTCCTCCTTCATCTTGGCCAGCATATCATTAACGCTGCTGCTCGCCTTTGCTTTGGCCAATTCCCGGTCCAGATCATCACTGCCGGAGTAATCGGTTAGGGTTCCAGTCTCAAGAAGCTCGTCCAAAGCCGCCGAGCGAGCCTTCATGTTCTCAGTCTTCTCTTCTGCCCTCTGCACAGCCATTCCCACATCGGCCATCTCCTCGCTGATGCCCGTCACGGACTCGGTGACCTTTACCTGTGCCTCTGCCGCGGAATACTGGGCTTTGATGGTCTCCTTCTTGGTGCGGAAGGACTCCACCTTAGTAGCCAGGCGGCTCTCTGCTGCCATGAGCTTCTGCTGCTGGTCTTGCAGGTCGGCGATCTGCTGGTCGAGAGTTTCTGACTGCGCCTGCAGGGCTGCCTTGCTCTCCAGGGCCTTTCGAGCCAGATCCTCGCGGCCCGCCTGCAATGCCTCTTTGGCCTGGCCGTCCAGCTTGTCCAGGTTCATCTGCAGCTTGGCCTTTTGCAGTTCGAGCCTCTTCTTGGAGGTGGTGACCTCGGCTACGCCCCTTTTTACATTTTGCAGGAGCTGAAGCTGCTTTTCGTAGGACAGGTCCAGGGTCTCCCTGGGGTCCTCGATCTTATCCATGATCTTATTCATCTTTGCCTGCACAACTGTGCTCATCCGATCCAAGAAACCCATATTATATACTCCCCTAATTCGGTAATTGGTTTTGTGCTCTGATAATATGCAAGTTGCAAGATAGAGAATGGTCTCTCAACTATTTATAGGCTGCTCGGGGATTGGTGAGTTGAGAGGCTGAGTGGTTTATATGAGACGAAAAT
>CAYXSJ010000288.1:0-2007 GCA_964467095.1 uncultured Methanotrichaceae archaeon
CCACGGCTTCGGCCTGGGCGCGGGCGCGCTCGGGGGTGAGGGTGATAAACGCATGTACTTTGCTTTCGTCTTCGGCGTTCAACGGGCCTGAATCCAGCGCGCCGGGCCGACCGTCGACGACCGCGATGCGCGCCAGGCTGGATTCCAGCGCTTCTACAGCAGAAATGCGGCGCTGGCGCAGCAATAGCGCCAGCTCATGCGCGGATAAATCGCAGAGTTCCATAAACTATTATTCCAGTGTCGTATGAGGGATATCGGGAACGACGATGTAAGAATCGCTGGTCTCGGGCGCCTGGGCCAGAATGCGCTGCGGATCGGGGTAAGGGCGCCACTCATCTTCGCGTGGCGCGGGACTGCTCTGCACGGTATAGGGCACGCCGTGCGAGGTGGCGGATACATCGCTGTCCAGCGGAATGGCTTCCAGTTCTTGAATGGCCCTGATTTGATTGTTCAATTGCTTGCGCACATACTCAGCCTCATGCGGGTCCAGCGCCAGGGCGGCCAGTTCAACCAGGTGGTTAAAAATCTCAGGGGTAATTGCTTCGCTCATAAGGGAATCACTCGGAAAATTTCATGGATATGCCGCTTCGGTGGTTTGGGTCGCAGTCGGCGGCACAGGTGTGTTGGTGCTGGTGGGCGCCTTGGTCGGCGTCCGCGTGATGGTGGGGGTTCTGGTGGGGGTGGGCGTTTCGGTGGGGGTGTTGGTAGCCGTGGGCAACACAAAACCGGTGGACGTAGGCGCCAGGGTCGAAGACGGCCGCAGGGTGGACATGCTGCCGCCCGGCGTGGGCGTCCAGGTGGGCGGCATCACGCGAGGCGTGTTGGTGGCGGTGGGCAACTGGATGACGGCCGGCAGGGTGGCCGGCGGGAAAGGATTGAGCGTTGAATAAGGATCGATGAAGATCTGCAGGAAGATCACGCACACCAGCACGAGTGCCACCGTTACCATGATCGCCAGAATGTCCCAGAGTGTAAGCCGCATGTTGGTATCCTTTCCAGCGTCCCCACCGAATCGACAGAGTCGCTTCTGTCAGTATATCCGAGTTTTGATGTCTGTCAAGAAAAGAGGGTGATCTGTCGTTTGGGAGGAGCACTACTGCCGGTTTGCGTACAGTTTTATGGGAACGATCTCACGCGCCCCCGACAGGGCGCCGTGCTATAATCGCTTCTGGTTATGGCACAGTCAACGAACTCGCGAGTTGAAAAATTTGCCCGCCGGCTGGTGCACGGCCTGGCGATCGCCTTCTGGCTGGCGTTGGCCCTGCTGGGCGGCCTGCGCTTATTGCAAAGCCTGAAATTGAAAACCTGGCTGGTGGAAATTGGCGTCAACCCCGGGCCGCTCTACCTGGCAATAACCGGCGCGGCGCAATTACTGGCTGCCCTGCTGGCGCTGGCGGTTCTTTTTTCGCACTGGCGACGCGCCGGGCTGGTGATTCGCCTGCTGGCCGCGCTGTGGATGCTGGCCTTCTGGATCGACAGGATCTGGATCGCCGTCTCGCCGGCCGCGCGGGTCAACGACGTTTTTGTGGCGGTCTTTATGGCCTTCTGGCTGCTGATCCTCTGGACAGACACTTCCCAACAAAAATGAAAAACACAGGGGGGTATCTTTCGGGTAAAATAAGAACAGGGGAGAAATGATGGACCGGATGAACCCTAAAGAACAAGAAATCGAAGTTAAATTTTACGTGCGCGACCTGGGCAAGGTCGAGCAAAGACTGCAAAAATTAGCTGCCCACCTGGCGCAAGAACGCGCCTTCGAAACCAATCTTCGCTTCGACACCCCCGACTCGACCCTGGGGCGGCAGCGCCGCGTGCTGCGCCTGCGCCGTCCTGCGCCCGGCTACAATCCAGACGACCCGCAGGGTCTGATGACCTACAAAGGCCCCACCCAATCGGGCCAGGCCATCAGCATCCGCCAGGAAATCGAGGTCGTGGTCAGCGATTTCGACTCGGCCAGCCACCTGCTGGAAGCGCTGGGCTACCAGGTTGTGGTGATGTACGAGAAAT
>CAYXSJ010000289.1:0-1988 GCA_964467095.1 uncultured Methanotrichaceae archaeon
TTCAGAAGCATATTCTTCCACAGTATCAATGGTAAGTCCATATCCATTATCCAAGTGCTCATTAAAGCGTCCATCATTCGTGAGGCCCAGAGACGTTTTCATTTGTAATATTGAATAGGCAGTCTCCGCCGGAAGAACGTCATGATGACGAATGGACCTGCTACATGCCGAAGTGATGCACCTCATCCTTTCCAGCTTCTCGTGGCCGGGCTCGAAGAAAAGCTGCTCGAACTTCTTATGTGAATCACCCATTATGCAAACTTTGAATGCATTGGCTTTCCGGTCCATGGATATTCTTGATGATATGCCAAGCAGGAGAAGCAGATCCTGATAATCTTCAGCTAGCCCACGTGATACGGTTGAATAAGCGACTGAAGTTGAGTGCACACAGCCATCGCCAAGAAATGCTGCTAGTAATAAATCTCTAATATTGTTTTTTGTCCCATGGAAAACGGCTACAGGCATTCGTCTTCCCCTTCCAGTTTGCATCATCTCTGGGAAATTGGCCTCGAACCATCTGAATAAATGAGTTGATATGAACCTCAAGGTGACTACGCCGTCGCTTCTTTGGTTCCGAGATGCTTCAATGCCAAAATACTCCTGCATGAGGCCTGACATATCATTAAGCAGAGCTTCATCCTTGTTTGTAAAGCCGATCTCATGGCTGGAGCCTCTGTAAAAATGGCCCTCCGCAAGGAGATATCCAAGGATTCGAGAGAGGCCACGATTGAGCTTTTCGGGAAAGGTCAGTAGTTTTTCGCCAGAATGCTGCCTTTTAACTTGAATGAGGTTTCTATAATTTGCATTAATCGGAAGCGATCTTGGGGCGGGCGCCAAGTCTCCAACTTTGGCATCGCAGGCGGTTACACATGCAATTCCGTCTTTCGCGATATATATCGGGTGCTCTGGAGTAACAATTATTTCGCGCCCATTGGAATACCTAATTTTAATAAAATGACTTGGAGCCCGGTGCCTGCTCACTCTATCAACCGGCAGATCGAAGATGCGGCTCATGTCAGTGCTTTTTATTTTGACTTCATCATGAAGCGGCAGTATCTCGCAGTCCTTTCCGGGAATTATCTCTAAAGGCCGGTCAGTCATCAGCCTGTCCACAAACTCGCCGATATGCACCTTTCGCCCATCTGCCAGTTGGATTTCTGTCAGAGGATGATAGCTCTGCTGCTCCATTGCCTCGTGCAGTGCGCTCTTGTCATCATTGTCCATCTTGTCCATCTCGTCTATGGCGGCGATGCCCTTGTCCGCCAAAACCAGTGCTCCTGCCTCAATGGTCCAGCGGCCGTCGCCCAGCTCGTCTTTAACTGCCGTAGCAGTCAGGCCGGCCGAGGTGGAGCTCTTGCCTGAGGTGTAGATGCCGCGAGGCGAGATCTTGATCATGTAGCGCAAAAGCTGAGATTTGGCGATGCCTGGGTCGCCCACCAGCAGGATGTGGATGTCGCCACGGATGCGTGCCCCGTCCGGCAGGTGCTTTTCGAAGCCGGATACCAGCTGCAGCGCTAACGCCTCTTTCACGTCGTCGTAGCCGTAGATGGAGGGAGCTATGGACCCCCTGATCTTTTCGTAGATCTCCGGATCGCAGGACATCTCCAGGATAAGCTTCTCCTCCTCGGGATCGATCTCAATTTCCTCGAATTCCTGCTCGGTCATCTCCACTGAGATTCCTCTGTGGAAGAGATCGAAGTAGGTGCTCTTGCCCTGCTGGGGAGTGGAGCGCTGGTATGATTTCAGTATGCCATTAACGATGACCCTATCTCCGGGAAAGATCTTGCCAGCCAGGTCGTCCTCCAGCTCGACGTCAAGAGTCTGCGGCTGTGCTCCGCCCCGCAGGTCTTCGGGCGACTCCTGCACCCTTATTTTCTGGGCATCCACAAACTTGGACTGGGCGAGGAGGAGCTTGAAGGGCCCGCCCCGGTCACAGGCCTGGTTCATGCACTTGAGGTTCTGGTCCTCGAATTTGTTGCCGGTCTGCT
>CAYXSJ010000290.1:0-1983 GCA_964467095.1 uncultured Methanotrichaceae archaeon
ATGAACTATACTGGTCAATTTTTTTTTCCTCCTTAAATTGATTCGTTATTCTTGACCTGATCAGCGACGACGTACCACCTACAACTCCTTCTTCACATCGAGTCTCGTCTCCTCTTTAAATAGCTCCATCATTCCAATTGACTTAAGGGACTTCGAGGTCTTTTCTGATAAATTGAGATAAAGCGTTTTTATCTCATTGCCAAATCTAACATCAACTCTCTCCACCCTAGATAGGTCTTGAAGAAGCTCACTTGCCGATTCCCAGGAATCCTCCCTGCCGGAAGCCTGCTTTAAGCGCCATTGCAGAACAGCAAGAAGTCGATAGGCCAGCATGCAAACGAATAGATACGCTCTTACACGATTCTCTAACCGATGGCGAACCGGTTCGACTTCTTCTTGTGTCTTGATAACCCGAAAAACTTTTTCGATGAAGTCCTTCTCTAGATATGCGTTCACAGCCTTGTGCGCGCCAATTGAATCATCTGTGGAAACAAGAAGCCATTTGCCATCTTTTTTTTCTGCTTCTCGAAGCTCATTTTTTTTATAGTTCCACCTTACGCGAGGCTCATCTAGTTTCCTTGATACGATTACATCAAAATAGTCAGACCAGGTACCAACGATCGATTCAATCTTTGAATGCAGTCTCTTTTCCGACCAATTCTTTCCATCCAAGGACAACGCATCAAGATCCTGGCCGATAATCGAGAGAGCTTCATTCCTTGCATCCGAGTCTTTGACGCCTCGCGACCTATTTTCATAGACAAAAACAGAGCGCTGTTTTCCATAAAGCTGACGAACCGTCTTTTCAGCATAGATATGACCTGCTTGACTGCTCCGGACGAGTGATTCCGGCCCGATATGAATTTCCTTTTCGGCGATGATTTCCTTTGCCGCTTTCAAGGTCTTAGGCACTCCTGATATCAGCTTCCATCCTGCTTCTTCAACCAGTTCAACATGCTTCAGCGAAATATTGCCTCTATCCCAAATCAGAGTGCCAGGTTCTATCGTCGAATTTGACAGCCTAGCCAGCAAATTTTTTACAGTAGAAGCACTGTGGCGACTGCCTTCATATACAAAATGCATTATAGGATATTTGTCTCTACTGGATACGAGAAGAGCAAGGTTAACCTGGAGTCTGCGAATTTTATCGGGATTATATCCAAGTTCTGCAAGAGGACAATTGACACCAAAAAACAATAATGTTGTCATATCGTATGCAATGGTTTCCTTCTCGCCATCAGGTAACGGATTGTTCTTTCGCCACCGTTCATACAATCCCTTGTCAAGGTCGTGCGCCAGATCAAGAATTGAATCGATATCGTCATCTCTTGCACAGATGAAATCCAAGGCGTTGAGAAAGGCATCCTTTGTAAACGAATTTTCCGGAAGGCAAAGGAGCTTGGGAAGTTCTGTGGTTGGTATCCAGCGTTCGAGCCTTGTTGCACTCTCCGGATCTAATGCCCTATTTATTGCCCATGCCGTAAGCAATTTGCCCGGGGACGAGCCTTCAAAAGAGGATTTTGAGCAGCATATTGTGTCTATTAGCTCGCCAAATCCAAGATCGTCCGCGATGGACCAGAGCAATTTTACATCTCCGGAGCGGTATGAGTGGTTCAATTCAATCCGATCCAAGACCTTTCTTTTTGGCTTCTCGCTAACGTTTTGCTTATCCTCAGGACCTATGTAACGTACAAACTTACTGATCACTTTTTTTCCGACTCTTATGGATTTGTACTCTGCAAGATACACACGGTCCCCGCGCTTATGCCTTTTGATAGCCATGTAGGTATTATAACACCTACAAGTATAAAAATATTGCGCTTGGACGATAAATTTAATAGACAATTTATTTGGCTAAAAAACGAACTAGTTAAGCTGGATTTGGCTTCGCGGAAATAATGTAGGTGGCATGCGCGACGCTATCCAGGTCTTGATTTTATTTGATCTTTACGGTTACAATGTCCAGATATTTTTTAGACTATT
>CAYXSJ010000291.1:0-1982 GCA_964467095.1 uncultured Methanotrichaceae archaeon
CTCCACCTCGCCCGTCACCTCTTCTCTCTTGGGGGCGATGGAGTCGATCTCATCGATGAGGATGATGGAAGGCGCCTGCTCCTCAGCCGTCTTGAAGAGGCTTCGCAGCTTCTCCTCGGACTCGCCGTAGTACTTGGACATTATCTCCGGGCCGCTCAGTGTCTCGAAGTGAGCATTGGTCTCGGAGGCCAGTGCCTTGGCCAGCAATGTCTTGCCGGTGCCCGGCGGGCCGTAGAGCAGCACGCCCTTGGGAGCTTCCACACCCAGCCGCTCGAACAGCTCCGGGTGCTTCATGGGCAGCTCAATCATCTCCCGCACCTTCTTGATCTCAGTGGAAAGGCCGCCTAGATCCTCGTAGCTGACACGGGGCCCTGCTTTCTCTTCCTTGGCAGGCTTCTCCGACACCTCTATCCTGGTCTTGTCACCGATTACTGCTGCTTCTCTGGATGGGGAGACGCGCGTGGCCATGAGCTCGATCTTTCTGCCCATGACCGGGATCTCAATGATGTCTCCTCTGGTGATGACCCGCCCTTCCATGTATCTTTGCAGATAGGCCTCGGCGCCGGTGATGCGCAGGGGCACGGTTGGGGCAAAGACTACCGATTCCGCTGCTGCTGCCTGGGCTATCTTCACAGGCACCTTATCATCTATGCTTGCGCCCGCGTTTCGACGGGTGTTGCCGTCCAGGCGCACGACGCCGGTTCCAGTGTCCTCAGGATAGCCAGGCCAGAGCAGTGCTGCAGTCTTCTTCTTTCCCTGAATGCTGACCACATCTCCGGCCTGCCAGCCCATCTCGCTGAATACGGCCGGATCTATCCGAGCGATGCCCCGTCCGACATCAGTAGGACGCGCTTCAATGACTCTGAGTGTGATTTCTCCTGACATTAAAATCCTCCAAGATATATGTACGTGTAAAGCTTAAGTAATTTTTTAGTCTGTTCCTCTGAGACCAATTTAAAGCCATGCAATTGCTATTCGAGCGTTGCCTATTATCATATTACTAACTTATAGTTAGTGACAAGCCGAATATTTAAACCTTTCGAATGATTTTAATTATCTCTGCCCCTCAACTTTCTTCATCACCTGCTCGTGCCGATCCTGCGTAGCCTGAAAAAGCAGGTCGAACATGCCGGGTGCCTCACGCTGGATAACCTTCACCCCGGCCTCAGTGATTCCTCCCTTCGTGGCCACGCTCTTGATCAGGCCGGAAAAGCTCTCCTCTTCCAGGAGCAGGGCTGTGCCGAGCAGGGTCTGCTTGACCAGCCGCTCCGCCAGCTCAGAGGGAATCTCCCTTCTTTGTGCCGCCAGCACGAATTCGCGCATGAGTGCGGCGAAGTAGCCCGGTGCGCAGCTGGTCAGATCAGCCAGCACGGCAAAGTCCTTCTCCTCGACCTCCACTGCCTGGCCGATGACTTGAAAGAGGCCGGCAATGAGCCGCCGGTCTTCCGCGGTGGCACGGTCCCCGAAAGCGAGCAGTGTCACGCCCTGCAGCTTCTCGGAAGCCATGCTGGGAAAGGCGCGAGCCATGCGGGCCGAGCAGAAGCTCTGCAATTTTTCCAGCGATACATCCCCGGCCACTGAGACAAGTAGCTTCCGGGGATCGAGCAGGTGGGCCAGTTCGCTCGCCACGTCCCTGACCTCCAGGGGCCGAACGCAGATGAATATAACATCGGATAGCTCCGCGACTACACGATTGCTCGCCGGGCGGATGCCAAAAGCATCAGCCAGCCTCTCCACTTTCTCTGGTGTGCGGTTGCTGGCCAGCATATCCTCCGGCTCAATAGCTCCTGTCTCCACCAGCTTCCTTATCAGCATGCTTCCCAGATGGCCGGTGCCGATGAATCCGAAGGTAGTCATTTTGTCTCTGCGCCTCTTGCCTCTGTGGTTAGGTTGTAGATGTTAGCTCTTTTCACTTAAACCTCACTCCATCAGCAAAAACTCCTGTGGCCATAGCCCCTTTTCTTTTCGGCATTCAGGGCAGT
>CAYXSJ010000292.1:0-1979 GCA_964467095.1 uncultured Methanotrichaceae archaeon
GATCTATGGCGTCCTCCACATATTTCTTGATCCAGGCGTCTCCCGTGACCTCATCTGTGCTGTGCCAGACGGGCACCACATCTCCACCGGAGTCGGTAGCTAAAGTGAGCACCACAGTCAGAGGCACATACATCGTTGTCCTGTTATTGGGATCATATGCCTCAAGGGTCTCTTCAGACCTTGCATCATTGCCTTCTGCACCGACCTCGAAGAATTTTATCTGTCCCTCGAATTCTTCTGTAATATTCATAATTGCATCGGTTTGTGGCTTGCAGAAACTGCACGATTTATGCACATAGATCAGCACCGGCTTGCTCTCCAGCCCATCAAGTACCCATGACGGATGACTTACATTTTCCCCGGCTGAGGTGGATTGGTCCGGATATATCGTCCACCAGTCGTCGCTTCCCGGCCCGACGGAGTAATCGAGGCTGGCCGCAATTCCTGATGCCAGAAGAATTATGGCAATTAGCGATGCGAAGAAAGAGATCCTGTTGATTGAATTGATCTTTTGCATAAATCCACTCTCCATTACATTCATTGCACTTGATGAAACGATATTCATGGATATAATTCTTTCGAGAGCCACTCCGCCAGAACCGACAAGAAGGCTGTTTTTCTCTCTGATCTTCCGGGGAAAGGGAAACATTTTATATCAAAGAAGATTGATATGAAACAATTGTCTCATGTGAGAGAGCAGGTGCGGGATAATGATCACTGCAAAATGCGAGATATGCCATAAAAATTCTGAATCACTCATTATTGTCAGCCATAAAGAGAAGGGGAGAATCAGGATCTGTGAAAGCTGTCTGCGGCAGCAGTCAAAGAGCCTGCTGGCCGGCAAGAGCTGCTCTTGCTGCTGAAAGGGATGAGCAATATGTCCGAAGTTCCTAAGGAAGCCGTTGAGAGGATGTCCCGGCTGATTGGTGACGCAGAGAAGGCTGGCTGCAAGGTCGACAAGCTCCGGCTCTTGACAGCCGGCCTGGACGACGGGAAGATCGAGCAGCAGGCAAAGCTGTTCAGGGCCTTGGCTGATCCCTGTCGCCTCAAGGTCCTTTTGCTTCTGCGGCAGGGCGAGCTGTGCGTCTGCGAGATAATGATCGCAGTGGACCGGCCCCAGTCCAGCACCTCTCATCACCTGACCATCCTCAAGGAGGCCGGGCTGATCAAAGAGCGCCGTGATGGAAAATGGTCGAGATACCGGTTGGCGGAGGGCGCTGTCATCGATATGATGAATCTGGCTGCCCTGGTGAGCGAAGGCAGGGCTTAAACCGCAAATAATTCTGAAAGGATTGATTGGGATGACAACGGCAGTGAGCAAGGGGCTGGATTTCCTATCGCGCTACCTCACAGTCTGGATATTTGCAGCCATGTTTCTGGGAGTAGCAATAGGCTACCTCTCTCCGGAAATAACAGAGTTCATATTGAGCCTGCAGATCGGAACAACATCTATCCCCATAGCCATAGGCCTGATTTTAATGATGTACCCGCCCCTGGCCAAGGTCAAGTACGAAGAGCTGGGGCGTGTTTTTCAGGACAGGAAGGTCCTCAGCCTCTCCCTAATCCAAAACTGGATCATTGGACCCATTCTGATGTTCGCACTGGCAGTAATCTTCCTCCGGGACTATCCTCATCTCATGTACGGCATAATCCTCATCGGCCTGGCCAGGTGTATAGCCATGGTCATAGTCTGGAATGAGCTGGCCTGCGGCTGCACCGAGTACTGCGCCGCCCTGGTGGGCCTCAACTCCGTCTTCCAGGTGCTGTTCTATTCCGTTTATGCCTATATCTTCATCACTGTGCTCCCGGCAGCGCTTGGTGTGGCTGAGGGAACGCTGGTCGATGTGACCATCTCCCAAATCGCAGAAAGCGTATTCATCTACCTGGGCATACCCTTCCTGGCCGGCATAGTCACCAGGTTTTCCCTGATCAAGGCCAGAGGAAAAAGCTGGTATGAAAGTCAATTCATACCCAAGATC
>CAYXSJ010000293.1:0-1963 GCA_964467095.1 uncultured Methanotrichaceae archaeon
AGATATATAGCAATATTGCTCATATCAAACAAAATTAAGATTATACAACAATATGAGCAATTTATAGTTATAATTTTCAGGAAAGCCCGCAGCATACGAATCAGAGCACATAGCTTATATATTTCTTATGTATACAGGATCGCAATGCCTGGGCCAAGCGCTTGCAGGCAGATTATTTTTGAGGAGACTATCTAATTTTTCCAGGGAGGGAGACCATTTGCAGATAAATAGCCCTCTTAGAAAGCCAGGTACCCGGCTCGCCAATGAGCACCACGGGACCATGGCCGGGAAGATCTGGAGGCACGACCTGCTGAAGATCGATGGAAGGCTCGTCCATCTGCCCCGGATATGCCCTGATTGCCTGAAGTGCTACACCTACGACAGAAGAGAGACTCAGCCATACTGTCCTGTATGCGGTGAGCCTCCGAAAGACCCGCCCAATAAAGATCCAAAAGAGGTCCAGAAATACAGGAGATGGAAGGCGGCAAAGAGAATGAAAATTATTCACATATAAAAATTAATTTATGATGGAGAGGAGAGAGATGAGAGGGGGTTCAGTCAAACTCATTGACATTATAGCAGAGGCTGGCGCCGATCCCGACAGGCTGGCCATGCTGACAGCCCAGGGCGCAGACTACGAGCAGCTCGGCTTTCCCAGCCAGGGTTTAGCCAAAAAGCTTTCCGAACGGGGAATTTTGCGCAGCAATGGCCGCTACTTCAAAAAGGCCCCGGAAGAAGCTGGCAGAAAGGGAGTCCGGCTCAGAACCACCTGGGTTCCTGGGTGCTATTTTGACCGGTGGCTTGCAGACTACTCGCTCAATCGAATGAAGTATAGAGCCCGCCACGAGCTTCCCCTGGAGGCCTCCCCTGAGCTGCAGGCCAGGTTCAATAATTTTCTAAACCGCAGCAGGCCCGGCCAAAAACAACTTTCAGAGCCAGGTGATGCCTATTTATCCAGATAATTCTGCCTTGATGCAAGGCGCCCAGTTGATCGGCCATATATCAGCCACAACGGCCCTATTTACCCTCCTGTGGATCCTGTCTGCCCTGAACTTCGCAAGAAGAGCTATTAGACGTGAGGAGATCAACTACCATGAATTCGTCCTGGATATCCAGATCTTTGTCATCTGCTTTGTTATGATGCTGTACTTCAGCAACATAAGCCAGTGAAAGCAGGCTCCAACGGACAGCAGAGCACCGGCCATTCTGGTCTATCTAACCCTTTTTCACTTCCTTCATAGCTCCCGCCCCAGACCACGGTCTCTGCCCGGACATGGACGCATCCTGCGATCCGAAATGAGGTGATTGCATAGACTATAGACTGACGAGGATGAGGCCGGCTGACAGAGATGGGCCATGGACCAACAACAGAAGACGTGCTAGCCCTACTGTAGAGCCGGAGGGAGGCCCTCCGGCCCATGTTCCGCAAGATCAAAGATTATACTGAAATCCGCAGCAAGTGCCAGCGGGCATCCATCTTAGTGGCCGAAGGCATGAGCGAGGCCCAGGCGGCCCGGGAGGTAGATCTGCCCAAGGCCTCGCTGCAGAGGTATCTGGCTAGCGGTCTGCCCGATGGGCCGATCTGGCCAGAGGATGGGCCGGGCCCAGAGAAAGAGACAGGCAGCAACCATGACCCCCAGCCATTGCAGAGCCAGCCTGAACCTGCCGGTCAGCGGGACGATTTGGGGCGGTTTCTTCCTGGCAATCGATTTGGCGAAATCAAAAACCGCCCGGCCCGGGAAGCCAAGCGCAAGCTGGAGGAGTTTGCGCCCGAAGCCGCCGACAAGCTCATTCGCACCTTCAAGAACCTTCCCGAAGACCGGCCAGATCTTGTGCTGGCCTACTGCCGGGAGATCCTGGATCGAGGACTGGGCAGGCCTACGCAGACGCTGGACATAACTGAGACATCCCTGGAGCACCATGAGTACAGATTCATCCAGGAGATCATCCTGCACGACGAAGA
>CAYXSJ010000294.1:0-1961 GCA_964467095.1 uncultured Methanotrichaceae archaeon
CTGAAATGCCACGTTTTACCGCAGAACCACCTCGTTTTCTTGCTTTACGCCCCATCTTTTGCCAGTCAATCAGGCGTTTGCCTTTATACGACTCCAAAAAATAGGTCTCATCAGTTTCCACAATGCCATCTACTTTGTCATTTTTGAGGATTTTTGAGATGGCAAGCAGAATTTTATGTCGCCAAAAGAAGGCGGTACGCTCTGAAATCTTCACTTCCTCGGCACAACGGCGCAAGGAATATCCTCGTACCATACACCAAGCGAATTTAATCCATTGCTCGATGTTCTTTTTGGTTGAATGAAGAATGGTGTTCGTAGTTTCGCCAAATGTTTTATGACAAATCTTACATAGAAACCGCTGGCGACCATTATGAGTACCATTTTTGACAAGGTTGACCGAAGTGCAGTGTGGGCATTTTTTATCATGAGCAAACCGCTTTTCGGTCAGTTCCTCACGGTCAAAATCTGCGGTTAGTTCCTTTTGAATAAGTGAACGGCTGAGGATGGAGATAATCTCTTGTTTCTCCGTGTTGGAAAGGCTATTCAATTGTTCGATAATTTCGGAAATATTCAAATCGTGCATCCCCAAGCTACGTTACCCTATCCCCAAGTTGGTTTGCAAATAGAAAATTACCAATATATAACTATTATATCACTAAAAGGCAATGTAATCAATACTCTTCTTCAGTTGAGCCAATAATAATTGAAAAGAACCAAAATGGAGAATTTCCAATTCCATCAATATATGAAAGACCGTTAAGATATATTCCAGAACAGTATCATCGACAGTTCAAGATTTTGCAGAATGGAAATTTTATTGAATACTTGATCCAAAACCCAGAATTTAATGCACAATCATATGGAATAATGCTCCATTATTTCCTTAAGGAGGAAGGATTAGATAGACCTGGAAACCTTGAAATTGGTGAAGATACCTTAACCTTTTATTGGCGGCATGAGGAAAAGGGCTCTTTTTTTGCGCAACGGATTTATTGATTTTTGTAAATTCATAAATTAAGCTGCCTTTGCAATAATGGCTAAAAGAACTACTTGCTAAAGGGTGTAATCCATAAAATTCTCCTGATTTGATATGCAACTCGGATTGTGCAAGTTATTTTCTGTAAAAATTAATCAGGTTATTCCAAAGTTTAGGTTCAATCAGTTAAAATCTATCTGTAACACGGGAAAGAGTGATTCTTGGCAACAACATAGTGGTGAAATGCGCAGCAAAATTTCCTAATTCCGCCATTCTTCGTTATACTTATCCCAATAAATTTCTTCTTTCGAGTTTTTTACCTTGCCCCTTGACCTTACCGATTACCTCCTTATCGGCCTGGCCGCGGGGGCGGTCATTGGGATTACCCTGGCCGGCGGCGGCACGCTGATCACCTTTCCCATGCTCACCGCGGTCGGCGTGCCGGCGGTGGTGGCCAACGTGACCAACACCGTGGCGCTGTGCCCGGGTTACCTGGGCGCCACGCTGGCGCAGTGGAAAGAGATCCGCGAGCAGAAGAAGCGCGCGCTGGCCTACCTGCCCGCGGCGATCGTTGGCGGCATTGCCGGCGCGCTGTTGCTGCTCAACACCGGCGAGCGCCTGTTCCGCTCGGTGGTGCCCTTCCTCATCCTGCTGGCGGCGCTGCTGCTGGCCGTCTCGGACCCGCTGCGCAACTGGGTGCTGCGCCGCGCGGCGCGGCACGGCGCGGACATCAGTAAAGTCGAAACCTGGGGCGTGCTGCCCGTGGCGCTGGCGGCGGTCTACGGCGGCTATTTCGGCGCCGGGCTGAGCGTGATCGTGCTGGCCGTGCTGGGCCTGGTGCTCTCCGATTCGCTGACCAAATTGAACGCGCTCAAGCAGTCCATTTCGCTGGTGGTCAACGTGGCCGCGGCGGTGTTCTTCGTCTTCTCCGGCAAGGTCAACTGGCCGGCGGCCGCAGTGATGGCGGTGTGCGCGCTGCTGGGCG
>CAYXSJ010000295.1:0-1929 GCA_964467095.1 uncultured Methanotrichaceae archaeon
TGGAGAAATAGAAATGGCAAAATTCGAAGAAATCAAAGCAAAAGTAGAATCTTATGTGGCACTGAACCCGACCTATCAGATCAATGATGTGGACATGGCCAAGGAGGCCATCCTAGTCAACGGTCCTGAAGGAAAGATCATCACACTATCCATTGAGAAGGGGAAGGTCAAGTGCTCGGATTCTGCCTTTCAGATGGCACTTACGAGCCTGGAGGAGGACAACGGGGGATACTTGCCTGCCGTCATCCAGGAAGATGAAAAGAGGAATATCAAGACCCTGATCTCAGGCAATCCCGCCCTTGGGATGCTCTCACCAGAAGGCATCAGGAACTTCATCAACCCGAAGGCAACTGGCCAGGAAATCATAGATCATCTGATCATAGCCAATGAGCTTGGGTGCTCAGTCATCGCCAAAGAGATCTATCTAATCAAGAGAAAAGACGGATCGGTTAGTCACGTGGTGGGCTTGAACACTTTCACCAGGCGTGCGGCGGAGAACCACGAGTTCAAGGGCTACAAGTCCGGCGTTATCACCATGAAGAAAGACCAGGAGGACCCCATATACCGGCCCGGTACCTTCTACCCACCAAACGAGCAGCTTGTGGGGGGATGGTATCAAGGATACTGGAACGATGGCAGGGAATCGGAGAGGCATTCTGTGAACCTTTCGGAATACGACACCGGGATAGCCCTCTGGAAAGAGAAGAAAGCCACCATGATTGAAAAGGTCGCAAAATTCCAGGGCCTGCGAAGGGACCACCCCAAAGAGTGTAACAATCTCTATGGAGCAGCCGAATTGGGAATCGATGAGTCGAAAGAAATCCAAGGGGCCTGAGCCCCCATTTTTGGAGGAAGAAGAATGACAATAATCGAGCATGCCAGACGCGAGCTGGCTGGAAAATTGAAGGAAGATGGGCCGGACAAATGGATAGCCGAAAACGTGTTGGAACTTATAGAGGTTTTCGGCAAGCAGGGCCACTCCGGAATGTCTGCGCCCTATTGTATCCAATTGTTCGCCCATTTAGCCTCTCATAAGCCGTTGGGACCACTAACAGGAGAAGATGAGGAATGGGAGGAAGTAAACATTGATATGTGGCAAAATAAGCGATGCAGCCACGTATTCAAGGATCGCAACCGCGCTTATGATATCCGGGGCAAAGTATTCAGAGATCCGGATGGCACAACTTGGACCAATGCAGATAGCCGCGTCACCATCACGTTCCCATATGATCCCGTGAGTGTGATAGTGGACCGCGATGAAGCTGGAAATGTCGTCGAGGGCAAGCCATGACTCGATTTGATGAGGTCGCCCGGTTGAAGGGGCTGGAGAAGAAAGCCAAACCACCCAAGATTGGAGAACGGTTGCCAGGAATATCTTCGGTCATGCGAGAAGCTTTGCCGCATGCTGTTATAGTCGATACCTATAAGTCAATATCGGTGTTTGGTGAAGATATAGCAGCATTTGGATCCCACGATGATGCAAATCATTACATAGCTCTCCGCAACGCCGCCCCCTGGCTCCTGGAGGCCGCCGCTTGCTTCCAGCCGGGGGATGCTGAGAGGATCGCCCGAATCGCAAAAGACGACCTGCTGGAGGGCTGCTGCAGTCAGTGTGATGCTGATGTCGATATGATGCATCGCATGCGGAAGGCGGCGGAGATCATGGAGGGCAAAGAATGAGACTCCTGATAATCCGGACCGTGTACCGGATCTTAAAGTTCTTGAGGATGATATAAATGGGATATATGTTAGAGGCAGATGGCGATTATCTCAAGCTTACCATAACGGCTATGGAGGGGTTCGCTGTGACCGCCCTAAATGGCACGATAACCCTCACCGGTTCGAAAGAGGCGTTTTATGGCATCGGTGAATTGATCATAGATGCATTGGAGGACACATGACTCTCAGAATCAATTTTTCGCATAAGTA
>CAYXSJ010000296.1:0-1928 GCA_964467095.1 uncultured Methanotrichaceae archaeon
CGAATCGTGCATTTCCACGGCTGAAAAGTCGTGGCCCCATTGAAGCCAGAATGCCTAGCATGGCCTGATCCTCAGATGAGATGCTATTTCCACGGCTGAAAAGTCGTGGCCCCATTGAAGCCTCCTGAGTTACCCGGACCTCTACCGGGCCCACGCCCATTTCCACGGCTGAAAAGTCGTGGCCCCACCGAAGCCATATTGATGTTGATATATTCTATATAGAATGCTTGAAGCTTCATAAAAGATAAATATCTTTATTAATCATGGCTATTAATACTACTACGGTGAGTTAATGATTCCTGATCCGAAAGATAAAACCGATGATCCAAGCATAGACTTGCCTGAGCTGATTCCCGCCCGAATGCTCAACGAGTTCGCCTACTGCCCTCGCCTCTGCTATATCGAATGGGTGCAGGGAGAATTTTTAGACAGCGCCGATACAGTTGATGGCAGATTCCAGCACCGGCGCGTGGATACCGACTCAGGCAAAGTCCCCGAGAAGTTCGAGACATTTCACGCTCGATCGGTTTACCTTTCCGGCAACTCATCCGGCATAACCTGCAGAATCGACCTTCTGGAAGGCAATGGTGGCCATGTCACTCCGGTGGACTACAAACGAGGAGAGGCGCCTGACATCCCAGAAGGTGCCTACGAGCCGGAGAGAGTTCAGCTCTGCGCCCAGGGACTGGTTCTGCGGGAAAACGGCTTTGTTTGCGATGAAGGAATCGCATACTTTGTAAAATCGAAGAAAAAAGTGCCCATTGCATTTGACGATGCCCTGGTTAGCAGAACCATGGAACTCATCGCTGCCCTTCGGATCGCGGCAACGCAAGGAGAGATGCCACCCCCCTTGCAGCACAGCCCCAAGTGCAACCGCTGCTCTTTGGCTGGCATCTGCCTGCCCGATGAGGTTACCCTCCTCAAGGAGATGGACGCTGCTGATGGAGAAATACACACGGAAGTGGATGATGAAACGGGCAGGGAAATGGGAACTAAAGAGGAAGTAGCTCTGAAAGCGGGCCCGGCAGGCCGAATCAGAAGGCTGCTTCCCTCTCGGGACGACGCCATACCCGTTTACGTAGTCGGTCGTGGCAATACCGTCAGGAAGAAGGAAGAACGCCTGGAGATATGGTCACCGGAAGGCAAAGTCAGTGAGCCCAGGCTAAGAGAGATCTCTCAGCTCTCGCTCTACGGAGGCGTGGAGATAACCACTCCGGCCATGGTCGAGCTGATGCAAAGAGGAGTGCCTGTCATCCACTTTACACATGGAGGCTGGTTCCAGGGAATCTGCCTGGGAACGACCCATAAAAACGTCGAGCTGAGGATACACCAGTTCCAGTGCGCCATGGACCCGAAAAAATCGATACTTTTGGCTCGAAAGGCTGTAGCCGGCAAGATCAAAAACTGCAGAACGCTCATGCGCCGAAACGATTCGAAGCGCAGCACATGCTCCCTCAGCCTCCTGGCAAAACTGGCCGCAGAGGCAAAAGCGGCATCAAGCAGCCAGAGCCTCCTGGGCATCGAGGGTGCGGCTGCAGAATGCTATTTTTCTCAGTTTGCCAACCTGCTGAAAGAAGGCGGCAAGGACTTCTCTTTTGATAACAGAAACCGCAGACCGCCAAAAGACCCGGTGAACGCAGTGCTTTCCTACCTCTACGGCATCCTGGTCAAAGACCTGTTTGTCACTCTCTTAGCAGTGGGCTTTGATCCCTATCTTGGATTTTATCACAGACCCAGATACGGCAGACCTGCTCTGGCCCTGGACATGATGGAAGAGTTCCGCCCCCTCATTGCCGATTCAGTAGCCATAAACCTGTTTAACAATGAGGAGATTTCCAGGAACGACTTCATCAAAAGTCGTGCAGGAGTTTCTCTGACCTCCAACGGAAAGAAAGCCGTAGTAGCAGGCTACGAACGCCGCATGGAAA
>CAYXSJ010000297.1:0-1922 GCA_964467095.1 uncultured Methanotrichaceae archaeon
ATGAGCTATGTCGACGGCAAGGCGACGGGCACCTTCAACTTCGAAGGTCCTGCTCCGAAAATTTCCGGATAGCGGCCTAACCTCCCTAGCTACCGGGGCGGTGCTCCGGTGGGCGGCACCGCTTCGGTCTAGCCCACCATCTACATACTCCTGCAGTCGAAGGACTCGATGGCACGATTTTCTGAGATTCAACAGGGCACGCGAGCGATCAAGGTCATCGACCTACCGTTGGCAAACGTGCCCCATGGACTGCAGGCTGGCACGCCTGAACAAGCACGTGAGCGCGAGCTCAACCCAACCGCATATCCGACGGTGAAGGTTGGGGTTCGCGCTCTTTTGCCGTTGGAGCGCGAACTAGTGCTCGAACTGGCTGCGGCACGAACGAAGGACAAGGGAGGCGAGGTGTCGTCGGCAAATCCGATCTACAACCACGCGCTTGCAATCTACACGGTTGCTGCGTCGTACGTAGATCCAGACACGCCGCCTGGTAAGGACGCCCAGCTGTACTTTGGTGACACGATCGAACAAGCGGCACAGGTGCTGCGCACGTCAAAGCACATGACGGACGACATTGTGTTTTACCTTCGGCAGCGTCAAGAGATGTGGCAGGACGAGATCAACCCTCAGGCGCTCACGCTGGGCGCAGACAAGATGTTTGATGCGACGAGGCAAGCCGTGGAGAGTGACGATTTTTTATCACTTATGCGGCCGGGTTTGCTCGTGAGCTTCACGCGTACTTTGGCCGCCCAGTTGTTGATCTTACTCCAGGACAGATTGGCATCTACTACCACCGACGAACAGCCTGGAATCGCATCCTGAAAGAGGCAGTGAAGAAGTCGTGAGTGCGTTCGAAAGCACACTCGATCAGATTGGATCAATGGCGCCTCCGCGCGTCATTCGGATTCCATTGAGCGCATGGGTCGCCACGTATTCAGGGCGTCCGGAGTGCGAGGTCTTGATGGGGATCCGTTTGCCTGGGCAGGAGGATGCTGACTCAATCGAGATCGAAGCCTTGAAGGCAATGCGCGCTGCAATCGTAGATGGCGATGATGCAGCATTGCGCGCATACAACGAGGCCAAGCTGATCGGTGTAGTAGCGACATGCATCTCGGATCCGGAAGACATCAGCCAGCCGCATCCACTGTTTGAGACACCAGACGCACTGCTTCGGCTGTCCCTTACCCCTCAGGGTCTGCGGTTCATCTTCGATGAAATCGAACGCCTTCAGATTGAGACGAGTCCGATTTTCCCAGAGGCATCCGACGATGATGTCGCTCTGTTCGTGCGAATGATCCAAGAGGGAGCGCTCGCAGATTCACTCGACCCAACCAAAGCGCCGCGTGTTCGTCGCTACATCGCAACTTGCCTCGAGATCTTGACCAATGGCTGATCGTCCAGACATCCTGATGCGCGTCGGTGCTGCGTTTGATCGCAGCTTCGATCAGGTGTTGGCGAGCGTGCCTGCGAAGATGGAAAAAGCATTCGGCGCAGGTAGAGGGCGCAACGCAGGGTTGGCGACGCTTGAGAAGCAGTCGCTGTCGATTGCCAAGCACATATACGACACCGAGTCCAAGCTGAACGCTCAGATCTACAAGGCACAGGCCAAGTCCGAGCTCGAACTAGCGAAGCTGCGGATGCGCCTCGATGGTGACCGGGCCCAGTCGAGACAGCGCGAAGCGCGCGCGCAGGACGCTCACGTCAAGGCCTACTACCGCAACATCGTTGCCGAGCATCAGAAGGCGGAGGCTGCAAAGCGAGCCGAGTCGAAGCGCTCAGCCGCTGAGATAGCCCGCGAAGAGCGAGCGGCTCGCATGGCGCAGTACAAGCGCGACCGTGAGATAGACCGTTTTGCGACGCGTACAAGCCACCGGGCGACGCGGTTTTTCTTCCCTCCTCCGGAGGGAGCGCTCGGCTACATGAAG
>CAYXSJ010000298.1:0-1456 GCA_964467095.1 uncultured Methanotrichaceae archaeon
GCGTATAATTGATCCCATGGATCCGGCAATTTTTCTCGACCGCGACGGCGTCATCATTGAAAACCGGGATGATTACGTTCGTTCGTGGCGCGATATCGCCTTCATCCCGGCTGCGTTGGCGGCGCTGCGAGCGTTTCGCAGCAGCCCGTTTCGCATCATTCTGGTTACCAATCAATCGGCGGTTGGGCGCGGCCTGATCAGCCTGCGACAGGCCCAGCGGCTCAACCGGCGCGTGGTGGCCGTGGTGGAACAAAACGGCGGGCGCGTGGACGGCACCTGGATGTGCCCGCACGCCCCCCAGGATGGCTGCGCCTGCCGCAAACCGCAGCCGGGGCTGCTTTTGCAGGCCGCCGCGGCGCTGAACCTGGACCTGGCCCGCTCGTACATGATCGGCGATGCGCTCAGCGATTTGCAGGCCGGAAGAGCCGCCGGCGTGCGCGAAGCCATGCTGGTTCGCACCGGGCGCGGCCAAGCACAGGCCAGCCTGCCCGAAGCCATGCTCCTGCAGCCCTTCCGCATCTTTGATTCGCTGGCTGAAGCCCTCGATCACATCGCCTCACAATCCTGTTGAGCGCCGCTCTACTCTGCGGCGGCCTTATTGTGCGCGTTGACCGAATACGAGATGGTGATGGTTATGGCAGTCAGCAGCGCCAGATCTTCCATGGTGAACCAGCCGGCCTTGGGGTGCACCAGCGTCACCACGCCCACCACGCGGTCCTGCGTCATGAGCGGCACGCTCAACGCCGAGCGCGATTCGCCGGTCGATTCCTCAAACTCGCGCCGCAACCAGCGCGGGTCGTCGCGAGTGCTCCTCACCAGCGCCGCCTGGCGATTCTCCACCACCCAGCCGGCCAGTCCCTGCTTCTTGATCTCTTCCATGCGGTCGAGCGAGCCAGTGTTGACCTTGCCGGCGTAAGCCAGCAGGCCATCGATGACCTCGCCCTCGTTGTTCAGTACCATGATGCTGCCGCTGGAAGCGCCCACGCTGTCGAGCGTCATTTGCAGCACGTAGGTGAGCATCTCGTGAAGGTCGAGATTTTGCGCCATTTCCGCGCTGATCTTCTGCACCAGTTCCACCGGCGTGCCGTGCGGCGCCGTCTCGGCCGGCTCCTCGAAGACATCCTTGCCGAACAGGCTCTTGATCAACGAGAGCGTATTGGACTCGGCGTAAGCCGGGCGACGGGTGATGACCTCGACCTTGGGCTGCTCGTTCAACGCCACCGTGATCATGTGGCACAGCATGAGGTGAACATCCTCCTGCTGCTGGATCGCATCCGCCTGGGCGGAAATGTTGACGTTGCACATCGTCGCCAGGTGCCCGCCCTTGCGGCCGGTCAACCCGATGGTGATGGCGCCGGAGTGGTTGGCCAGCTCCACCGCGCGGAGCACGTTGGTCGAATTGCCGCTGCACGAGATGGCCACCACCACGTCGTTCGGCCGGACCAGGTTGGACAGT
>CAYXSJ010000298.1:1466-1916 GCA_964467095.1 uncultured Methanotrichaceae archaeon
GCCCGGCCAGCGCGTTTTCGTAGCCTTCATCGTTCGCGTAGGCCGTCAGAATGGCCACAGTGTCGGTCCGGCCAATGGCGCGAAAGTTCGGCCAGCCGTGATTGCGCGTGTTCTTGGCCAGGTCGCACACAAAGTGAGAGGCCGTGGAGGCGCTGCCGCCGTTGCCCATGATGAATACCTGTTGTCCGTTCAGCCGCGCCTGGTGCAGAATATCCACAATCTGATCAAAGCGATCCATGGGGATCAGGTCGATTGCGGTTTTCATTTCTTCCAGGTATTGTGTGATGCGTTCCATTCGTTTCCCTCCTACCGGTTGAGAGCGACTATAAAGGGTTGAATCAACGACGATAGTTGAAGATGACCTTGCTGCCATCCGGCTCCAATTGGAAAGGCAGTTCCTGCAAATCCTTGAGGGCGGCGCGCACGGCTTCGCGGCGTTCGTAGGGGCAG
>CAYXSJ010000299.1:0-1911 GCA_964467095.1 uncultured Methanotrichaceae archaeon
TCCTGGGGCTGAAGAGCCATGGCCGTTAGCTCCAGGCCATTTTTTGCCTGCTGGAACTGCAGCCTGGATCTACCGACCATCTACCTGACCTGCCGCAGCCTTCCTTACCCGGTGGTCCTCGCGAAAAGTGTTCACCTGCCCGGAGTCATCACAGCCGACCAAAGCCGCGCCTTGGCATTGTTGACCTCTGCAGGGCAGCAATCGCAATCCTGGACTTTGAATACTTTGAAGAGAGCCTGGGCGGGCTATCTTACGTTCTCATGGGAAACCGGGGTGTGAGCCCTACCCTCTTTCCGGAGGTCTTCAATAGAGACGGCTCGATAGATTATTCACGAGCATTGAGGTTCTACGGCTCCGAGGAACAGGTGGATGATATTGAGGCCGTGCGACAGGACATGCAAAAAAAGAGGCTATTGCCGAAAGACGGAAAGATCATGCTCTATGGCGGCTCCGGTGGAGGAGTGCTGATTCAGCAATACCTGGACAAATATGGCGAGCACGTATCAAGAGCCTTGATTGAGAGCAGCGGCACCCCTGATCTGGCAAAAAGTACAATACAACTTTCATGAAAAAAACATATTTGTCCAATGAGGGCCTCGCTAATTCCTACTTTAGCACATTGAAGATACGCTAACTTTGAGGTTAGAAGCATTATGCCGTCACTAAGTCGTCGCCTGGAATGTTTCTCAGAATCAGTCATCCGCAAAATGACCAGAATCGCCAACGCCTCCGAGGCTGTCAATCTCTCTCAGGGCTTTCCTGATTTCCAGCCGCCTGAGAAGCTTTTGCAGGCTCTTGAAGACGTAGCAATGAACGGGCCCCATCAGTATGCAGTAACCTGGGGCGCTCAAAATTTCCGGGAAGCTCTGGCCAAAAAGCAGTCCAGGTTTATGGGCATGCCTATCGACCCGGAGAAAGAGATCGTTGTCACCTGTGGAAGCACGGAGGCCATGATGACGGCTATGATGACTGTCTGCAATCCCGGTGACAGGGTCATCATCTTCTCGCCTTTCTATGAGAATTATGGTGCAGATGCCATACTGTCCGGTGCACAGCCGATCTTTGTGCCTTTGCATCCCCCTGACTTCTCATTTGATGAAGAAGAACTGAAGAAGGCATTTGAGCAGAGACCCAAGGCATTGATTCTATGCAATCCCTCCAATCCCACGGGAAAGGTTTTCGCTTTGGAGGAGCTGGAGTTCATAGCAAAACTGGCAGATCGATACGATGTATTCGTAATAACCGATGAGGTCTATGAACATATTGTCTATAAGCCGTACAAGCATATCTATTTCGCATCTCTGCCGGGCATGTTTGAGAGGACCATTTCCTGCAGCTCCCTATCCAAGACATATTCCATCACAGGCTGGAGACTGGGATATCTGATAGCTCCGCCAGCTATAATCGATGGCGCGAGAAAGGTCCATGATTTTCTGACCGTAGGCGCGCCGGCACCTTTGCAGGAGGCGGCCGTAACAGCGCTTGGCTTTCCAGATGTTTATTATGCCAATCTTTGCGAGATGTACACAGAGAAAAGAGACTTCTTCCTCAAAGGAATGGATGCGGAAGGATTCACTTACACCTTTCCTCAAGGAGCGTATTATATAATGATGGATATATCTGAGTTCGGATGTTCGGACGATACCGCCTTTTGTGAATGGATGGCAAAGGAGGTCGGCGTGGCAGCGGTTCCTGGCTCCAGCTTTTTCCGGGAGGATGTAAGGCATTTGATACGCTTCCACTTCGCCAAGAAAATTGAGACTTTAGACGATGCCCTGCAAAGACTTTCTACACTGAGGAGCAAAGCCAAAAGAGGGATCCAATAATTGAGATGCGCTGGCATGGATCTCATCAATGATGTGAGTCTGCTGATTGGTGGCAGGTCGTGCTCTTCAGGGCATTTGATGTTTT
>CAYXSJ010000300.1:0-1908 GCA_964467095.1 uncultured Methanotrichaceae archaeon
GCCATCGGTTGAGAGACCGTAGATGCCCGTGAATTTATTCATGGGAGTGGTCACGGGAAAAATAGAAGTAAAATGTTCTCCAAAGAAAACTATGATATGACTGCTAGATGGGAAGAATGCTGGGATGCAGCACCCGAACTATATATACTGCTGAAGGAGAGCAAGACATTAGAGAGTGCCCGCAATAAGGTGGCACGCTACATAGAAGCCAGAGAATGGACTTATTCCTGCGACGTGGGTGAGATTGAGAACTGGGACTATGTTCTCTTTAAAGAAGTCATACGCACATTGAAAAATATCATCTCTCCAAGAAATGAGCGAATTGCAGGCACTTCAGCCCTAGAGAACCTGTGGAGCGCTGCGGTCAATGGCGATGCAAATGTCAGTGACGACTTTGTTGCTGAGTTTGTCCATTTCTTTAAGGCCCTAAAATTGAAGGCTGACGTCTACCCTTCTCGACTTATGGAAGGAATAAATATTCCAAAATTCGAGGAATATGAAGGTAGAGTCGCCGGCAAGATTCGCTCTGACTATCTGGACCAAATGGGAAGGCGCATGGACAGATACTTGACAAGATATCAATCCGGCCTTGATCCTCAGATAATAGCCAAACGAAATGAGAATAGAAAAAGAATCTTGGAGACGCTGGATTCCACAGAAGATGATTGGAAGGATTGGCACTGGCAATTCCGGCATGTATTCAAAGATATTCAGGGCCTGGATACAATTAAAAAATTAATAAAATTAAATCATCACCATGAAGAATCTATAAGGCTGGCCCTGGAAAACCATGTGCCGTTTGGGGTAACCCCTTATTATCTGCATCTCATGGACCAGGAGCCCTGTGATCAGGACTATGCCGTTCGCAGACAGGTCTTCCCTCCCTTAAGCTATGTGCAGAATATGATCACCCACAGAAAGGACAAGCATTGGGCTTTTGATTTCATGAAAGAAGGGGACACATCGCCAATAGATCTGGTCACTCGCCGCTATCCCAGGGTGGCGATAATTAAGCCCTATGAATCATGCCCTCAGATCTGCGTCTACTGCCAGCGCAATTGGGAGATAGCCTCGCCCCTCATGGCCTCGGCTTTGGCTCCCCTGGAGAAGATCGAGGCTGCCTTGCAGTGGTTCTCAGAGCATGAGGAGATGATGGACGTTCTGCTCACGGGTGGCGACCCCCTGGTGATGGATGACTCTCTGATTGATAGGATCTTGGGCAAGCTTTCAGAGATGCCCCATCTGAAGAGCATCAGGGTAGCTACCAGAACCCCGGCAACAGTGCCCCAAAGGATTACCAGTGAACTTTGTGAGATACTGGCCCAGTACCATGAGTTTGGAAAGAGGAACCTTTGCATGGTGACGCACTTCATGCATACCTATGAGGTGACGCCGGAAACTTTGGCGGCCATAAAGAAGGTGAAGATGACCGGCATTGAGGTATACAACCAGCAGGTCTTCACTTTTGCCAACAGCCGCAAGTTCGAGACTTCCGCCCTAAGAGTCGTTCTCAAGCAGATTGGTGTGGACCCATACTATACATTCAATATGAAGGGCAAAACGGAGATGGAAGACTATGCTGTGCCCATAGCTCGCATCCTTCAGGAGCGAAAGGAAGAGGCACGCCTGCTTCCGGGGATATTTCGTACAGACGAGCCGGTTTTTAATGTTCCAGGCCTTGGCAAGGACCATCTGAGGGCCTGGCAAAACCACGAGCTAATCGCCATTACTCCTGAGGGCAAGAGGATGTACTCTTTCCTTCCCTGGGAGAAGAACATAGCTCAGGTAAAGCCCTACCTCTACACGGACGTTTCCATCCATAGGTATTTGCAGAGGCTAAATGAGAGAGGAGAGGACCCGGAGGACTACAGAAGCATATGGTACTACTATTAACGTTATTGATTAGCG
>CAYXSJ010000301.1:0-614 GCA_964467095.1 uncultured Methanotrichaceae archaeon
AAACCCTGGCCGCGCAGGACGATATCCAGCATGCCCTGCATGGCCCAGCGCGTGGGCAACACCTTGACGGCCTGTTGCACCACCGCCGGGAAGAGCTCCAGCGGGTACCAGCAGCCGCCCAATAGCGCCATGACCATGCCCAGCATGATGCTCAGGCCATTGGCCTGGCCCTCGGTTTTGACAAAGGCGCCCAGCGCCACGCCAATGGCCGAAGCCGCCAGCGCCGAGCTGATTAAAATCACGGCCAGCGCCGCCGGGGCCTGCCCCCAGTTCAGTTTCATCACGAAAATGCCGAACAGCACCAGCAGCAGCATCTGCACCAACGCCCAAAAGACCGCCGTCAGCAGCGTGCCCAGCAGATAGGTGGCCCTGCGGGTGGGTGTGGTGAGCAGGCGGCGCAACGTGCCGGTGGTGCGCTCGTAGGCGAAGGTGCCCGAGATGCCAAACAAGGGGATAAACACCCAGGTGATCATCTGCCCGGCCGAGGAATTGGCGCGCGGGTCGTACTCCACCGGATCCTCGACGGCCGCCAGGGTCACTGCCACGCGCTCCGGCGCGGCAGCCAGCTCGCTCTGCGCGCTCTCCAGCGCGGCGGCGAAGTAGGCGCTGCGCTC
>CAYXSJ010000301.1:624-1903 GCA_964467095.1 uncultured Methanotrichaceae archaeon
TTGGGATCGTATTCGATCTCGTCTTCGATGTAGGCCTGCGTGACCGTGATGCGGTTGGGCGCGGCGTCCATCTCGCTTTGCGCGCTCGCCAGGGCGCTCTCGAAGAAGGCGACGCGCTGCGCCTCGCCGGCGAAAGGTTGAATCGCTTCGGCGGCGGCGACACTCTGCTGCGCGATCTCTACCCCGCTGCTCAAGCGCTGTAGGATGGCCTGCACTGCTTGATAAGCCGCCAGGGAGCTTAAATTATTGGGCTGCTGGCGCAATTCCAGCGCCAGAGCGCCAGCGCGCAGGTGCTCCAGGTCGAAATCCGCCGGAATGACCAGCAGGGCCGAGACGTTGCGGTCGGAAAATTCATCTTCGGCCTCCGCCAACGACTTCACGTCCGGGCGGATCGTATCCGATGCCTCCAGTTCGGCGATCAACGCCGCCGAGAGCGGCGAGCCGGCCTGGTCCACCACGGCCAGGCGGGTGCGGCTGTCTGTGTTTGAAGCCGTACCGCCGGCCAGCACGAAGGTAAAAAAGATCGGCAGGATCAGGAAGAACAGCCACTCCATCGCCGAGGCGAAACGAATTTCGGTATCTTTCAAAAAGATGGCAATCAGTTTATTCATCGCGGCACCTCTAGCGCTGGATCACGCCGCGGCGCGTGAACAGGACTAATGAAACGATAAACAACAGCGCGCCCATGGCCAGCAGCCCGCCGATGTCGGGTAAGATATTCACCAGACTGCCGCCCGACGCCAGCCGGGTAAAGCCGTCGATGCCCCAGGCATTGGGCGTGATCTTGGTGATAAGCCGGAACCATTCCGGCAGGGTTTCCATGTTTATAAAGGTGCCGCCCAGAATGCCAAAGGTCAACATGACCGCCGCGCCGATGGCAGATACCTGGCCGGGTGTCTTGACCGCGGCGGTGATGATCATTCCCCAGCCGACCGCACCAAAGACAGCCGCCAGAACCAGCACCAATACGGCCAGCGGGTCGCCCCACTGCACATTGAACATCAGGCTGGTGCCCACGATCAGGATAAGCATCTGCGCCACCCCGGTCAGGAAAATACCAATAACCTTTCCTCCCAAGACTTGCACCGATGTGGTGGGGGAAACCAACAAGCGCGGCAGGGTGCCCTGGTTCCGTTCGATTAACAGAGATCTTCCGCCATTGCTGACCGTGAACATCAGGAACATGAGCGCCATCCCCGGAGCCAGCAAAGCCAGCACATCGAACTTAACCTGCTCGCCGGTGAATGTGATGTTGTCAAGCGTGATGGATGAACCGCCT
>CAYXSJ010000302.1:0-911 GCA_964467095.1 uncultured Methanotrichaceae archaeon
GGCTGCTCGGGGATTGGTGAGTTGAGAGGCTGAGTGGTTTATATGAGACGAAAATATGGGAAAATTATTAATCCTCGTTTCCACTGGCGGCCTTATCGAGTGCAGCCCGACCTGCTACGGCATAAGCCTTTATGAGCAAGTCAGCCAAATTAGCCCGTCCAATTGAGATGGGGGCTTCTCCAAGCCTTTTTAAAACTGCATTCTCCACCTCAGGACCTTTCGGATTGATCTCCAGCAAATCAAGATCGCTTCCCTTTTGCCAGAAGCAATCCAGGCATTCTTCCAGAGGCCTGGCCTTATCCTCCATGAGGGAAACGGAAAAGGAGCCGGAACCGGGAGAACTTCCTGCCTCTTGGAAAGCGCCGTCTGAGCGCTTGCTTCGCAGGGCCTCGACTATCTCCTCTTTGGATCTGCCCCGAAGCTTGAATATGAGAAAAGGATCGCTGTCGAACTGCTCAGCCAATAGATAATAGACGGCGGCTATGTGCTTGCAAGGATTGGACCAATCCGGACAGGAGCAATCCGTTTTCAGGTCCGCTGCCTTCTTGGGAAAGAGAGATATGCCGCAACCGGAAAACGCTTCCTCGATATTCTGCGGCATCTCGCCGGAGAGCAGGCGGGCTGAGAATATCGCTTTAGAGGCCATGGCAGCTATGGCTTTCTCCCAATCTTCCTTGGATAGAGGTGACAGTTTTATTGATACATTATAGGGCTCTGCATATGAGCCCTGGACACGGGCCTTCACAATTCCCGGCTTGACATCGATGGAGATGACCTGGCCTTTTCGGGCATAGGATTTTCCCCGTGACAGCCTGGCGCCCAGATTGAAGGACTCGAGAACGCCGACCCAGCGCTTTGACCACCAGGTCTCTCCGATGGACCCGCGCTTGCTTTTGGCCTTCAGGCCGTTC
>CAYXSJ010000302.1:921-1900 GCA_964467095.1 uncultured Methanotrichaceae archaeon
CTTGACCTCCTTTGGTGATGTCTTTTCGTAGAAAGACCAATAAGGACTCATTTATCATCATCCCCATTGCTTACAGCATCCCGCCGCAAAGAGAGCATATCTCTCAGCGCCTCATTGGAAAGCTCAGTCAGCCAGGCCTCGCCCGTCCCTATTACCGACTCTGCCAGGGACTTCTTCTGCTCTATAATTTCGTCTATTTGCTCTTCCAGGGTGCCGAGACACACGAACTTGTGGACAAAGACGTTCTTCTTCTGCCCTATACGAAAGGCGCGATCCGTAGCCTGATTTTCCACGGCAGGATTCCACCATCGATCAAAGTGAAAGACATGGCTCGCTGCTGTAAGGTTGAGGCCGGAGCCGCCCGCTTTCAAAGAGAGTATGAAGATGGGCGATCCCCCCGCCTGAAACCTCTGGATCATATCATCCCTCTGCTTTCGGGCGGTTCCTCCATGCAAGAACAGGGCCTCAACCCCCAGCCTCTCCTGGAGGTAGTGTTTGAGCATGGCCCCCATTCCTGCATACTGGGTGAAGATCAAGGCTCTATCGCCACCGGCCAGGACCTCGTAGAGCATCTCCTCCAGGCGGGAGAGCTTTCCTGAACGGCCTTCCAGGGCGCTTCCATCCTGCAAGAAGAGGGCAGGATGGTTGCAGATCTGCTTCAGCTTGGTCAGAGCGGCCAGGATCTGACCTCTGCGCTCAATACCTTCCAGCAATTCTATGCGGCCGAGCATCTCCTCGACCACGGCTGCATAAAGCGATGCCTGCTCAGCGGTGAGGTTGTAGTTGACCCGCATCTCCATTTTCTCAGGCAGATCCTGGATAACAGTTGGATCGGTCTTGAGCCGCCGCAGGACAAAAGGCTGAATTATAGAGCGCAGAGCCTCAGAGCGGCTTTTATTTTTGTATTTTTCAATCGGCAGCACGAAATTCTTGCGGAAGGATTGGGCGGACCCCAGGTAGCCGGGATTGAGAAAGTCCA
>CAYXSJ010000303.1:0-1899 GCA_964467095.1 uncultured Methanotrichaceae archaeon
GACCTACGACAATCTACGATGGGATTCTACCCTTAACACCTACGGTAAGATATCTGTACAAACGAGAAGCGGTGCTACCTCTGACCCAACCGATGGTACCTGGGAAGCATGGAAACCATATACCTCTGGTACTAACTACACAACCCTTGAATCAGCTGATACCCATACAACCTGGACTGGTACCAACGCTACGGTAGCAGAAGGAGATATAACACGGCCGTCGATATATGGCTTTGAAGATGAAACTGAACCCTTAGGTACTAACCTTACTAAAGTAACAAGTAGTACCAATGGAGGTTACATGGAATCAACCATAACCTCTACAGATCTCTCTAACTACGATTACATAACCCTCTGGGTTAGAGCAGGTCAAGCAGGTAATACCATAAGGATAGGTATGGGAGAGAGTACAGGAGCAGACCAGTATGAAGATATAACCATAGATACTGCAAATGTATGGCAAAAGGTATATTGGGACCTCTCAGATATATCTACAACTGATAGGGATGCAATAACTAAACTAAGGTTAACCAACTTCTCTACGAGCAGTAATGTCATATATCTAGACAATGTAAGAGGAGAGAGTCTCTTAGATGTAAGTACAGGAAGTGTAATAGCTAGTACTCCTAATGCCTACTTCCAATACAGAGTAATCTTTACAACAACCAATCTAAGTTACCAACCACAGTTAGAAAATATTACATTCACATATTCATCAGGATTTAAGATACAGATAGTGGATGAGAATAGGGTGAGGTTGTACAACAATAGTGGTAAGGACCAAAAACTAAAGTTGGATATAATACTAGGAAGTGCTGCAATCGACCTAAGAGCAAGCGAATATTCTGTAAATATTGCTCCTTCAAGTGCACAAATAGATGGGGGGACAAATACTAATAGTATCTGGATTAACAAACTAGGTACAGGTGGTAATCTCCTCAAACTACAAACCAATAGTGTAGATATGATGGTTGTAAGTTCAGAAGGGAATATGACATTGGCGGGAGATGTTGCCATTGCAGGGGGAGCTATAACCCTGGGGATATCAGGTGATCAAGGAAGTATAAGGTACAATGCTACAGATAATACAATAGAATTCTCAAACGATGGTACTACATGGATGCAACTAGGTGAAAGCACAAGAAAGGTTACTCTCTCAGCAGAATACTCAGGAGCAGTACTCTCTGGAGATGGAACAGACAATGTGGGAAGTATGACATCGGATAATACAGGATCATCATCTAATTCAATGAACTATTACGAATGGAGTAGCTCAGCTCTTTCGCTAAACGACTATGACCTACGTGTTAGATTTACATTGCCATCAGATTTCAATGGATGGGGTAGTACAGGAGGTGTAAAGCTTAACTATGCTACAGAGTCAACAAGTGATACCAACAACAAAGTAGATATGTATATCTACAAAGAAGATTCTGCAACAGTAGATGGAACATTCACAGCAGGAGTATCATCCTCTGCAGGTGTTTGGACATCTAGCACCATTGCAGGTACAGATTTAGACGAGTGTGCAGCTGCAGGAGACACCTGTGTATTCATAATGAGAATGTCATCTCTAAGTGATAACTATGTGAGAATAGGGGATATAGCAATTACATATAACAGATCACTGTAATGGTAAAATTGACTGCCCAACAAAAAAAGAATCTCTACTATTTAGTACCATTAATAGTGCTTTTGATTAGCACTCTTCTTTTCTACTTCCTCGCCATTAGGGTAAGACCAAATGACAAAATTCTGACCAATTCTGAAGGAGTAGCACTGTTTGCAAATGAGAACCCAACCTTTGAAGTACAGTTTGGAGACAAGGATAATCCTGATGGACAGTGGGTTAGATTTGAAGCTAGAACTTCAAGTGATAACCCATTTTCATCAGAAGAA
>CAYXSJ010000304.1:0-1893 GCA_964467095.1 uncultured Methanotrichaceae archaeon
GGTGCAGCAGGCTGGGCATCCACTTGGACCGAAATCTCTGGTGATGCCATAGCCCCTGGTCTTAACTTCAGTGGTCTTCTGCAGGTGCTCGGCATGAGTGTACATCTCAGTCAGCACAGCTCCGATTGCATAGTTCTGCACGCACAGCTTCTCTATCCACTTTTGGTCATACGTACCGGTCTGGTAAGAAACGGGCATGTACTCAAACTCAGCTTCCTTGGTGAAGTTGATATAGTCCATGAGGCAGGTTCGACCAGTTGGGAATGGACAAGTTGATAGCAGTTCGTTATCGAACCAACCTATTCCCCCGATTGGCATTCCATCTCTCTCCAGTTGCCTCTCGGCTTCAAGCTCAGTCCTCTCGGTGATAACATTACCGGAACCGGATTCCTTTTCTACCAGTTTCTGACCCATAAAACCATACTGTGTAGAAACAATCATCTCAACATTCTTGTAGCCGACACCTTTGACGGATGCTTTTTCGTACATGTAGTTGGCAGCTCCCGCCATGCCAATTAGTGCAATAGCCAGTACCGCCAAAATTAGCAGTCTCTTCGTTTCATTCCCTCCTACCTGATAAGACAATCGGATTACATAATATTATACTTGAACCTTATGGATGATACTTATGTGAGCTATTTGCTCATTGGCAGAGTACCTGGAAGACTATACCAAAGTCAGCAGTCAGAGGGCCAGATTTCGATTCGGCATTGAGAAGTGATCCGGTTCACCATTGTCTCTGGCAAAAAGGCCCTTCAAGATGCTGACGGATGGCCTGTTCAGAATCACGAAATGAAGCAATGAAATTTCCCCCCATCCCGACAGCATCAAGCGAAGAGTTGACATACTCTTGCACTGTCTCTGAGAATAATACAAAAGCTACTTAATACTAACAGACCCAGGAGATGCACCCCAGTTGGCAAGAAGAGGAAGACCAGCAAAACAGCAATCCACCGGACCCGGACCTTTGTTGCAAGGACAGAACAGTCTTTCGCCTCCGGGTGAAGAGCACCTGGACATCTCGACTCTGGAGACCTGGCTGTGGGATGCGGCCTGCGCCATTCGGGGGGCGACGGATGCCCCCAAGTTCAAGGACTTCATACTGCCCCTCGTCTTCTTCAAGCGGCTCTCCGATGTCTTTGACGACGAGTTTGCCGCTCACGTCACGGAGTACGGTGAGGAAGAGCTGGCCAGGAGCATCATCGAGGCTGATCTGGCCCACTCTCTGAAGACCGGCAGCACTCCCATCATTCGCTTTTACATTCCAGGGAAATACAACTGGAAGGCAGTCAGGAATCACGGGGCCGACGGCCGGCTGGGCGAGTTTCTGACCGAGGCCCTGCGGGAGGTCTCCCGGCTCAATCCGGATCTGCAGGGCGTGCTGGACATCAAGGACTACAACGAGCGGCAGAGCGGCCAGCGCACGCTGGACGATGATCGGCTGGCCTCGCTGATTGAGATTTTGAGCCGCCACCGGCTGGGCCTGAAGAACACCGAGCCGGATATCCTGGGCCGGGCCTACGAGTATCTGCTGAGAAAGTTCGCTGAGGGGCAGGGCCAGTCGGCAGGAGAGTTTTACACGCCCAAAGAGGTGGGAGAGCTGATTGCCGAGCTGATCGATCCCGCTCCCTTCACCACCATCTACGATCCGGCCTGCGGCTCAGGAGGACTGCTCATCAAGGCGCGCCTTCTCTTCGAGCGGCGGCACCCTGAGGAGAGGAGCAAAGCACCGCGGCTCTCGGGCCAGGAGCTGAATCCGGTAACCTTCGCCATGGCCAAGATGAACATGTTCCTGCACGACTACACCGATTCGAGCTTCGCTATCGGCGACACCTTCAGAAAGCCCGGCTTCGGGCCGGAGGGCTCGCTCCTCCAGTTCGACTATGTGGTCGC
>CAYXSJ010000305.1:0-1877 GCA_964467095.1 uncultured Methanotrichaceae archaeon
GAATTTATATGAATTTTTTAATATTTAGTTAATTTTTGCAATAGTTATTGATATTATTACGATCATATTAGTGAGATCGGTTGGGATCCCCATCCCCGCACTAAATTGTGACTCTTCCTAAATCCTCAAATCCCGATCTGCCCTTTCAGCCAATCCCAGCTCTCTTTTGCCGCACGGTCCAGCTCCGTTTCTGCCGACTTCTGCAGCCGTGGAAGCAGATCTTCCGTGAGATTCTTCTGCAAATCCTGCCCCAGACCCTTCAGAGGCTCGGCCTGCTCCTGCAGGCCCTGTCCGGACCGCCAATCCTGGGGATCAAACTCGTTGTCGGTGAAGTTTTCCAGCTTGGCGTGGCCGCTATCCACCAAAAGGCGGTTGAAATTGGGTGCAAATATCGGCTGGCCGTAGACTCCTGAGAGATAGACCACACAGATCAGCCTGCCGTAGGAATCCCGGCCGTTTCCGGAAAGGTCGTCGATGTCCAGGTAAACCCTTTTGTTCTTGAGCACGGCATAGGTAAAATCCCTTGCATCCAGCCCGCTGTCCGATTCTATCTCGGGGGAGTCGACATCCGCCAGGCGAATCCTCTCCACTGTGTAGAGTACTTTTTCATCGGCCTTCTCTATGGTAACGTCAAAGGTATCGCCATCCACCACGTTTGTGACTATTCCATAGGCCTCATCTTGACTAGCCAGGGCGATAGAAGGAAAAAGAGCTAGTGAGCTTGATAAAGATAATAATAGTAGCGAAATTATAGATGCACAATTTGCTCTGCGAATCCAAATAGAGATCATCACAAGCCCCTCTCGAGATTATTCTGATTGCGATTCAGGCTGCAGTACCATTATTTTGAGAGTCATGGATCTATTTATCGAGCCGTTTACAGCCGTCAGACTGTAAGTGGTCGTCTCGGACGGCCGAACCTCTGCAAAGCCCTTGAGCGCTACCTCGCCAACTCCCTGGTCGATTTCTACCCGGCTGGCGCCGATGACGCTCCAGCTTAAGTTGGAGGCATCTCCAAGACTCACGACCGCAGGATCGGCATGAAAGGACTCAATAACAGGATAGGGAGAACCGAAGACGTTGAGCGCCAGCAGGCCCCCGCCCAGGAACGCCGCCAGGAGCAGTGCCCAGACCGCAATTCCCTTCGGTGTTTTCCAGAACGACTTTTGCATATCCCAGTAGTTCTTCTTTTCAGCCATCTGATCTACCAGAACGACATACTGGTAAATATACTCTACTGTATCAGCAGATCTCTGTCTTATGCTCGCGGCGCGCTATCTGATATTGACCGGGACACTGGTCACAGATAACATTCAGCCCCCGGATCTGCTCGCAGGCTAACGATCCAGGACCCTTTTTCCTGTAGATATTATCGAGCAAGCTGTCCACGGCATGGCAACTCGCTTTTGCCTGGAGCAGGATTTGCCTGGATTCCTGAAGAGCAAAGCCCGCATCCTTCAGTTCAAATCCCAATGCCATTCCGGTTTTCCAGCCATCAGGCGCAAGGTCCACCTCCCTGGAGAGAAGCAGCCTCAAAAAGCAACTGCGAAGATTAGGAGATCGGCTCAGATCGAATTGCCTTCTTACATTGCTCCTCAGATTATCTAAGGAGACGTGGCGCTCCTTCAGACAGGAAGGGCAAAGCTTCGGCTCGTCTGCGTGAAGTCCTGCCTTTGTATCCAAACAGGTGCTGCCACAATGAGCGCACACACCTGATGAATAGTGCACCTTTTTATCGTTCAAGAAATCCATGCAACCCTCAAATCGCGCAGCTGCACAACTCTGGTCTGCAGAGATCTCACACTCACTTCATGAACTAAGGCTGCCGCTATCAGGTCACCATATCCGTCTGCTGCCTCTTTGAGAATATCATCTAT
>CAYXSJ010000306.1:0-1874 GCA_964467095.1 uncultured Methanotrichaceae archaeon
GATGCCGAAGGCGGTGAAAGTCGTAGAAAGGGTTACACCCAGCCCGGCCTGGATGAAGGAAAAAGCTTCGCGGAAGTCCGGCTCGGTCAGGATCAGGACGAACGTGCCCACCACCAGGATGAGAATACCCACCAACCACCAGGGGTAATCTCTCAAGCGATTCCTTTTGCCGGAAAAGTTTACCGTCACCGGCAGGACGGATGAGGCTGATAATTTTATGGCCATCTTTTTCACCTCTAATTTCCCTGCCGGAGCGTTCATCAGAACGTCCCGGCAGGGATTCTGATCGAATTATTGAATATCGTCCTGGCTGATTTTGAAATCAGGCCCAAAGAATTTCAGGTTGAGCGCGTCCAGGGTCCCATCGGCTTTCATGGCGGCCAGCGCCTGGTTAATCGGGTCGACCAGGTCAGAGCCTTTCTGGAAGGCGAACCCCAGGGCATCGCTGGAGATCGAATCGCCGACGAAATCAAGCTGGTCGGCATTCTCACCCTGGTAACCGAGTCCAACCACTTCGTCAATAATGACGGCGTCCACATCGCCGGAAAGCAATGCCTGAATGGCAAAGGGGAACTGATCGAAGGCCTTGATGCGTTCTTCGGGCAGGTATTGTATGGCGGTCTCGTAATTGGTGGTGTTGACCTGCGTGCCCAGGATAAACTCGGGGTTTGCGGCGAATTCGTCGATGCTGCTGAAGCGGGTTTCACCCTTGCGGACCAGCAAGCGCTGTTGAATCTGGACGTAGCCATCCGAAAAATCCACAGTCTTGGCACGTTCTTCCGTGATGGTGATGCCATCACCGCCGACATCATTCTGCCCGGCGGCGACGGACTGAATCAGCCCATCCCAGGCCGTCTCGACGAACACTGGGGTGCAGTGCAGGCGCGTGCAAATTTCTTCGAAGGCTTCATAATCCCACCCGCCGGTTTCGCCGGTCTTCACAATAATGTAGTTGAAAGGCAGGTAAGCGTTTTCGACGGCGACAGTTACTTCGCGGCAATTCAAATCCACCAGCGCGGTTTCCGAACTGCCCAGACAATCATCCGGCGAAGTCTCTGGCGTGACTTCTACCGGTGCGGTGGTAGCGGCTTGCCCTGCGCACGCGCTCAGCATAATCGCTACAATGGCCAAACTTACGACTAATTTGATGCTCATTCTCATTCGTCTCCTCCTGGGACGTAAATAAAATAAAAGGCCTTCCGTTTTCGGAAGGCCTTTTTGGGCTTACTTGTCTGTGATTTGCTTAAGCAAAATCAACCGCGACCTTCACGAAGTGGGTTCGGGAGCGGGTATGCTTATGATTCTGCTGGGCAAACATCGGTATCATAATGTTGATATTTTTAGCACTTTCAAAACCAGTTGTCAAGACATCTGTCGATTTTGTAATAATGCAATTCTTCTCGGAATTGTCTCCAACCAACCGAACAAGACCGCTTAGGTGGGTTCGACACTGGATTTGAGCAGTGCACAAGCGCCCTGCGGTTGGACGGCATAAACTCCACAGGCTGCCGGGATGAGCACAGTCTCGAAACGTTTCAGCCCAATGACCTCATCTCCGGCCTGGAGGGATGCCTGGCCCGCGATGACGGTGAGGGCATGGAAAGATTGCTGCTTTGTGTCAAGAAGGAGTCTTTGATCGGTTGTCTGAAGGTGTTCGAGGGTGAAATACGGGCAGGAGACCAGGATCTTGCGTTGTGCTCCGGGATCGATCTCCAGGGGAACTGGCAGGCTGGTGGCTTTCGGGTTGACCACGGCCAGCGATTTTTCGATGTGCAGTTTGCGCGTTGGCGTTTGCGGGCGACCCCAATCATACACGCGATAGGTGGTGTCGGAATTCTGCTGGACCTCGAGGATCAGACAGCCGGCGCCGATGG
>CAYXSJ010000307.1:0-1867 GCA_964467095.1 uncultured Methanotrichaceae archaeon
GCTTTTATGAGCCTTGGCTTGCCTGCCAGGTAGCCCACCAGCTCATCCAATTCGGGAGCGCTCATTTTGCTCAGCATGCGATTCATCCTCATGCCTATCTCCAGCACCCTGCCCAATGCTGCCTTCCAGAGCCGATCATGCTCCATGAGCCGCTGAGCGGTGCCGTCGCCCTCCATTGCCGCGGCAGCTGCCACGCCGCCCGCAATCTTGGTTGCCACCTTTCTCGGATAGATCCCGCGGCTGAGGTAGGCTTGACGTGTCGGCGGACTTAAATCTCGATAGAAGAGAATCGGTCCAAATAGTGAGAATGCTTAAGTAATGCACGGATTGGCCTAATTGCAAGGAGGCCTTTGAGAAAATGAAAAAAAGTCTATCTCTTCAGAAAAGTCCCGATCCGACGTATTCTACCCTCGACGATTGGATCCTACACGAAGCGATTCCATTCTCCGTCGATTCGTCTGAAACCTTCAAGGCAGCCGTGGACAGGGTCATGGCTTCACTTGGCGACTGTGTTCAGCTATTGGGCTTTGGAGAAGCACTGCACGGCGGCGAGGATATTCTGATGCTGCGAAACCGCATTTTCCAGCGCCTGGTGGAAAAGCATTGCTACAGCGCCATTGCTATTGAGAGCAGTTTCCCTCGGGGGCGAGAAGTGAATGAGTACGTGGCCGGTCGCGGCCCCGCATCGTATGACGCTTTGCAGGATACGGGATTTAGTCACGGCTTTGGTCGGCTCGAAGCCAATCGAGAGCTTGTGGAGTGGATGAGAGCCTACAATGCCGATGGAGAGCACAGCATCAAGCTCCAGTTCTACGGCTTCGACAGTCCGACAGAGATGATGTTTTGCGATAGTCCACGACAGGTTTTGCATTTTGTTCTCGATTACCTTGCCTCGATTGATGGCGAAAGCGCCCAGGAGCAACGATTGCGCATCGATCCTCTCTTGGGCCAGGACTGCAACTGGGAGAATCCTGCGGCAATGATGGACCCGGCGAAGTCCATAGGCCTCTCACCAGCCGCCACTGCCCTGCGAATTGAGGTAGAGGATCTCATTGCAGAGCTTCAGGTGCGCCGTCCTGAATTGGCGGCCAGGAGCAATGAAGATCGCTATTTGGAGGCTGTACAGTATGCAACGCTCGCCCGATGGTTGCTGAACTATCACGTCGCCCTGGCGCAAAAATCAGAGCCGGGAAAAAGGATTGTCAAATGTCTGGGCCTGCGAGACGCCATGATGGCGGATAACCTGGCGTACGTGGTCTCCCGTGAGCGGGGCCGGGGAAAGGTATTGGCCTTCGCTCACAACAGCCATCTGCAGCGCGGAAAGGCAGAGTGGCAGCTGGGCAGCAATGCATTGGCCTGGTGGCCGGCGGGAGCGCATCTCTATGAGATCTTCGGCCAGCGCTATGCCGTCATCGGAACGGCTGTGGGCATCTCCGATGCCAACGGCATAGGCCAGCCAGAAGCAGGCACTCTTGAGGCACGGCTGACCGGCGTGCCGGGTCCGGTGCGGCTTATTCCTACTCACAAAGGCCAGGGGCTTGCATCCTCTGAAATCGCAGCTCTTCCGGAACGCTGCGCAAGCACACTAAACTCGACCTACTTCGCACTGACTCCTCAGAGCTTCACTGATTTCGATTGGCTGGCGGTCCTGGATAAAACAGCATATAGCCCTGGGGGGCCACAGCTAGTATAGCGAGGCTAAAATAAAACCATTGGAATTTGTTTCTCCATTATCCCAACGCGTATCCCAGCAGCCGGGCCAGTCGGATGGCATCCCAGTCCAGGTGGCGCAGCATCCTGGTCATTAGGCGACTGGGCCGGTCGATATCCCCGTGCTCCTCTATGGCTTTTATGAGCCTTGGCTTGC
>CAYXSJ010000308.1:0-1863 GCA_964467095.1 uncultured Methanotrichaceae archaeon
TGCCAGGACATCGACGTCTGCGAGAATGAGATTGCCAGGAATGTTGAAGAAGACGGAGTCACGATCACCCACGGCAACTCGGACATCTACGTCGCCCGCAACTACATTCACCATCACTGCTTCTGGGGACACCCGGATTCCTTCCAGGTGTACAGCCAGCAGTCTCTCTATGGCGAGTGCGACAGCATCACCTTGGACAGCAATGTGATGATGTATGGCTTCCAGGCCGGACTGATGCAATACACCACCAACATTCTGGCCACCAACAACATGTGCGTCGGCTCCGTCCAGGGCCTGTTCCAACTCGGCCTGGGAGCGCATGACTCCGTGATCGACCACAACGTGTTCGCCCTTTCGGGAATCTCTCCGTTCTCGCTCGAGCCCACCCAACCGAACCACAGCCTGACGAACAACATCTACTACGACGGCAACCACGGCCCGTTCTACCATGCCAGCAGCACCCAGGGATACTCCAGCGACCACAACATCTTCTGCCACGCCTCGGGTCTGACGGCCGAGCAGATCATCATCTGGAACGGCGTGAACTCCCTGTTCGCCGCCTATGTGGCCGCCAGCGGGCAGGACACGAATTCCTACTACGCCGACCCGATGTTCGTCAACGCGCCTGTCTTCATCACGCCGACGAGCCTGATCGCTGTGCCGCACTACACCACGGCGAAGCTGTACCTGGCCGCCAACGCAAGCCATTACCTGGTCGGCGACCACATCGAGGTGGCATTCGACGGTGTCACGCGGACCATCACGGCGACTGGCACTGACGCCCACGGAGACTACATCGAGTTTGCTCCCGCCATGAACGAGCCGCTCTTCAGAATCGGTTCCGTCGCCAACTGGAAGACCAAGACAAACTACCAGTTGGATTTCAGTGTGCTCTCGGGCAGCCCGGCTGTCGGAAACGGCACCGGCGGAAGCAACATCGGCTCCAGCATCAATTTCCAACAGTACCAGCAGGGCGACTTCACCGGGGACAACGTGCGGGATATTCCCGCGTGGCCGCCGCAGAACTGACGCTTGGCACTCAACCCCCTCCGGCCGCCCTGGCAATCCGTCCGGGGCGGCCGGACGCAAGGAGAACACAATGAGAATCAATCGCATTCCGACATCACACCTGATGGTGGTGGCTCTCGTGGCAGTGCTGGCCGGCGTGTCGCACGCCGACCAGAAGAGTGCCCACGCCGACAAGTCCCGCCAGCGCGTGGGCGAGTGCATCCCCTTGACGGCCGAACAGTTGAAGTACTTCGAGAAGCACACGGTGCGCGTCGGCCGCGTGCGGCTCAACCCCATCGGCCTGGAGCGAGTCAATGCTCATCGTCGCTCCAAGGGCCTGCCGCCCCTGACGCGGGATGAACTCGAACTTGTGCCTGTGGGCGGGGAAATCGTGCCTGCCTCCTCCTCTCCGACGTCAAAGGCTGCGGTGGCAACCGTTCGCACGCTTGATGGCGAGGGCCTCGAACTGCCCTCGTATGTCGACAACAGCACACTGCCGTACTTCCCGCCGATCCGCATGCAGAACGGCGGCTCATGCGCCGCATTCTCCACCACCTACTATCAGATGACGCACATGACGGCTCTGGCCCGCGGATGGAACGTCAAAGACCCCCTCGACAACACCAACAAGTTCTCCCCCGCCTGGACCTACAACATGCTCAACAACGGCGGCGACTGGGGCAGCACCACCTGGGGCGCCTTCGCCGTCCAGGTGAAGCACGGCGCGACCACCTGGGCCGAGATGTCGCCCGAGGACCTGGCGAGCTTCCGGGAGACCCAGCGTGAAGCATACGAACGGCTCAAAGGAGCGGGGCTCAAGCTCGATCTCACCCGCGGCAAGCCGAGCGCGGAGCA
>CAYXSJ010000309.1:0-1842 GCA_964467095.1 uncultured Methanotrichaceae archaeon
AGTTCCGACGCGCAAGATTTGCTGCGAGAGAGAGCACGCGAGCGGCTTCGCCGGGAGGGCTTGCTGTGAGCCCGGAAGAACTTGAACATGCACGTTGCTTGATGGAATCACACGAAGCTCTGAAAAAACAGACCGGGCGAGCGTTGCTTGCCCATATTGATGCGCAGGCCAAGCAGGTCGCGACCTTGAAGGCAGCATGTCGTACCTACCTGCAAAAGGCAATTTGGCTGGATCATCAAGACAGGTCATGGGAAAGCGCAAAAGTCGCGGCTGAGATGCAGTTGGCTCGCGAGTTGCCCGCGATTTTTGGGAAGGATGAGATATGAGCGATGTATTGCAAGACGCAGAAGCTATCCAGCAACGAGCGGTGGATTTCCGAAACGAGGGCCGAACGGTGGTAACTATCCCACAGGACGCATATGATCAATTAGCTCCGAGGCTGTTATTGATTGGTGAATATGAAAAGATCCTCCCCGAACTGATCAAGGAGATCAAGCGGCTGCGCTCGGGGCGGCCACCGTACACCGGATCATTGCAAGACATGCTAACAGATTTCCGCGAGGAGATCGAAGATCAATCCAAGGATATCATTATGATAGCGGGGCAGCTCGCCAAATGGAAACAAGCGGCCATCGAGGAACGGGCACGTAGATATCATGCGAGTATGTATGACACCAGATACGATGATTTAAGTCCATTAAATAAAAAAAGATTCATGGAGCAAGCGGCGAAAGAGCTTGGTTTGGAGCAAGATGCCAGCTATATAGGCAGGCTTGAGACGGCCTATCTGCTAGCGAAAGAAGAATCCCTTTGGGCAAATCATGATGTGGACGATATTGTCAATTCTAAGCAACGGGCGCAAGCAGCCTTGGCCAAGATCCGGGAGGGCAAATGAAAGTCATTTGCTCAAACCCAAAATGCAGACGGGTACATGAAGATGATAATCGGCCATGCCCCTTCTGCAAATCTGCTACAGCATATAGGTCTGTTGTGCCAGATAAATATAAAATAGGAGATATGTTATGAAATCGATGCTTGCCCGGCTTGAAAAGGCCGATCCAGAGACATATCAGAAAGCTTTCGATTGGCTTAAAAACGTGGCATGGAGCCTTATTAAGCTCGACCCGGAAGGATATTTCTTATTTCCGGGACCGTATCCACTCAGGGATGCACTCTTGCAGGCGGTGTTGCAAGATGTCATCACAAGCCGCGGGTGGCTATGGACACTATCAGCCGAAGATAAAGGCCATCCGACAGGGGCCCCCTATACATGCCACCTGTGGGATGAAGACATAAACGAGATGGTGATGGATATATCAGGTGGTTCGCCCGCAGGGGCCTTGCTCGCGGCCTATCTTGCGGCTATCGAGGTGCAAGCATGAGTCAAGCAAGGGCCATCGAGCTAATCCGAGATGTGCTTGAGCACAACGCGCTAAATGATTACAGCAAGCGCAGATTGTTGTGGGCAATCACTGAGATGGAAGAGGGCGAGTCGCAAAGTACCCTGGAGGCCAGGACAGAGAGGTTAGAGGCGCGAGTTTTTAAGGATTAAGAGGGCGGGAGCCCTCTATACACCGCTTATATCGTCTAAATATGCATCATAACAAACCTTGCACATCTTCATTACAAACTCGCCTTCTCCGATCTCATATAAGGCAGTAACACTTTTTCCACATTCCTCACACCGCTTCAGCTTGAACTTGTCTTCCTTAATCGCGTCTGCTGTCATTGATTCTAGCATTTTCTGCTCTTCTGCGGTGACACGATTTTTTAGATTGGTGTGTCGTGTTTCCACATTTTGTAAAGAATCCTTCTGGCATTCATGAGAATTAGGACGCATAA
>CAYXSJ010000310.1:0-620 GCA_964467095.1 uncultured Methanotrichaceae archaeon
GTGAAGTTGCTGAAGGATATGGGGTTGATTGCGGCGGAGAGAAGCGGGCGCTCCATGGCGCTGAAAACCACGGATTACTTCGCTGACTATTTTGGGTTAACGCAGGATACTTCGGCCATGAAGAAGGATTTGAAGAGGATTTTCGGCGAAGCACTAAAAGACGACGCGCAACTGTAAAGCAACCCAAGACGCGATTCAAAAAATAGCTGTACCACCTGTTAATTCGTGAGCAGTTCTTGGATTAACAGTTTTAATTCAGGTAAGCGTTTCTTAGCCGTTTTCCATATTATTTGTGTCGGTTTCTGGGTAATCATGCGTTAGAATATTCCTCATTCCAATTATTTTGACAGCCTCTTTTGAGAGCGAAAACGGCAAGGGTGCCAAGTTCATTATACGCTTGCCCCCCAAAGAGTTAAACAGTAAATGGACCTACAAGGAAACTTAAAATATTAAAGAACAGGGCAAACCAGATCCCAGCACCATTTTGCCAGTAAAATTCAATTGCGAAGCCGCTGGGATTTGCTTCCAGCCCCAAGTGGACCTGAAAACAGCGGGCGCTGGACCTTTATGCGTCTAAGGAAAAGTTCCGTATTCCGAGGCATGTTGAATTAAGTAAGCTA
>CAYXSJ010000310.1:630-1836 GCA_964467095.1 uncultured Methanotrichaceae archaeon
GCCCATATGATCATTACAGCGTAAGCTACCCAAAGCCATGACGTTACGGGACCTTGCGATTCCTTGATTGTGCCTGCGAATTCTTCCGCGTTAGCCTCGGTATCGTCAACTGCAAACTCATCTGAGCTTTTTACCATGAGCCACATGAGAATTACTCCTGCAGCAACAATGGCTAAGCCTATGTAAGCGTAAGTTGGATTGACAAAGACGATACACGCCGTGAATGCAAGAGAACTAAGAGTCATCTTCATCTTCCTCCAATGGCATATGCTTTAGGCGCACGTCCTCTTCGAATTGTTTCGTCATGATACTCCACAGGAAAAGACCTGTTGTCACGCCTGCGATAGCAAACGCGCCTACTATATAGATAATCATGTCTATATTCAAACGATCAGTCTCCTTCGCGTTGTCAACTCTAATGTCCTTCGGATTCTGGCATTCTCAGAGAGCCTTCGAAGGCGTTCATATTGCAGGTTCCAGATTACAATAGCGAAGAAAGTAACAACAGCCCCAACGTTTAGGTTCTGCTCTGAGATTATCCCACTTACAGAGACCCCGCCTTTTAGGTTTCTTGCAAATGAGTCACTGTATTGTGGTGCCCATTTTGAGTTGTAATCTTCTGCAGTTGAGAATCCCTGTACATAGAAAACTAAGTCATAGACTTGAGTTGGGTTCATAACCCACATCCACGGAGGCATATTCGTGGTTTCTACGCCCTGTTGCACTTTCCACACGTAGCGCCCATAGTACTGGAAGTCGCCTCCCGATTCGGTGAAGTTTGCAGGTTTCGGAACTATGTAACCTCCAGGCATTTTGCTTGATGCGGGTCCTGTGCCTTGTCCGTCATCGCCGTGACATTGCGCGCAATAGAGTGTGTAGAGGCTTTTTCCTGACTGATAATCCTGACTTGTGCCTGCTATTGGTGGTGTGTTGAGAACAGTTTTTGCGAAGGTATCTCCTTCATCGTCTGAGATTGCGCCGTCGATAGTTCTGGCTGAGCCGAAGACGAAGCTTAACTCGTAGGCTGCTAAGAGTCTAATTTGAGTTTCGTTCAACGTTAAACCCCACGCCGGCATTGCTGTTCCAGGCACTCCGCCGCTGACTCGCCATATGTCATAACTGTCACTTGGGAAGGTGGCGATGCGTTCATGCAGGTTGGCTGGCTGAGTAACGACGTGACGCGCATAGGGACCTTGACCGTTGCCT
>CAYXSJ010000311.1:0-1828 GCA_964467095.1 uncultured Methanotrichaceae archaeon
CCTGCCAATGGCTCGCAGGCAAGGAATATATTGGATTTGCCGCAGCGTTTGTATTGTCAATGGCAATCTCAAATTCCTCGATTAGTGGCAAAGTAAAATTCCTCACCTGCAAATTCCTGAGGTTAATGCTCAGGAGTTGTGCGGATGCTAACCGGGAGGGAGTTCCACATGTTGAGAGACTTGTTCAACGAAAATTTGAGCATCAGCGAGATTGCTCGACAGACAGGCCATGATCGAAAGACAATTAGAAAATATATAAATTCAGAAACGCCTCCTTTGAGGAAAGAGCGACATAAAAAGCCAGGAAAGCTTGATCCTTTTAAGGATTACATAACGAAGCGACTAAATGAGCATCCCTTTTCTGCTTTGCGCCTTTATCGAGAGATCCAGGATCAAGGATTTACAGGGAAATACGGAATCGTTAAGAACTTTATCCGGGAGATTAAGCCCAAGATGGATGTTCCTGCCGTCTATCGATATGAGACAAAGCCAGGCGTTCAAGCTCAGGTTGATTGGGCAGAGTGCGGCAAAATCGAGATTGATGGCAAAATCAGGAAGCTGCATTGCTTTACAATGATTTTAGGATTTTCTCGAATGAGATTTGCAGAATTCACTCTTCAAATAGATGTTTTTACTTTGATCCAATGCCATAAGAATGCTTTTGATTATTTTGGAGGTTATCCTGAGGAAATTCTCTATGACAATATGAAACAGATCGTTTTAGATCGAAAACAGGTTTCATCTGAGTCTAAATGGAATCCCAAATTTGAAGATTTCTTCAAGCATTATGGCTTTATTCCTCGACTTTGCCGGCCTTATCACCCCCAAACCAAGGGAAAGATCGAGAGCACTGTAAAATTTGTGAAGAGGGACTTCTTCATGGGTGGAAATTTCACGTCTTTTTCAGATATCAATCAAAAGCTGCAACAATGGTTATTGCGAGTCAATTCATCCATTCAAGGCACTACTCATGAAATTCCGGCAGAAAAATTAAAACATGAGAATCTCAATAGGCTAGACGAAGTCATCCCGTATCAAATTACAAAAGAAGAATCGAGAAAGATCTCTCCGGACTCCCATTTATCATATCTTGGAAATAAATATTCTGTACCATATAAATTTGCAGGAAGGACGGCGAGACTTCAGATTTGCGATACATATTTCTCTGTTTTTGTTGGAAATGAGCTGATTTGCAGGCATGAGATCATCCCAGGACATGGAAGAGTATCGCGCAATAAGGAGCATTTCAAAGGACTGCTTTCAGAGATCTTGAAACACAATTCAGCTCCAAAATCAAAGTGTGAGAATGTCATTCGCTTTGATGATCCTGATGTCGAAAAGAGATCGCTCTCCGTTTACGAAGCATTTTGCAGGGAGGACTGATGATGAGCAATCTGACCTATGAACATCTTCACCACAATCTTAAATTGCTGAAATTGACGACTTTTGACTCCATTCTGGACAATTATTTGGAGGTATCGATAAAAGAAGGCAAATCATTTATGGAAATCATTGATTACCTTGTGGAGCAGGAAATCCAGAGCAAGGAAGCCCGATCAAAGGCGGTTCGCATGAGGATTGCAGGCTTTCCTTTCAACAAACGACTTGCAGATTTCGATTTCAAATATCAGCCATCCCTTGATAAAGCTGCTATTAAAGAGATGGCATCATTAAGGTTCATTCGCAATGCAGAGAACATAGTATTTCTCGGACCGCCAGGCGTGGGAAAAACACATCTGGCCATCGGCTTGGGTATTGAGGCTATTGAGGCGGGATTCAAAGTATATTTTGCCAATGCTTCGAACCTGGTAGAAAAACTTGAAGCCGC
>CAYXSJ010000312.1:0-1826 GCA_964467095.1 uncultured Methanotrichaceae archaeon
GATGCCATCCAGTAGGCGTAGGTCCTGGATCCCTTCCGGCTCTGCTTGACCTTTTCCATCGTCCACACGGTCAGGTCCTCCAGCCGGGCCTGGAGCTTGAGGGCCTCGGCCTCTGCCAGGGCCGCATCTGCCTCTCCTTGCAACCTCTGTGCTTCCTGGCGAGCTGCGGGTGCATGGGCGGCCTTCTGCAGGGCTCGGGCATCCCTGGCCAGCTCCCGGGCTTCCTTCTGGAGGGACTGGCGGCAGTCGCCGGAGGGGTGCGGTGCATGGGAGAATGGTTCTGTGGCATTCTATTTAAGACTTATGAAAATGCCATAGAACTGATTTGAGCCGTCAGATTCCGATCTGCACAGAAAATAGAATAATAAAAGGTAGATAAAACGAATAGGCAGCACACATGCTGCCCTTCAAAACTCCAGGTTGTCGAACTCTTCCAACTCTTCTTTTGTGAAGAACTCAGACCAATCAGCGGCTTGAACTTTCAATATGGATCTTCCGCCTCGTATATCCTTTTCAGTATGCACAAGTCCTTCCTTTTCAAGTCTCTGGACTGAGCCATACACCTTTCCACTCGACCAGCCCATCAGTTTTGCCAGCTCGTAAACGCTATATCCTGGCCTCTTGTTGATAACCTTGTAAAGATCGTAATCGGTATCAAGACCTCCTGTTATCCTGGCATCAATCGCTTCTGTGGGCTTATTCATAGTAGCTGCTGCGCCCAATAGATTCACTCCATCTCCTGATTACCGTAATTCTGTGGTTATTCTACTATAAATACATATCTCGTTGCAAATTATGTATAGAAAGCATAAAAATGCTTTGAATTTATTTTTCTGCAAATTAAGCTATTTTAGATTAATTTTCTAAGCTTTTAAGCTGATATAACATATTACAATACAGTTTATATACTTTAAATTACGTTCTCTTCCACAAAGGAGGTGGGATAAGTCTCAGATATCGAGGAACTAAACGCAATCCAGAAGGCAATCCTTGTCAATCTTTGCAGCAAAATAAAGGGCAGCAAAGGGTCTCATCTGCCCAAGCCCTACTTCATGAGCAAGCCCCAGACACAGGGACGCAAAGCCGACAGGGCCTTACGTGAACTCATCGCCCTTGGATACATAAAGAAACATCCTAAAGGTAGCGAAACTACGTATGAGCTTGACGAAAGAGGATTCGAGGCGTGCCGGAAGATCAGAGAGCAAAGAAAGGCTCGCTGAGCCTGCATGCCTACCTTTTTCTGTTTTCAATGACAATAGTTCTCTGAATCTAAAGGTCTAGAACGAACTCTTCAAGAATAGTGCATAATCTTCATCTTCAATCCGCGTCATCCATCAGCCTCTCCGCCATCCCCCACTCCTCGCCCAGCTCCACCCCGATATCCATCCCCGGCTCGATCCTCTTGAAGCCGGCGTACATGATGCAGATGAGCTGCAGCGCCGAGAATGTCCTCCCCGGCAACGCCCGCAGGACGTGGCTCTCCTGGGGATCGTTGATATCCAGCCCGTACTTGCCCAGCATGCCGATCTCGAAGGTGATCTCCTGCAGCGACTTCCCGCGAAATAGCCGCATGGCCCAGCCGGATAGAAGACTGCCGTCCATGCGTGGCCCACGGGCCTTCAGCCCGCGCACGACAATCCTGCGCAGCCCGTCTCTGGCCAGACCGCGCAACTCCTCGGGTGCCTCCATCTCCAGCACCTTCTGGAAATGCTTCTGGTCCGGCTCCATGTCGCCGGTTCAACGGGCGAAGGCGAGGCCGTGCACGGTCTGTGGGTCCTGGGGATCGCACTCGTTGGAGCGGCGCAGGTAGTAGAGAGCCCGCAGGC
>CAYXSJ010000313.1:0-1821 GCA_964467095.1 uncultured Methanotrichaceae archaeon
GGTTTTTCCGACCCCACCCTTTTGATTTGCAAAGGCAAAAATCTTCATGGTGATGAATCCTCATTATGGGCGGGAGAGTGAAGAAGTCAAAATGGTTAGTTTTCTTCCGTAAGGGTCGCCCCTACGTATTATAAAGGGTCACCCCTTGAAAAACAAGGGTCGCCCCTGGAGAAATTAGTGTTTAAAGTGCAGGGTCACCCCTTGGGGCTGCAAAAAGCACCACAACTCTTTTTATACCAGGGTAACGAGTATTTGGGTGTATTGAGAAAGAGCGATAAAAACCAACCTCCTGGAGAAATTAAATTTCCGGGAGGTTGGTTTGCATAAAAGTAACCGCGGTTACACTTTCACCATATCCCCGGAAAGAGCCTGTACTTCACCCGGCCAGCGTATTCACGGTAACCAGGAAGTTCCTCCTGAAGGGTTCGGTCTTCCAGACTGGTGCGTGCAATCGTGATCAAGAGCATGATGACCACGATAATGAATGACCAGGAAGAATCAAGCAGGATTGGCATCGCCAGATTAAATAGAATGTTTCCTGTATATCCGGGGTGCCTGAGGATACGATAAGGACCGGTATCGCAAACCACTTGCCCTCTGTCTGTTTGTATACGAACGACACCTGAAAAGTAAGCATTTTCCACCATCGCCCACGCGCCGAAGGCATACGCTGCCAACATCAGTGCGATCGCTGCGACCTTGAGCGCCAGACTGTTGGGGATTGGTGTCCAGTTAAACCTTTCTTCCAGTCCAGCGATCAGCGGGATTAACAATCCACCGAATACCATCAAAGGAGAGAGGATTCTATCCCAGGGTTTTGCTTCGCCGCCGGAAAATGATTTTATGCGTTCTGTCATGATTCCGGGATGTTTTCGTTCAGCAAGTAATCGGCTGAAAAAAAACCCTAAAGCGAGGGTTATGGTAACCACCCAGGCTTCCCACCAATTCCAGCGCCAGGAGACAAGAAGTGGCAGTAATGGAAGTACAACGAGGACTAAAATTAATTTTAAGAGCATACACATCGAAAGTGTAATGCCTGATTTTTTCATGGAAATCTCCTTGCGATTAGTATATAGTCCTTTAATAGAATCACACATAAATACTTGATCTTTTCAAAACAGATGTGTAACCACGGTTACGATTCATTTTGTTTCGTAAGACTGATTGATCCAATGATAAAACCAGGTTTTTGATTTATCTAATCACTAATCACTAATCACTGATTTTAACCATCACAACGCAGGTCAAGCACGGCAGCCAGACAAATGTTATCCTCCAGCAGCGAGGTGAGAAAACATGGAAAATTGGGAAAACATCAATGCGGTTCAACGCATGCAGTCGTATATCGAAGAGCATCTGAACGCGCCGATCACGCTTCATATGCTTGCTGAAGCGGCGGGATATTCGCCATGGCACGCCGCAAAAGTTTTTAAAACGCTGACCGAAAAATCCCCCTTTGAATATATCCGCGCTCTGCGGCTGTCTCGAGCGGCCGTCAGACTGAGGGAGGAAGAAGTCAAGGTGGTGGATGTGGCTTTTGATTTCGTCTTCGATTCCCACGAAGGATTCACGCGTGCTTTTTCAAAACAATTCGGCATTACCCCGCACGACTATTCCCGAGATCACTCACCCATCAAATTGTTCATGCCCGCCAGCGTCCGAGAAGTTTATCTCGCCTTGCAAAAAGGAGAATATAAAATGTCTGAAACCATGAAAACCAATAGTATTTTTGTCCAGGTCGTGGACCGTCCCGCCAGAAAGTTGATCCTCAAACGCGGCATCAAAGCCGAGGACTATTACGCCTATTGTGAAGAGGTCGGT
>CAYXSJ010000314.1:0-1815 GCA_964467095.1 uncultured Methanotrichaceae archaeon
GTGTCAATGGCAATCTCAAATTCCTCAATAGTGGCAAAATAAAATTCCTCATCTGCAAATTCCTGAGGTTAATACTCAGGAGTTGTGCGGATGCTAACCGGGAGGGAGTTCCACATGTTGAGAGACTTGTTCAACGAAAATTTGAGCATCAGCGAGATTGCTCGACAGACAGGCCATGATCGAAAGACAATTAGAAAATATATAAATTCAGAAACACCTCCTTTGAGGAAAGAGCGACATAAAAAGCCGGGAAAGCTCGATCCTTTTAAGGATTACATAACGAGGCGACTGGATGAGCATCCATTTTCTGCCTTGCGCCTTTATCGAGAGATCCAAGATCAGGGATTTACAGGGAAATACGGGATCGTTAAAAACTTCATCCGGGAGATTAGGCCTAAGATGGATGTTCCTGCTATCTATCGATATGAGACAAAGCCAGGCGTCCAAGCTCAGGTGGATTGGGCAGAATGCGGCAAAATCGAGATTGATAGCAAAATCAGGAAGCTTTATTGCTTTACAATGATTTTAGGGTTTTCTCGAATGAGATTTGCAGAATTCACTCTTCAAACAGATGTTTTTACTTTGATCCAATGTCATAAGAATGCTTTTGATTATTTTGGTGGTTATCCTCAGGAAATTCTCTATGACAATATGAAACAGATCGTTTTGGATCGAAAACAGGTTTCATCTGAGTCTAAATGGAATCAGAAATTTGAAGATTTCTTCAAGCATTATGGCTTTATTCCTCGACTTTGCCGGCCTTATCGCCCTCAAACCAAAGGAAAGATCGAGAGCACTGTAAAATTTGTGAAGAGGGACTTCTTTATGGGTGGAAATTTTACATCTTTTTCCGATATCAATCAGAAGCTGCAACAATGGCTATTGAGAGTCAATTCATCCATTCAAGGTACTACTCACGAAATTCCTGCAGAAAAATTAAAACATGAAAATCTCAATAGGCTAGACGAAGTCACCCCATATCAAATTACAAAAGAAGAATCGAGAAAGATCTCTCCAGACTCCCATTTATCATATCTTGGCAATAAATATTCTGTGCCATATAAATTTGCAGGAAGGACGGCGAGACTTCAGATTTGCGATACATATTTCTCTGTTTTTGTTGGAAATGAGCTGATTTGCAGGCATGAGATCATCCCAGGACATGGAAGAGTATCGCGCAATAAGGAGCATTTCAAAGGACTGCTTTCAGAGATCTTGAAACACAATTCAGCTCCAAAATCAAAGTGTGAGAATGTCATTCGCTTTGATGATCCTGATGTCGAAAAGAGATCGCTCTCCGTTTACGAAGCATTTTGCAGGGAGGACTGATGATGAGCAATCTGACCTATGAACATCTTCACCACAATCTTAAATTGCTGAAATTGACGACTTTTGAGTCCATTCTGGACAATTATTTAGAGATATCGATAAAAGAAGGCAAATCATTTATTGAAATCATCGATTACCTTGTGGAGCAGGAGATTCAAAGCAAAGAAGCCCGATCAAAGGCCGTTCGCATGAGGATTGCGGGCTTTCCTTTCAATAAACGACTTGCAGATTTCGATTTCAAGTATCAGCCATCCCTTGATAAAGCTGCTATCAAAGAGATGGCATCATTAAGATTCATTCGCAATGCAGAGAACATCGTCTTCCTTGGACCGCCAGGCGTGGGGAAAACGCATCTGGCCATCGGTTTGGGTATTGAGGCTATTGAGGCAGGATTCAAAGTATATTTTGCCAATGCTTCAAACCTGGTGGAGAAACTTGAAGCCGCTGATAAAGCCAAAAAATTGGATGAAAAGCTGCGAGAGCTTT
>CAYXSJ010000315.1:0-1814 GCA_964467095.1 uncultured Methanotrichaceae archaeon
CTTGTGGCCGCATCCCAGGTGCTTGCTGCCGCAATCATGGCCGCTTGCACCGCAAGTGCTTGCAGCCCTTCGGTGGCTAGATTGGCATCGGTCTTGAGCACAAATTTAAGCTGTGGATCTTGCATGTTCCATCGCTTGCCAGACAGGATATAACTCGTGTCGCCCGCGACCTTTAGCAGGCCATTATTGGCCGCTACATCATAACTCCTGACCTTGCCCGGCGCATTGATGAAGATTGACACGCCTACCTTATCCTTGGCAAGTGTCCTGGCCTCCGTCTTGGTGAGGATGGTGAGATCCTTATATTTTAGGTCGCCGTTCGATATGCTCAGATCGTTCTTGTGTGGTGTATCCGCCGGAATCATGTAGTTGGCGGATGCGAAGCTCATGGAGCTAATTAATATGATGGCTATCGCCAAAGCTCGTAACATGTTATCACTTTTATTATTAAAAATAGATTATAGGATCTTATTCGCGCCGTAGGGCAGATTTCAAATCATCCGACATGTCGCAAATCTTTGGCCCGTGCTCTGTCGTCCATTTGGCGATCTCTTTCACAGCCGTCTTAATCTCCATAGTTTGGGAGTCATGATTTGCCAGGGCAGTTGCAAGATTGGCAATGGCGACACAAAGTTGCGTAAGCTTATCGTTTTGCAATTTCACTATGTAGAGGACAAGAACACAACATAACACCATCCAGGGCGCTTGCGAGTTTACGATGGTAGTCAGTGGGTCTGTCATGCGCCTCCGAATGATATAAATATGATAGCAGATATCTTAGAACCGGCGCGGCGGCTAGATGGTAATGGCATCATAGTCAATGCGCCTCAATGATTGAATCGAGCGAACATGTTCTGGATGCTAGACGCCATCTCTTCTCGGAATTTATCGGCGTCAAAGGAGCCGGTGCAATTGATTGTAAGGCAGGTGTCATTTGGACAATCTGCTGCCGGGGGCTTGCCTTCCAGCTCCTTAATTTTCTGTTCTACCAGAGTCAGCCGCTCATTAAGCGTCTTGATCATGGCAACCACGACTGCTTCTAGCTCGTCCACGTCCCGGCACTGCCCACAAGGATCTTCGTCTAGCTCCTCGATGCCCACGATTGAGCCGTCATCATTGATGCGTACGATATATTCTTTCATGCCTTTCCTGCCTCTATCCTATGGCCCGTATAGATGCCCACAGCCGCTATTGCCAGCCCTACCCATTGGCCGCCATACTCGGATGATACCGGCCAAAATGTGCAGGCAGCACCCATCACGACGGCTATAACCGTCATGAGGAAGTTCTTTTGAGCATTGATGAAATCAGATATTTCGGGCAAAGTCGTCATCCTTTCACCTCCACAAGCACCGGCTCCGGTGGCATCTGATTCTTCCACATGACCTGATACCTCTTGCCGTCTTTCTCAATGAACTGCTCCTCAATCATGCGGGCCTCGGAGTCATCCCTAGATAGGCATGCTTAGGTGTCACGTTGCCAATCGGCTTGCCATCTGACCCATTGTCCTTTAGGAAGTCTGCTTGAGAAGGAGTGAGACTATTAGAAGCAATATCAAATATCCAGCCATCTTGAAATATTCCAGTCTCAAAGACACTGGCGTTCACTCCTGAAAGCTGAATTGTACCGTCAACTTTTACGAAGTCCTGGGCGTTTGCGATAGCAGCAAATGCTATGATTGTAAGTATGAATATTAACGATCTCATTTCATCACCAGATTCAATATCAATAGGATCACGAGGACTGCATCGGAAACGAGGCATATCTTTCTGAGAGTTAATTCATCCATCTGGCCACCTCACGGAATCTTAAAC
>CAYXSJ010000316.1:0-1813 GCA_964467095.1 uncultured Methanotrichaceae archaeon
TCAGCATCCAGGTACTTTGTGTAGAAGCCGTTCGGAGGCCCCCATCTAGGAACGGCAGAAGCCGCGCCCAGGATCAGAGAGGCAACAATCAGAAAAATTAAGATTTTTCTCAAGTCCGTACCTCAAGTGAAGTTGTAGAGCTTGCCGTGGAACTCTTCAGCAGTGTAGGTCATACCGATCTGGCCATAGATCTGGCCCTTGTCAGCCGCGCCGGTCAAAGCGGTCGGGGTATAGAACAGGACTCCGCCGGGCCTGCCATTCTTTTCAGGCACGGGTAGGAATACCGGGCTGATATAGGCCAGGTCGATCAGGCCCAGGGTGAGAGCAGGGCACTGAGGTACTTCCATAACCGGGAATATGCCTGCTTCGGTAACGATCTTGTCGATCTGCCCAGATATGGTGCCGTATGTATTGAGCGGCCCTGCCATAGTGGCCACACCGTACAGGTCGGTCAGCTTCTTGATAGCAGAATACTTGCCAATGAACACCGGGTTCCTCATCGGTGCGTAGCTGGTCTCCTTCATCAAGAGGAGCATGGCGTCTACATCAGCCGTGGTGAGAGCATCGCCCTGGCAGTCAACCTTGTTGGTGTTGATTGTGTGAGCCGCCCCACCGTCTTTGTTTTTGGTTGCGAACAGCCCGGCCATCCTGGAGGCTTCGTTGCTGGCTGCAGACTCATTGAGCTCGCCGTTGAGCATGTGGTATTCGATGTCCACCGCCAACTGTCTCATAGTCATCTGGAAGTTGGAAACGAACGGATCGTTGAGATCCTCAACTTCGCCAGTCAGAGCGAGCCCGGAGAGCTTGCCAGTCTCGGACTCCGCCGCCCAGGTGCTACCGACTCCCTTATGGAATATCTGAATATAGCCGTACTCATCCTGGGTTCGGCCATAGTTCCGAGGGGTGGGTGCGGTTGCAGTATCGTCTTCAGCGATATCCTGCTGGGCACCTGCATCGAGCGCGTTGTTGCTGTTCAGAGGGAACTTAAAGCTCTTGGCGATCTTTGCGCCGCCGGCTGCTCCAAGGCCGCTCATGCCGCCGATCATGTTCAAGAATTTGCATTGCTTATCAGTCAGCCCGAAGGTGAAGAGCTGCCCGTGGTACTGGGGGGTAATCCAGCTTGTTGCTACTGCATCAGTATTAGCCATAAATCATCAACCTTTTATCTTTTTTAGAGTGAGAACGTTGTACCGAGTCCAGTTGCCGGTCTTGAAACCGACTTGCTGGGCCTCTGCGATCTGTTCATCCAGGGTGGGCTCTTTCGTGCCGCCGTTGGCGGGGTTGGAACCGCTACCCATCGAAGCGTTGAATGGGAAAAACTTTACCAGTTTTTCGACACTCTTAACAATCCCGTCCTCGTCCGGTCCATTGACCATCTCCAGGACGTCAGAAATGGAAACTCCATCAGGAAGCTTGATCTGTTTGGAGGCGATCATCCCGTCTACCAGAGTCCGCTTGAGGTCTCGGAGATCCCTCTCCTTGAGGGCTTTCTCCATCTCCGAGGCTTTCTCATTGGCCTTCTCCAGTGCGGTTTTTTCGGCCTCTTCCGCTTCCTTGCGGGCCTTGATCAGAGCTTTGGCTTCCTTCGTGGACATGCCCAGCTCTTTCTCTCGGGCCTCGCGATCCCTCTTAAGCCGATCCTCGACTATTGCATCGATTTCGGCCTGAGTAAGTGTCTTAACTTCCGGCTTAGGTGCCGTGGTTGTCTGTTGCTCGTTCCCGCCAGATTCTGGCGTAGGTGTTTGGTTATCATTATCTACCATAATTATTTCCTCCCTCCGGTAAGGCCGGAGTAGCCTAAAGATGATTAGAA
>CAYXSJ010000317.1:0-1792 GCA_964467095.1 uncultured Methanotrichaceae archaeon
AGGACGGTGGGCTGATCACCGCGTCAGCTTTCATAAATATGTCAAGCAACCCCTCTTTCAAAGCCTGCCTGTAAATTTCCGGTGTTGCCGGAACAATGATCAATCGGACATCGGAGGAAGCCTTGCGGTTTTTTAAAATCTTGGCGGCAATTCTCAAATCTTCAATACGGCCGTTGGTGCAGGAACCGATCAGCGATTGATCAATTTTTACTTTTCCGGCTTTGCTGACGCTTCTGACGTTCGACGGCAAATGAGGAAATGCCACTTGTGGTTCAATTTTATCCGCGTTGATTTCGATGATGTCCGCATAAACGGCATCCGCATCGGAAGAATAAACTTTGTAATTCCGATTCGCTCTTTTTTTGATGTATTCTTCTGTAATTTTATCGGGTGCGAAGATGCCGTTTTTCGCGCCGGCTTCAATGGCCATATTCGCCATGGAAAACCTGTCCGCCATGGAAAGTTTTCCGATGACCTCTCCGGTGAATTCCATAGCCTGGTAGAGAGCTCCATCAACGCCGATGCGGCCGATAATATGCAAAATCAAATCTTTTCCCGAGACCCATTTTTGCAGTTTGCCGTAAATTACAAATTTGATGGATGGCGGCACTTTCAGCCAGAGTTCGCCGGTGAGCATGGCCGCTGCCAGGTCGGTACTGCCCACGCCGGTGGCAAAAGCGCCCAGCGCGCCATACGTGCAGGTATGGCTGTCCGCACCGATCACCAGATCACCAGGAAGGACGATGCCTTTTTCCGGTAGCAACGCGTGTTCCACGCCGACGTTTCCACCTTCATAGAAGTGAGTGATCTTGTGTTTTTTGGCGAAGTCACGCACGGTTTTGCATTGCTGGGCGGAATTAATATCCTTATTCGGAGTAAAGTGATCCAGAACCAGTGCGATTTTGTTTTTGTTAAACACTTTTTCCCCGCCCGCTTTATTGAACTCTCTGATTGCGATGGGTGCAGTAACATCGTTTCCGAGCGCTATATCCACTTTCGCTTTAATCAATTGGCCGGTGACAATTTTTTTCAGGCCGGCATGAGCCATCAATATTTTTTCCGTAATGGTGTTGCCCACGATTTATTCTCCTTGTAAAAAGTGAAATGGGTCTTTAGCCTATTGCAAGGGTTTATTCAACAACTTTTACCTTTTTCATATTGTCTTTCAAAAATTCCATACGATTCAGCGCATTGATGTAGGCCTTGGCTGAAGCGACGATGACATCCGGATGCGCGCCACGTCCTACGACAGAGTGACTGTTGTACTTCAACTGAACGGTGACTTCACCCTGCGCATCTGATCCGCCGGTGATGGCATTGACGAGATATTTCATCAGCGGATAATTCGTCCTGGTGATGTTGCGAATGGCTGCGAAAGTCGCATCGACCGGACCGTTGCCGAATCCCGCTTCCCGCACAATTTCTTTACCGACCTGCATTTCCATGGTTGCTGTGGGAATCGCCACATTTCCGCTGACAACATTTAAATAGACAAGATGATATTTATCCTCTCCCCGGTAAATTTCTTCAGAAAGAATGACTTCCAGATCTTCATCGTAAATATCTTTTTTGACATCAGCCAGTTCCTTGACTCTTGCTGCGACCTTATTGAGTTGCTCATCATCGAGGACATAACCCATTTTTTTCAAGTGATGCGAAATGGCGTTGCGTCCGGAGTGTTTGCCCAGAACGATGTGTGTGTCGCTGATACCGACAGACTGCGGCGTCATGATTTCATAGGTGATTTTCTCCTTGATCAGTCCGTCCTGATGGATGCCGGATTCGTGCGCGA
>CAYXSJ010000318.1:0-1782 GCA_964467095.1 uncultured Methanotrichaceae archaeon
CTACGACAGCCGGTTTTATGGAGCCTTCTGGGGCGAGAAGTACGAGGGGCTGAATACGTCTGATTATGGTGAGCAGATAACCTCGTTGAAGGCTGCAAATCTGACGGGCAAGCTGCTGCTTGTGGCCGGAGATGTGGATGACAATGTCAATCCCTGCATGACCATGCAGCTTGTCGATGCCTTCATCAAAGCGGACCGGCCCTTCGATCTGCTGATTATGACTAACAGGAACCACGATCTGAGCTACGATCCGTACTATTTGCACCGGCTGTTCGGATATCTGGAGGAGAACCTGAAAGTGACATGAGCTGAGCAGCAAAGCCGGCTGTTTTTACTTCTATTCTTTCCGAATTTATGAAGAATGCAGCGAACTTTCGTCTTGTTCAATTTCATATCCTGGGCTATGCGTTCAAGCATAGATGAGAGGCGAAATAATTTCGGGACTCTACAAAAAATTAAAGTGAAGAAATATTTAAATACTCTGGATAGATTTAAATATGATAAAAAGAGAATAAATATGTATGCTGAATGGTTCCATATTCTTTTTGTATATTATGATTCTTCTTTTTTTGGCGTTGTTTTTGGCGTTGTTAATTATATCATCTTTATCAATAACGTTAATTTTTTCGGGATTTAAGAGCTGCAGCGATTTTATTACTAGTATTAACCTTTTTTTAAATCAGTCATCTAATATTGCAATTAACTTGACGATTATCTTAGCATTCATTATAGCTGTAATTTTATTATTTTTAATTGTAATTTGGATCTTCAAAGATAACAGCTTAATAATACTACCATTCGAAGTAGCTGATAAAGAAGGATCGTATAATGGCAAATCCGTATCGATGCTTCTTGAAGCTGAAATACAAACGATCGCGGAAATACATGATTTTCAGTACCCGGTGGTCTTACCTAAATTTAAGTCTGAAACCAAATCTGTATTAAGCTCCGGTTTTAGCCCAATACCCACTGCGGTTGTACAAATATCTCCACCGACTAGCGGGCTGAATAACTCTCTCTTAAATTTGGGGACAATTGGACTTGGAACAACAGCAATATCGATAGGCCAACTCTTGATAACGCTAAAACGAAGCTGTCCATATCGAGCTTCGACATGCATTATTTCTGGAAGTTTGCAGAATTATGGGTCTCGAGCTTGTCTGGTTGTCACCATTGAATCAGAGAGAAAATCACGGAAAATAGAATCGAGTAATGATGCAGAGATCGGAGAATTTAAAGGGATGTCAATACCTGGCCTGATCAGAAATCTTTCATATAAAATTGTCTTTGAACTATCCAGGGATAATTTCCCAGAGTCAATGACGTGGTTGGAATTTAAATATATCACAGAAGCATTAAATAATTATTACTTATATATATTAAATGAAGACATGAAAAGACTTGATGATGCAGTTGATAAATCCTTAAGAGCGGCTGATTCCCTGAGAAATTACTTAGGTATTTCAAATATATTATACAATTTAGCACTTATATTTCTCAATAAAGGAGATTACAGAGAAGCCCAAAAAATAATGCAACGATCTTTAGAAATTAATGAATCAAATTCGGACGCATGGAACATATTAGGATTAATACTTGATGAACTATCTCAAAATGATGAGGCGATATCATGTTACGATAGGGCTATTAAAATTAATAATAAAAATACGAATGCCCTAAATAATAAAGGTTGGTCCTTATATCTACAGGGAAAGGAAAAATACAACGAGTCCATTAAATGTTTTGAAGGCGCATTAGATAATGATAAAAATATTCCAAACG
>CAYXSJ010000319.1:0-1518 GCA_964467095.1 uncultured Methanotrichaceae archaeon
GGTCGGAGAAGCTGTTGTAGATCAAGGTGAAAACCGGGTTACCGCTCAACTGGGTCAGATCGAGCTGAAGCTGCCAATCCGACTCGGTGAAGGCAATCGCGTCGTCGTCCAGCGCCAGGCAGGGCTGCAGGGCCACCTCCACCTGCCGCGGGGCGCGTTCGACTGCCAACCGGGTGTAGGCCGGCGCCAGCAGATAGCGTACGGCCAGCATGTTGGTGGCAAAATCGGCGGGCAGGTGTAAACTGTGCTGGGCGATGGCCGCCAGCACCACCAGGTTGCCCTCACGCCAGTAATCGCGCACGCGGGTGGGACGCCCGTGGTGGATCTCCAGCCAGCCGTCGCGTGCCAGGCGCTGCAGCACCTCGCGCAGCGTCGGCCGGGTGACGCCCAGGCGGACGGCCAGCTCGCGTTCGGCCGGCAGGCAGGTGTTGACCGGGAAGGTGCCGTCGAGGATGGCGGCAATCAGGCGGGTTTCACACAGTTGGGCGGGTTTATCGGGAGCGGTCCATTCGGCTTGGCTCATCGGCGGGCTTCCTGTATTGGTAAGAGGTCAGACCAGTTAGAGATATTGTAGGAAAACCGGCGGCGAAAGTCAAGCGGATTTGTGCTGAATAATTCGGCGTGAAGAATAAAAATGATCCAGAAGGCTTTTCAGTCCTTCTGGATCCAGGCAGAATTTTCATTCACTGATTTCACCGCTCCGGCCTGCTCGATGCCGCGCGGAGCGTTACTTAGCGTTCGTTGATGTCGCCGATCTCAACGTCGAATCTGGCGCGATCGCCCCGGAACAGCGCGCGCGTGGATCCAATGACGCGGCCGGTATCGATATACGAAACCGAATTGAACAAGAGCAGCGGCGCGCCCCTGGAAATCTTCAACAGGGCGGCTTCGGTGTCGCGGGCAGAAACCGCTTCGATGGTGCGCTTGCTGGAGGAAATGACGAAGCCATATTCTTTCTTGATTTCTTCCAACAGAGATTTTCCGGTCAGGTCGATGGTTGCGATCTTCGGGCAGAGGTCGTAGGGGACGTACGAGCGCATAAAGACAAAAGGCTCGTCTTCGATGAAGCGCAGACGTTCAAGCTCGATGACCTGATCGCCGGGCTGAATTTCTAATTTGCCGGCAATCGATTCGGTTGGGTAATATCCCAGGCGGGTCACATTGTGGTAGGTGCCCGAAAGCTGCTGCAGCAGGTCGCCGGGGATTTTCTTCTCCGCGACCGTGGTCAGCTTCCCTCTGCGCTGAACGATCAGGCCTTCGATCTCCAGTTGTTGCAAGGCCTGGCGCACCACAGCTTTGCTCACGCTGAATTTTTCACATAATTCCGAATGGCTGGGTAAATGATCGCCAGCGTGAAAGACTCCCTGGCGGATCTGTTCCTCCAGAATCATCTTAAGCTGGGTGTAGTAAGGGATGGAACTATCAAAATTTATCGCATCCGGGTACTCGACCATATGTTCTCCATTGACAAAACATAAAATCATCTTATAATGTTATTATAATACGCTAATACGTAAG
>CAYXSJ010000319.1:1528-1780 GCA_964467095.1 uncultured Methanotrichaceae archaeon
TCAGTTTACACCACTTTCTGGAAAAGGCCCCCGAAAATATGCCTTCTCCCATTTACCCCCTGCAAGCGACAGGGTTGATCAGCCAGATAAGCACAAAAATATATTTCTGAAAGGAGCCTTTCCTTATTGAGATAACACCACCCTGACTCTGCGCACATCTTATCGAGCTTGATTTTACTAAGAAATGAAGAAAATAGGAGACGGAAGCATGAAGAAGCGTTTGACAGTTGTGTCATTGCTGGTTGTTTTATC
>CAYXSJ010000320.1:0-1770 GCA_964467095.1 uncultured Methanotrichaceae archaeon
CTGCTTTCGATAATGGCTTTAGCTTTGGTCCCCTGCGCAGAGTGCGCTGATGATGATGATATACTCTTCCAGGTATCCACCATAGATGCCCTTCTCCAGGGCGTTTTTGATGGCTTTTACACATTCGGAGATCTCAAGGCACATGGTGATTTCGGCATAGGTACCTTCGATTCACTGGAGGGTGAGATGATCGCGCTGGACGGGGATTGCTACCAGATCAAGGCCGACGGTGTGGCTTATCCGGTGCAAGATAATATGACCTCGCCTTTTTCCACGGTGACCCGCTTTCAAGTCGACCAAACCATAGCAATTCAAAATGCCGGAAACCTGACGGAGCTTTCCCGGCAGTTGGATGAACAGCTGCCCTCCCGGAATGCCTTCTATGCCGTGAGGATCGACGGGACATTCCCATACATCAAGACCAGGAGCGTTCCCAAGCAGGAGAAGCCTTATCCCCGCCTCGCCGATGCGGTCAAGAATCAATCGGTCTTCGAATTTTTCAATGTCTCTGGCTGCGTAGTGGGCATCTGGGCACCCGATTTTTCCGAGGGTCTCAACGTTCCTGGATACCACTTCCACTTCATAACTGCGGACCGAAAGGCAGGTGGGCACATCCTCGATCTTCAAGTTGATGAGGCCGAGGCCAAGGTGGACGTCACAGCCGGATTTGCCATGCAGCTCCCCACAACGGGTGATTTCTATAAGGTCGATCTGACCCAGGATCTGCAATCTGAGCTTGAGAAGATTGAGAAGTGAGGGGAAAAGCGCAATTTTTATCACATTTTTTTAGCCTTGGCAGGGCAATGCTCATTTCGCAGAAATAGTCGCAATCTATCGGGAACGAAAACAGGGCAAATATCTGGACACCGTTCAAACACGTCCCAAAATGATTGCCTGAAAAGGATTAAGTCTATCCTCCACCCATTGCTCACCATTCGACCAGAAAGACCCGTGAGATCAGCGAAATGAAATCTATTATAATAAAAGGTGCCCGCGAGCACAACCTCAAAGACATAACCGTAGAGCTGCCCCGTGATAAGTTCATCGTCATCACCGGCGTCTCGGGATCGGGCAAGTCCACCCTGGCCTTCGATACCATCTACGCCGAGGGCCAGCGCCGCTACGTAGAATCGCTTTCCGCCTACGCCCGCCAGTTCCTGGGCCAGATGGACAAGCCGGACGTGGATAGCATCGAGGGTCTCTCTCCCGCCATCTCCATCGAGCAGAAGACCACCTCCAAGAACCCACGCAGCACTGTGGGAACTGTCACTGAGATCTACGACTACCTGCGGCTGCTCTTTGCCAGGATCGGTGTGCCCCACTGCCCGGTGCACGGCATAAAGATACAATCCCAATCGCCGGAGAGGATCGCCGAGAGCATTCTGGAGGAGGCCGGCAAAGACTCAGGCAGCAGTCAGGTGACGGTTCTAGCTCCCGTCATCCGCCAGAAGAAGGGGACCTACGGCCAGCTCTTTGCCGACCTGAATAGAGAGGGCTTCACACGGGTGCGGGTGAACGGAGAGATCCGCAGGACGGATGAGCAGATCGAGCTGGACCGCTACAAAAAGCACGACATTGACGTGGTCATGGACCGGCTGGACCCCTGCCAGGATAGATCAAGGCTGGTGGAGGCCATCGAAAACGCTCTCAAGAAGGCGGAGGGCCTGGTCATAGTCCTGCCAGCTGGGGGAAGAGAGCGGCTCTACTCCGCCACCATGGCCTGCCCTGTCTGCGGCATGGCCTTTGAGGAGCTGCAGCCGCGCATGTTCT
>CAYXSJ010000321.1:0-1759 GCA_964467095.1 uncultured Methanotrichaceae archaeon
GTAAAATTGAAGAAAACCCTGGCAATTCTGCTCGCTGCCATTTTTATGATCATGACCTGCGCAGTATCGGTTTATGCCGATGATGATGAAAGCGATGAGGCAGATGACGAGGCTGATGAGAAAGAGACCGCCGAAGGAGATTCAGGCAATGACGAAAAAGAAAACAGCATGCCTGGCTTTGAGTTTGCATTCGCTGCAGTCGCTGCAATAGCAGCCACGCGTCTTATTAAAGATCGGATGCTCTAGAATCGGCAATCTGAAATCCTTGCACTCTTTTTCCTCAGAAGAATCGAAACTGTTAAAGTCTATTTAGTGCAAAACTGTGCGCATGACTTTTGCATTCTTTCCCGCGGTGGACCTTCGCGGCGGCAAGTGCGTTCAGCTCGTCGGCGGCGTTCCGGGTACTGAGGTCGTGGCCCTTGATAATCCCCTGGCGCAGGCGGGGCGCTGGGTGGCTGAAGGCGCGGACCATCTGCACATCATCGATCTGGACGGGGCCATTTCAGGAAAAAGAGTAAACGCTCCCATCTTAAGCCAGATCGTGAAAGAGCTGGATCTGTTTATTCAAGTGGGGGGAGGCATCAGGACCGAAGAGGATGTTTCGATCATCCTGGATCTGGGAGTGGACAGAGCCATTCTGGGAACTGCAGCCCTGAAAGACCCGGATATGGTCTCTCGCCTCGCCGACCGCCACGGCCGGGAAAGGATAATGGTGGCTCTGGATGTAAGAAGGGGAGACGTGACCACGGAGGGCTGGCAGAGGACGCTGGGCAAAAAGGCCGTGGAGCTGGGCAGGCTCTTTGAGGAGAAGGGAGCCGGATCCATTCTCTTCACCAATATCGATGTAGAAGGACGGCAGTTGGGCATCGACCTGCAGCCGACGCGCGACCTCGTGCAGGCCCTTCGTATCCCCGTCGTGGCTGCAGGCGGAGTAACCGCCATAGAGGATGTCCTGGCCCTGCGGGATGCCGGCACGGCAGGAGCTGTGGCGGGAACTGCCATCTACACCGGCAAACTGAATGTGCGCCGGACCCTGGCAGCCCTGCAAGCCCAAAAAACAGTCAGGTGAGGTGGGGGAAATGAGAAAAGGTGAAGCAGAGGGTGTGTTTCGAGAGTGCATGGCAAGAGCCGCCCTGGACCTGGACGGCTCGGGAAAGGCTGTCGTCAGCTCCGGATCAGGATTCTTGGATCACATGCTGACGGCTCTTGCCCGGACGGCTCTGCTGGACTTGACGGCGCAGGCGGAAAAGGGCTTTTACCAAACACTGGCCCTGGGTTCTGCCATCGGCCAGGCCCTGGACGAGAGCCTTGGGGATCGCAGCGGAATTCGCCGCTATGGCTCCTCTTCCGTGCCCATGGACGAGGCCCTGGCCGATGTTGCCCTGGACTTTTCCGGCCGGCCCTATCTGGTCATGGCCGGAGAGTTTCGGGGCGAGAGGATTGGAGACCTCGATGTACAGATCTTGCAGCCGTTCCTGGAAGCGCTCTGTGTTGGAGCCAGGCTCACTCTGCATGTGCGCTTCTACGGCGAGAATGACCATCATAAGGCAGAGAGCATCTTCAAGGCCCTGGGCTTTGCAATGCGCCAGGCTGCGGCAAAAGAGGGGACGGGAGTTCCCAGCACCAAGGGTGTGATCTAAGAGAGAAACTGCGGCTAGGCATCCGCGCAGCAAGCTGCGTAGCATTGCGTTTAAAACATGTATTGATTTCACTTAGATCTAATGGAATTCGAATCATGTCCATAAAAGAGCTATTGATA
>CAYXSJ010000322.1:0-1758 GCA_964467095.1 uncultured Methanotrichaceae archaeon
TACCGCCGGCATGTGCAGACATTTTATCCATTTTGTATTTCCACTTAAATATGGTGTGGGTGTCTCATTCATACCTTCAATATATTGGCTTATCCTCGCTTTCAACTCCTCTTTGTTCCAAATGCAAAAGATTTACCTTCATGAAAGGCAAGAAGGCTTTTTGCACGTTCAACGGCTCTCTCCGGTTGCGTTCTTGACTTGCGGATAAATGTTATTTTGGAATCTAAACACTAGTTGATAAAAAAAGGAGATGGGCTTTTCTGCGCTTTAAACGCAGGGCAGCCAGTCAACGCTGATGGCGCCGCAGGTGGAGTTGCCCCAGAGCTGGATGAACTTCTCGATGGAGAAGACGCCAGTCAGGTCCTCGACAGATCTGCCGTATTCGGCATGGCGGCCCTTGAGGTTCTTCTCAGGCGTGGGGTCCCTGGAGATCCAGCCGATGTGGGCAACGCCTATGACGTTGCTGTTCAGATTGGCCTCGAGAACGCCGGTGCAACAGGCTGGGCAGCTTCCATCCCTGCCGCCCTGGGCATCATTATCTCTCCATTCCATGTTGCGGGAAATGCCGTATCCTCTGGTCTTGACCTCGGTTGTCTTCTGCAGGTGCTCGGCATGGGTGTACATCTCTGTCAACACAGCGCCGATCCTGTAGTTCTGCACGCACAGCTTCTCTACCCACTTCTGGTCGTAGGTGCCGGTCTGGTAAGATACTGGCATGTACTCAAACTCAGCTTCCTTGGTGAAGTTGATGTAATCCATTGGACATAGAGTTCCAGTTGGCCAGTCGCAACTTGTGCTAGTCGTGACCCAATCGCCATTCTGCAATTGGAAGTAATCGGCGCCGATAGGCAGGCCCTGATGATCGAGCTGCCTCTCTGCCTCAAGCTCGGTCCTCTCAGTGATGACGTTGCCGGAGCCTGCCTCCTTCTCTACCAGCTTCTGGCCCACAAAGCCCCACTGAGTCGAAATGATCATCTCGACATTCTTGTAGCCGACACCCTTTACGGATGCCTTTTCGTACATATAGTTGGCTGCACCGGCCATGCCCACCAAAGCAATAGCCAGTACTGCCAAAACCAGTAGTCTCTTCAGTACAATCCCTCCTAACTAGGATGACAATTTGACAGTATTTATCTTATTTGAACGTATTGGATAAAGATCTCAAAAAAAGTCGCGTGGTTTTAGCATTATTTACTATTATCCGGCCAGTTTCCAACGCCTCACACCAAGCCTCAAAAGCATAGCTGCGCCTAAACCTCGGCTGCGTCCGGCTACCCACGTTATTTATATTATTTATAATTTATCATATTAAAATTATTTTTTTTTTTAGCCAACCGAGAGGATGGAAGTCCCCATCCTTCAGGGTGGGGATGAATCGTGCCCCTTGCAAGATTCCTTGTCCAAGATCCGAGGTGCTCCAATCCTGTACGTTGATGAAACCGAAATCCATATTCAGGAGAAAAGTAATTAGGTGCGGGGAATGGGATTCGAACCCACGAACACCTTCGTGACTGGACCCTGAATCCAGCGCCTTTGACCTGGCTTGGCAATCCCCGCAAAAGATGCAGGCAATCTCATGCAGTAGTAGTATTTAACAGTATTCGTGGGCCCGCTTGCTCTCCACTCAGGAATAGATCCACATAGTGTTCGATCAGGGCGCGGCATAAGCGGCGAAACTGGGGCACTTCGAGCTGATTTCGAGCAACCGCCCAGCGCGCGAGACCCAGGCAGAGCGCCTCCAGGCCGGGCCTCGCTTCC
>CAYXSJ010000323.1:0-1747 GCA_964467095.1 uncultured Methanotrichaceae archaeon
GATAATCGTAGTAATTCCACTCCTCAATGAACTCGATTTTATCGTTATATTTTTCGTAACTATTCAGCCACCCAATCAAAACCCTATTTTTCTTCCGAAACGTCATGAACCATAATGTGCGATCCTCAACCCAAAATTTAAATATTAATGATAATCATATAACTGTACTAATGGAAGGGCGCAATTCTCATCACATCCCAACGGAGGGAGCTAATTCCCTCTCGTCTTCACAATCAGGCATAACAATGCCTTTGAGTCGCGAAGATATTTTAGCAATTTATGAAGAAGGTCCTGAAGCAGTTGTTGCACTCGTCCAAACCATTTTCTTAAAACAAGCGGCAAGGATCGCTGAACTGGAAGAGCGGATAAAATCATTGGAGGATCAAAAGAACAAAAACAGCCGCAATAGCAGCAAACCTCCCTCAACAGATACCTTTCAAAAGATAAAAGGCCAGCGCAAGTCGAGTGGTAAACCTGTGGGCGGTCAGAAAGGGCATAAGGGACACACTCTCGAAATGACGGATAAACCTGATCATGTGATCGTTCATCCGGTCACCCAATGCGAATCATGTGGTCGGTCTCTGTGCGATGCAAAAGCCGAAAGTTATGAACGGCGTCAGGTATTCGACTTGCCGCCCATCAAAGTCGAAGTATACGAACATCAGGCTGAGAGAAAGATTTGTCCAAATTGCGGCTGCTTCAACAAAGCTACCTTTCCAGAGGAAGTTGCATATCCAGTTCAATACGGAACTCGTTTGAAATCTGTTGCCACTTATCTGAACCAATATCAGCTCATGCCATTTGATCGATTAAGTGAGGCTTTCGTCGATCTCTTTAGTCATCGTTTAAGCCAGAGTACACTGATTGATATAAATCGGACCTGTTACGATTTCTTGGAGCCAGTCGAAGAAGTCATCAAACAACAGCTAATCGCATCGCCTGTTATTTGCCTTGATGAAACAGGCATGCGTATTGAAGGAACGAGGAAATGGTGCCATGTGGTTTCAACCCCAAATCTGACCTATTATGCTGCAAATGCCAGTCGCGGGTCTAAAGCGAACGAGGATATGGGAATACTGCCGCTTTACAGCGGAACGGCCATGCATGATGGCTGGAGTTCTTATTTCAAATTTAACTGCAAGCATGCCCTCTGCAATTCACATAATCTAAGAGATCTCACCTTCGTTCATGAAGTGGATAATCAGAATTGGGCTAAAAACTTGATCAGTCATCTGATTGACATTAAAACCGTGGTAGATAGCAGAAAGCCAATTGATTCTAAATTGGACATTGATGAGATTAAAGAATTCGAAGAACGATATGATTACATAATCGAGAAATCTAAACTCGAAAATCCTCCACCCGCCTCTTCAAATTCACAGGTAATGGGCAAAAAACGTGGGAGAAAGAAAAAGACAAAGGCCCAGAATCTGATGGAAAGGTTGCAGAAGTATCGGAGAGAAGTTCTGGCCTTCATGTATGACTTAGAGGTCCCATTCGACAATAATCTCGCAGAGAGGGACATAAGAATGATGAAAGTCCAGCAGAAAATATCAGGCACCTTTAGAAGCTGGGAGGGCGCGAGAATATTTTGCCGCATCCGAGGATATATTTCTACGGTTAAAAAGAAATCTATCTCAGTTATCGACGCTATTCAAGGAGCCTTTGAAGGAAAGCCATTCATTCCGACGATTCCTTTGCGGGCTGCTTGAATTCTTAATGATTTTGATGGCATGGCTGAATAGTT
>CAYXSJ010000324.1:0-1736 GCA_964467095.1 uncultured Methanotrichaceae archaeon
GTCGTTTACCTCTTACTGCGGCATCGATGCAGTTGAGGATCAGTTCCAGGTGCCTCTGCTGGGCTCTCGAAACTTGCTTCGTTCTGAGGAGCGCGGGGACAAGAGGGATTACTACTGGATACTGGAGAAGGCGGGGCTGCCTTTTCCCGAGCCCATTGAGGCAGAAGATATCAAAGAGCTGGTCATGGTCAAGCTGCCTCATGCCGTAAAAACCCTGGAGAGGGGATTTTTCACAGCCGCATCCTACGAGGAGTACTGCCAGAAGGCGGATCTGCTCCTGCGTCAGAATGTGATCGATCAGGACGGAATTGAGCTGGCCAGAATTGAGCGCTATGTCATCGGGCCGGTCTTCAATCTGGACTTCTTCTACTCACCCATCAGCAAGCAGATAGAGCTGATAGGCATAGACTGGCGCTTTGAGACATCTCTGGACGGCCACTGCCGCTTGCCTGCGCCCCAGCAGCTCACCCTAAATGAGAAGCAGATCAATCCCGAGTACACCGTCTGCGGCCACAACTCCGCAACTCTTCGCGAGTCGCTTTTGGAGAAGGCCTTCGTGCTGGCCGAGAAGTATGTGGAGGCGACACAGGAGTACTATGCACCAGGCATCATCGGGCCCTTCTGCCTGCAGACCTGCGTGGACAAGGATCTGAACTTCTTCATCTACGACGTCGCTCCGCGGATCGGCGGCGGCACCAATGTGCACATGGCCGTTGGGCATCCCTACGGAAACGCGCTCTGGCGCACCAACATGTCCACAGGCCGCAGGCTGGCGCGCGAGGTGCGCATGGCTTTGGATAACGACTGCCTGGAAAAGATTGTGACTTAAAGTGCAAGTTTAGAGACACAGAGCTCACAGAGTACGCACAAAGAAACGGACTAACAAAATTGACGTAGTAATATGACAGAGATAAAAGAACTGGGCGGCATAGAAGTTCCCAAGAAGCTCAACCGCACGGCCAAAAAGCTGGCTGCGGCTGGCGAGAGGCTGGTGCAGATTGCCCCCGCCCTCCTGCACAGCCGAGCCTCGGAGCAGATGCTGGCCATCGCCAGGATGGGAATGCTGGACAAGGTACTGGGCTATCTGGTGACCACGGACAAGAATGTGCACTTTGTGCGGCCGGGCATCGCCTGGGACAGCGTACAGACCGTGCCCCTGGATGTAATCGATGATGTAGACTACGTGGATGAGTTTCACAACAACACCCTCAAGATCAAAGTGGGGGACAAAGCTGAGAAGATCACCTTCTACGATGACATGGAGGGCATCCAGTTCTACCGGTATCTGAAGACGAAGCAATGGAAGGAGTAAGAGTTCATTGCCCTGCAATTGCAGATCTGAGGAGATAACCGTCGCCGCCCACTGCCTGCTCAATCCCTTGACGCGGGTGAGAGGGCTCGCACCGGTGCCTTTTCAGCCCGAGGGCCCCACGGTTCAACTCCCTTGCCCGGAGGCGCTCTACCTGGGCCTGGAACGCTGGGCCGTTACCCGAAACCAGCTCGACGTGCCCCAGTTTCGCCGCTTCTGCCGCACGCTGATCGAACCTTACGCGGACCTACTGCAGATGCTGGCCCATGAGGGTGCAAGCTTGCGGATCGTGGGATTGGCGGGAAGCCCCAGCTGCGGGGTGGAGATGACGAGCAGCGGCTACACGGGCGGGCTGCCGTGCGGAGCCGAGCACGTGCACGTGAGCGGGCGGGGCGTGTTCATGGAGGAGCTGCTGGCCGAGCTGGAG
>CAYXSJ010000325.1:0-1735 GCA_964467095.1 uncultured Methanotrichaceae archaeon
CTGCTGGCCGTGCTGGCCGCCGCGCCGGCCGGGCTGATGTTGGGCCAATCCAAACGCCTGAACGACCTGTTCTCGCCGGTGATCTACCTGCTGTACCCGATCCCCAAGGTAGTGCTGGTGCCGATCGTGATTCTCTTCTTCGGGCTGGGTGACCTGCCGAAGATCGTGATCATCTTCTTGATCCTATTCTTTCAAATCCTGGTACTGGTGCGCGATTCGGCGGCCGGCCTGCGTCCCGAGCTGATCCAGAGCGTGCAGCCTGGGCGCCGGGCGGCGGGCGCTGTTTCGCTTCGTTTACCTGCCGGCCAGCCTGCCGGCCGTGCTGACCGCCTTACGCCAATCGGTGGGCACGGCGGTGGCAGTGCTGTACGTGGCCGAGCTGTTCGCCACGCAGCGGGGATTGGGTTACTACATCTATCTAAATGGCAGCACGCTGTTCAACTACCCGGCCATGTACGCCGGGGTGGTGATGATGAGCCTGCTGGGCTTGGGCCTGTACTTCGGCGTGGACCTGCTGGAGCGCCGTCTGTGCCCGTGGAAGACCGCCGCCTGAGGCGGCGGGAGATAAGAAAAACCGGGCGATAACGCCCAGCAATTTGGATAGATGTCGGATCTAAATCGGCAGGAGCCGCGAGAGGATGGCGCCGGCGGAATAGGCCACGGCGTAATACAGCACGAGCAGCCCGGTGCGCCCCAGCGCGCGATTGAGCGACTTGCCCTCGTTTTGATAGACGAATTGGACCAACTCGACGGCCATCGGCAGCGTCAGGAACGGCAGCAGCAGCCAGGGCGAGTTGACCTTCGAGAGCACCAGCAAGAGCGGCAACAGGTAAGCCGTCAGGACGACCAGCAGGTATTCCTGCCGGGCGCCCTGCGCACCGAAGCGCACGGCCAGGGTCATTTTACCGCTGACGCGGTCGGTCTGGATGTCTCGCAGGTTGTTGACCACCAGGATGGCCACGATCAACAGCCCCATGGGCAGCGAACCGATGAACGCGCTTAGGCTGACGCGCTCGGCCTGCACGTAGAAGGTGCCGGCCACGGCGGCCAGGCCAAAGAACAGGAAGACGAACAATTCACCCAGCCCGCGGTAGCCGTAGGGGAAAGGACCGCCGGTATACAGGATGGCGGCCAGGATGGCGGCCAGGCCAATGACGATCACCGGCCACCCCGCAGTCAGAGCAAGGTAGACGCCAACCAACGCGGCCAGGGCGAAAGCGATGAACATGCCGGCCTTCACCTCGGCCGGCGAGAGCATGCCGGCCAGCGTCACGCGGGTGGGGCCCAGGCGATTGGCGTTATCGGCGCCTTTCTGATAATCGAATACATCGTTGGCAAAATTGGCACCGATCTGAAGCAACAAGGCGCCGGCCAGCGCGCCCAGCGCGGGCAGCGGGCGGAAGGCGCCTTCGAAAAATGCGATTGAGGTCCCTACGATCACCGGCGATGCCGCCGCAGGGAGCGTGCGCGGGCGGGCTGCAAGCAACCAAACCTGTAATTTTGAAAGGGGCTTTTCGGGAATGTCCATGATGTTTGCTCCGGCAATTACCGCTAAAGTATACCGCGATTTCCAGACGGGATTCATTAAGCCCACTTTGCTTATGCTTTACAATTCCCGGCGTTCCCGGAACCCTGAGCGCGATGCGGCAAAATTCTTTGAAGTGGGTTACAATGCGTAGAATAATCTACAGGCTGTAGATTGCATCTTAAGAAAAATCGGCCGGTCTACCCTACA
>CAYXSJ010000326.1:0-1716 GCA_964467095.1 uncultured Methanotrichaceae archaeon
AGCAGGTCGCAGCATCCAACACAAACACTCAGTGGGTTGGAGATATAAGGCACCACGATCTATTAGACAGTTTAAACCAAATCTCAGAAGTGTAGACTTGGAAATTGACGGAGCTGTACAGAACGTCACAATATGTATGAAATGCTACAAGAGATTGCAAAAAGAAGCAAAAGAAAAGACTGCTTAGTTTTCTCCTTTTCCTCACTATAATTATGTAAAGAACACTCGTGTTCTTTTTTTTTAAATGATAGAATCAACTAATATCTAGTTGTATACTATCAGTCTATGAAAATCTTTGATTCTATCTGGGAACTATTAACATACGATTTGGGAATTGACTTGGGAACTTCAAATACCCTGGTATATATGCGTAACCACGGTATCGTAGTCTCTGAACCCTCAGTTGTAGCAATAGACAAGCGAACTAAAACAATACTCGCTGTGGGTAAAGAAGCTAGACAAATGATTGGTAGGACTCCAGCAAATATTGCAGCAGTTAGGCCTCTCAAAGATGGGGTAATTTCGGATTTTGATACTACCCAGGCCATGATTCACCATTTCATACATAGGGCTCATTCATATTTTGGTAACTCATTTAAGCTTCCAAGACCAAGAGTAATCGTTGGTGTTCCTTCTTCAGTAACTGAAGTGGAAAGACAAGCAGTAATTGATGCGGTGAAAACCGCTGGAGCGAGAGAAGTATTCATAGTTGAAGAATCAATGGCTGCGGCCATAGGGGCAGGTTTACCTGTCGAAGACGCTTCTGGAAGTATGATTGTAGATGTCGGCGGTGGTACCTCTGATATTGCAGTGTTCTCTTTGGGAGATATTGTAGTGGACAATACCCTTAGAATTGCAGGCAATGAAATGGACCAAGATATCGTTAACTATGTAAGAGAAAAATACAATGTACTCATAGGGGAGCGAAGTGCTGAAGATGTGAAGATAGCTATAGGGTCTGCTATGCCACTAAAGAAAGAAACCAAAATGTCGGTGCAGGGTAGAGATCTTTTAACGGGACTCCCTAAGACAGTTGAATTAAGTAGTGTAGAGGTAAGGGAAGCCATTATGACCTCCATATATCAGATAACCGAGGCTGTGAAAGATGCTATCGAGGATACTCCACCAGAATTACTAAAGGATTTGTTAACCTCTGGGTTACATTTAACCGGAGGTGGAGCATTGATAAAAGGATTGGACACGTTCTGGTCAGAGGAATTAAATCTTCCAGTTAAGATTGTAGATGACCCACTTTCCGCCGTAGCTAGAGGTACGGCCCTGATGTTGGATCACATAGAGCTTCTCCAGAGAGTTCAAAGATCATGGAATGAGTTAGTTTAATAACAAACACTTGCTATGAAAAATAATACTACTAAAGTAGAAAACACTAATGTAATAGTATATATAGCTTTGCTTTTAGCAGTGGTACTACTTCTCATAGATGGCCTTAGTGGGCTTTCAAGCGTGCGTAAAGGAATATCGTTTGTATTTGAGCCTATTTTTTCCCAAGCCAATAAGGCCGGTTCTCAAGTAAAAGAATATTTTCAAACATTCATAAATTTGGGAAGTTTTAGAACAGAATTTAATGATTTAAAGGTAGAAATCTATGAAAAAGAATCCCAGTATGCTAACTATCTAATCCTAAAAAATGAAAATGAAGCCCTCAAACAGCAAATTGCCCTAGGAAACAAGGATGCGAAATATGTAATAGCAAAC
>CAYXSJ010000327.1:0-1695 GCA_964467095.1 uncultured Methanotrichaceae archaeon
GGATACCGATGTGCGCACCTCCAGATTGCTGTTCACGATCTGGGTGAATAGCTTATCCGAGACTATGACTATGCGATGCGCCACTGCATTCCATTCAGGCTTATTTTTGATGCGCTCCGGCGGCTCAATAGCAGCTCTTCCCGGCTTTTCTATCATCAGCCATCCCAAATTCAGGGGCTTGCTCCAATTCATCGTAGTTAGTGCAGAGCTGCCATTGCCGGCAGTGCCATCTAATTTGAATCCCGCCTCCCTCAATATCTCCGCAGTGCCCACCCACACCGGCCCGGCCATCGAATAGACGGGAAAGAGCAGCAATCGTGCGTCTCCAATGGAGATTGCGCCGGAAAATGCCCGGTCTCCTGCAACAGATCCGAATGTGTAGCAAATGGGGCAGCCCGCCCCTCCGCAATGGCCCTCTTTCCCGTCCTTCTTAGCGCCCTGCCCGGCACAGTCACGCTTTCCATATCGATAGGCTGCGTAGGAGCGAACGGCTCCGCTCAATGATGTGCCGGGAATCTTGGGAAGCCTTGTGCCCGGCTCCCTCACTATGCTATTGTCCACCCGCCCCAGACGCATTCCGCCAGTGCCGATATGCACCGGGTCCACGGTCATGAGCAGGTAGCGGTAGGTGCTAAAACTCAATCAGATCTCCTCCTTCATAATCTGTAAATGAAGCTCAACAACGTCGGCAATCCAGCCGCGAGCAGCATAATCAGTCCATGACTTGAGCCAGGTGCTGCGGCCATCTCCTCCGTCCCCCCACGGCATCTTTCCCATATGCTTGCCTCCCTTGCCATTTTGCCAATCGGCATTGGATAGGGCATCACTGCAGAACTTCCGGAAGACGACGTCCTTTTCCGTACACTGTTCCGAATCCGCCCATTCCGCCCTCCTGGCTTCTATTAAATCCCTCAGAATGTAGATCTGGTTTTTGGTCAGGTGGTTCTTGAGAGACTGCCAAATCTCATTCAGGATCTCAAGCTCGTCCAGCAGGTAAGGGCGGCGGGACAGACCGCGCCGCTGCCCCTGGCCGTCGTAGGCTATCTCGAAGCGCCGCCCGGAGCTGTCCAGCCACTGGAAATCTAGTGTTGCCGGGGTGAAGTAAACGCTATCTCCTTCCTTTAGATCTCCAGCATGGACAAGCCAGCCGAGCTTATCCGAGCTGTCGTCCCTCCGTGGATTTTCGGCCTGAAAATATCGTTTGCGTGGGACCTTTGCATTTCCGGGATCTGTGCTGCCATCATGGTCCTCTAACCAGAACAGGTAAGGATACCAGTTATCAGGAGTTGTCCCATCACCCATGACTGCCGGAACATGCCAGGTGAGCTTTCGATTCAAATGGTGATTTATCAGGTTTACCGCAAACCATTTGCTGAACTGGGCTGAATCTTCCGAAAGATACTTGATTTTGTCTGCCAGCTCCCCGCTCTGTTCATCAACATCCTTTTGAACCGTCCAGACACCGGCTTTTCCAAGGCTCTTTTGATCAAGCATCCTCCTTCCTGCATCAAGGATCGCCCGCAAGGGCGTGCGCCTGTGGGCGTACACCAGGCCCAGATGCAATGGCAGGCGGTTTCTAACCTTTCCCATCTCCCGCTCATACTTCTCTTTTATTGCACTGGCAACATCCAGAGCCTTGTCTGCCGGCACGAGGGCCATGAATGTGCGGGGCTCGGCGAGGATGGGGATGACAGG
>CAYXSJ010000328.1:0-1689 GCA_964467095.1 uncultured Methanotrichaceae archaeon
CTCTTCTCTGGTTGATGAGGTCAAGTTCTCCATATCGGAAAATGGCCTGGAACTGAAGGCCGTAGACCCTGCGAACGTCGCTATGGTCTCGCTTCGGATTGGCAATGAGGCCTTCGAATACTTCAAAGCCGATACCTGCGAAATAGGCATAGACCTGGTTCGGCTCAGTGATGTGCTGAGCATGGCCGATAAGGGCGAAAATGTTCAACTGGAGCTGGAAGAGGAGAGCCACAAGCTTAAGATTGGAGTTGGATCCCTCTCCTACACATTAAGCCTGATTGATCCCACCGCTATCCGCAAGGAGCCGCGCATACCCGAGCTGGATCTGCCGGCCCACGTAACACTGCCGGGCGTGGAGTTGCGCCGGGCGATAAAAGCCGCAGAAAAGGTCAGCGATCATGTAATATTGGGCGTCTCTGATGAGGGCTTTTACATGGAGGCCAAAGGTGATATCGATTCACTCAAACTCAAGATCCCCAGCACCGAGCTTTTGGGCATGAAGCCAGGCGAGGCCAGGAGCCTCTTCTCCCTGGACTATCTGGAAGACATGTCCAAATCCATCAGCAAAGCTGGAGAGGTTACCTTGGAGATGGGCATAGACTATCCACTGAGGATTCACCTCAAGCTCGGCCAGTTTGTTGAGATCAATTACCTGTTGGCTCCCAGAATTGAGCAGGAATGAGGATCTCCGATTACCCTTTTACTGAAGTTGCTGCAAGCCAAGTGCGAAATGCCGGCTACTCTTTAGAAAGCCTTCTCTGCAAAACCTCTTTTAAAACGGTACGGGGCCGGGCCGCGCAAAGGGTGGCAGGAGCTATCTGCGGCACCATTTCGGAAAGCGCGGCCAATACGGATGCTGAACTTTTGGCTGAGCTTCTCTCTTACCCCCTGGCCAGGGTCATGGTCTCGTGTCTTGGCGACGGCATTTTGCTGCGGCGCTATGCCCTGGCAGAGGCAAAGCTGGCCTATCGACGAATGCAAAATGAAAAGGAGGGGCTGACTATGCTGGCTGACGACCTGGGGCTTCATCCTCAGGGGCCAGGTCCCTACAAGATTCATTTTTCCGAATATATTCGGTCGGCGCATGGCATGCACAGCCCTAAATGGAAGCTGACGAACAGGGATCTCTTCCAGGGATACCTCACAGTTACAGAAGAGGAGCTGAAAAGAATCATGGAAGAGGCTGCCAGGGAGAAGGTCTTAAAAGGTCTGCCGCTGCCCGTAGACGAGAAGATTTGCGCATCTCTGGAAGAATACCTGGGGCCGCTCAAAGAGCAGCTTGAGGTCATAAGAGCCCGCGACAAGGTGGACCTGGGCAAAGTGGAAGAGGGGGCCTTTCCGCCCTGCATCAAGAAGATGCTCTCCGATGTTGCCAAAGGCACCAACCTGGCCCACAGTGCGCGCTTTGCTCTGGTCAGCTTTCTCTTGCAGATCAATATGACTCCTGAGGAGATCGTATCTCTCTTCAACACCAGCCCTGACTATGATGCAGAAAAGACACGATACCAGGTAGAGCATATCGCCGGAGCCTCAGGCACCATCTACAAGCCCCCCGCCTGTGCCACCATGACCACCTACGGCAACTGCCCGGGCGAGGACGAGCTTTGCCGCAGGATAAGGCATCCTCTCAGCTATTATGAGCGAAGAATGAGGACCTTCAAGCCCCTCCCGCCTGAGAAAGGGCGGAAA
>CAYXSJ010000329.1:0-1683 GCA_964467095.1 uncultured Methanotrichaceae archaeon
AGACTTTGTAGCAGAGAGATCTGATGCAGTCCACCAGCTTGCCGATCCTTGCGGCCCACCGGCAGCAGCGCCGGTCAGCCGCAGGGCCGCGTGCTGGGGCGCTCGGATCCCGGCTGCGCGCGTGGGGCCGGGTCGTCCGGGCTTGCTGCGCTGTCGTCAGGGCTGGCTGGCTTGCTAGATAAGTGCTCGTGACTGGATGGAGCCGGTTACACGCGAGCGGTTTTTCGGGGTTTTGATCTTTTGGAAACGATGGCGACTTGCGGTTATTATTAGCTGATAATTATAACCTATCAGCAACGGGCCAAACCACAAAGCGCACGAAGCTCACAAAGAACGCACAAAGAACGGCTTGACAATTCTTGCGAAGCCACCGGCAGACGCGCCCCGTCGTCGGCCCATCGCCGCGCCTCGAGATTGCGCTCGTGGCCATCGTCAGGCGAGTACGCCCGTACGCACGGGCGGGCATCGGCGCGCGCGGGGATGCTAGTATGGAGTGTTCTGCAGATTCGGGGAAGCGCCATCGCTGATGGTGCGTGCGGGCATAAATAAAATTAGGCAAAGACATGGGGCAAAGCATTTTGCAATGTCCAATTATATCTAAAAAAAGCTTCGGCTCAAATCTTACCAGAATGCTGGTTAAATTAAGAGATTTTGTTTTGATATTTTTTATATTTATTATTTTATCAAATTATTCAATGGCCATTCGATGAGCACAAGAATTTTATCTCGGTCCTGATGTATTAGAGTCTAGCTACATTATGGAATAAATGATGGAGAATAATTGAGTGAGCCCCCAAGACGCTGAAAATCCTCTCACGTATTTGGATACCCCTCCAACATCGCAATTCAATCCTCCAGTAGAAACCAGGATTCAAATCCTCCCGTTTGGTGATCTTAAATGGGAGGATTTCGAAAGATTGTGCTATCGTATGGCCAGACTTGAAGCAGATATTGAGCATTGCCAGCTTTACGGAATACGTGGTCAAAAGCAAGAAGGAATTGACATATATGCGAAACGGAGGCTGGATAGCAAATATACAGTTTATCAATGTAAGCGGGAAGATAATTTTGGATCTTCGAAGATAGAATCCGCTATATCTAAATTCCTTAAAGGCAACTGGGTTGGAAGTACTGATACAATTGTATTATGTACAAAAGAGAGCCTCGAGAGAAAAGAAAGAGCAGAGGAAATAGAAAAACAAAGAAGCAGGCTTAATGAAAAAAATATTAAATTTGAAGTATGGGATTGCACCCTATTATCCACTAAGTTGAAGAGTCACCCAAAAATTGTCGATGATTTTTTTGGAAGGCCATGGGTGGTTGCTTTCTTTGGCATAAATGAGGCGGATAAATTAGGCAAGAGGCTTGATGTGCAACAAGTTGCTCTATTTCGCCAATCGTTTGCACGCTTTTATAAAAATGTCTTTAATAATCATGATCCGGGCTTACCAATATCTTCGCAAGGCGAAGCAAACTCTCTTGCCCTCGAAGATAGATATGTTGTCCCTGATATTAATGAATGGAGAAACATCAATATTTTCCCTTCACAGGGAACAGATGATCGTCCTTTAACATATGATGACAAAAATGAGGAATCTGCAATTAAAAAACCGTTTGCCGACCAAAAGCAGATCCGTCAAAGACAAGCAATTGAATCATGGCTTGCTGGTTCATCACAAAGTA
>CAYXSJ010000330.1:0-1677 GCA_964467095.1 uncultured Methanotrichaceae archaeon
TATTTAACACCGCCGACGTCGTAGTTTCCAAAGGACAGGGCAACTTTGAAACCCTCAACGAAGAAAAAAGAAAAATCTGGTTTTTGTTTCAGGTGAAATGTCCGGTTATTGCAAGACACTATAATTACAGTGTGGGCAATTGGCTTATTCTGGAAAAAATTGGTGCTCATTCACAATAGCAGATTTAACAGTCCCCCTGTCAGTAAAGCCATCGCAATCATTATCGCAAAGGATTTTAGCAAATTTACGACCCCAAGCTCCTTCAGGAGTACTACAAATGTGGCAATACAGGGGAAAAACATTGCGAGAACCACAGTGCCAACGACCAGCTGTCCCGCAGTGAGACCAAGAGGCGCCAGCATCCCCACAGCAACATCCTTGCGCAGAAAACCAATGAGCAGGGCTGTCACCGCTTCCTTTGGCAGTCCGAGAAGGCCGGTCACCAACGGTGCGGCAAAATCGGCAATGGCCTCAAAAATACCGATAAAATATAATACATTGATGACCAGGATCGCACCAAGGATAATGGGGATTGCCTCCGCAAGAAAACCATATGCTCTCATCCAGAGCTTTTGAAATGTCGTTCGCCACGCAGGCATTCGATATGGCGGTATTTCTATCAATAGTTCGGGGGTAAAACCTTTGATTGCCTGGTGCAGTATGAATCCAAGAACAATCCAGACCGCGAACAACGTACCATAAACCATGGCCACGTATTGCCACCCGTGGGCACCTACGAGGCCGAAAATCATAGCCTGCAGGGCCGCACAGGGCACGGCAACAGAAATCAGCGTGGCGGCAATAAACCTTTCCCTATTGCTTTCCAGGATTCTGGTCGCCAGAACCGCAGGTACATTGCAGCCAAATCCCAGCAGGGTAGGGATGATCGCGTAGCCATGCAATCCCACTCGATGCATAATGGTGTCCATCAGCACTGCGAGACGCGGGAGGTAGCCTGAGTCTTCAAGCAAACCCAACACAAGATAGAAAGAAACGATGTAAGGCAGGACCATCGCAAACGGAACGTAGAGTCCACTTGAGAGAAGCCCGAAAGACTGAACGAAGTCCACTTGACCCTCAAAAAGCTTACCTATCAGTATATCATGTGCAAATCCGCCGCTTCCGAGCAGTTCGCTCAGTCTGGCTAATACAGGCGCCAGAACATTGGCAAATAAGGGGTCGAACACGTAGTCGATCAGGGTCTCACCGATGACGCGGACTACCAGAAAGGATACGGCCAGAACGATCAAAGCGAGGACCAAGCCGAAATAGGGGTGGACACTGGCGTCGGCCAGACGTTCACGCCAGGTATGATGGCGGTGGGTCACCCTCTGCACCTGCTCGATGATGCTGCCCACTTCAGCCCATCGCTCGTCACGATTGCGGACCGGTGTGTCAGGAGACACGGCCTTCGCAAGGTTCTCAACGAGTTCTTTGCTTCCCTCTCCCGTTGTCGCTACGGTGGGGATGACCGGTACCCCCAATATTTCCCTCAGTCTGTTCAAATCGATATTGATTCCATTATGTTGAGTATCATCCCACATGTTCAACGCAACTACTACCGGCACCTTTCTCTCAAGTAGTTGCAAGGTCAGATAGAGATTTCTTTCAAGATTGTTCGCATTGAGCACGTTAACGACTACATCGCCAGAGTCAAGCAGCCGTAAGGCTACCTCC
>CAYXSJ010000331.1:0-1672 GCA_964467095.1 uncultured Methanotrichaceae archaeon
GGTTGCACGTTCTTGTAAAGGGTGGACGGTCAGCGTCGCAGCGAATCCAGTTCGAGCTGCATTTCGTTCCGCCGCGTCACCGCGGCCTGGCGCACCTGATCCTTGACTTCGTTCATATAAGCGCAAATTTGCCCGCGCGTCTCGGAACCCGATCCCGGCGCCAGCAGAAGCACGGTCACGGCTCCAACAATTCCCCCAACGAGAGCACCCAGTAGAAAATTACCAAACCGGCGCATAGTTGCTTCTCCTTTCTGTAGTTGATTATAGGCTAAACGTCGCTTTTCGCAAGTGACGGCGCAGGATCGGCCAGCTTGAGCCGCAGGAACAGCCACGGCGCGAATGCCGATACCCAGCCCCCCACCAGAGCGTAGCGGAAGAACCGCAGAATAAAACTCAGCGCATCTTCAGAACGCGGAAATACCTGCCCTAGCCCATACCACAGGACGACCAGTCCGATCAGGCCGATCGAAAACCGCATGGCGCGCTTTTCCCAAGCGCCGCCGGCGTTGAAACGCCCAAAGCGGCGGGTAAACCAGGCATAACCCGATGCCATTCCCCACCAGGTTCCGGCGGCCGTAAAGAAGCCGTCCAGTTTCAACGGAGAAATCGTGGCGTCCGGCGCCTGCGCTGCGGCATTGGTCACCCAGGGCTCCGGCACCTGCCAGCCGCCGAGCGCCAGCCGAACCGCCACGCCCGGCAGAATCATGGCCAGCGCCAGCAGCCCCGCCCACAGGATCTGCAGCGCCACGCTCTTTGGCCCAAGCCAGGCGGCAATGGGCTTCTCCAGGCGAACGACCAGCCACAACAGCAACCCGCCAGCCAGCCAGCCGGTCAGCACATCGCTCAGAAAATGCACACCCAGGTACAGACGCGAAATGCCGATCAGGAGGACGACCAGGACCAGCACCACCGTCACCCATTTCCGCCGGATGGCGACCGCCAGCCGGCCCCACATGGCGGCTGCGTTTTGCGAATGGCCCGACGGCAGCCCAAAGGAGGTCTCCGCGGCATAGGCTTTAACTTCCGGATTGATCCAATACGGCCGCGGGGTGTGGAAAGCCATTTTCAAGATCGCGTTCAGGCCATTGCTCAGCATCAAAACGGCGCCCAGCCGGAAACCCAGCGTGGAATCCCAGCACCAGTAGATCGCGGGCAGGAGCAGCATGACGAACTCTTCCTGGCCCAGAAACGACAGCCAGCGCATTGGATTGGCCAGCCAGGCCCCGAGATTCTGGAAGAAAAGATTCACCGAAGTGAGCGTCAGCAAAAATTCGTCCATAAAAGATTAGCCTCCCGGTCAGTTGACGAGCGAATATCGATATTGTACACTCAAAAGTATGAAGCAAAATACACAGCGCTGGTGGGACTGGACGGCAGGTCTTTTATTATTTACGGTTCTTTGGGCAGCCGCTCTGCGATTGGAAGTCACCGACTGGACAAAAGACCTCAACCGGGTCATCACGATTGCGCTCATTGCCATTGTGTTGGGTTTCTTCCTGGGGCAGAGCCGCTTTTCCAGGCGCTTTGCCGTTTTCTATAGCCTGATTTTGACGATTGTTGTCATCCCCTGGCAATTGGGAATGACGATGGATAGCAAGATTCCCTGGCTCGAGCGGTTGAGCAGCCTGGGCGGAAGAATTGCAACCACTCTCGACCAGCTTGCGCGGAATAT
>CAYXSJ010000332.1:0-1653 GCA_964467095.1 uncultured Methanotrichaceae archaeon
TCCATGAAGTCCTTGTACCATCCAACAATGAATCATACCCATATCGTAAAAAGACTGAAAGATATTGGCGTGAGGTTGAAAAACCTCATATTCATTCACTTTTACGTTCATACCGGATTTTTAGACAGCCTCATGGCTGGGTTTGTCATGAGTGCAACAAACATCGAGCCGATGGAGAACACTGGTCCGAATTATGTAAAATAATCCGAGAACATCCGAACCAGGGATATTTCAAAGATGGCGATGCCTTTTTTTATCCGACAACCCAGACCCTGCCGTTTCCCGATGGCTACAGGAGTCCTATTCCCGAAGATCAGTTAAAGGAGATAGTATGGACTAACAAGAGTTTCAAGCACCGGGATTATTGTTCTGATGAGTGTTTCAATAATTCTAAAACAAAAAAGAAACGAGCAAGAGAGGATAGACGAAGGGAACGGCGCGAAAAAGAACGCAATAATCGATATGCAAAATTACCTGATCAAAAACGTCCTGATGGGTATTGTAAAATCTGCAATCAGATTATTACAGATCAGCGTGCCGGGACTTTAATTTGCAAGAATCATTCTCCTGGAGAACGGAGAAAATATTATCGGCAGAAAAAGAAGGTTAAAGGCCCGGTTTCTTTTTAAGTTCATCCGCTAGTTTCTTTGCAATGGCAGTGTGATCGGCGGGAGTCAAGGCAGGTTGGAATTTGTCGAGTGTTTTGATGGCCTTTATGGTTTCCTCCATCTTTGTCATCTGATCTTTTATTCTCTCAAATTCCTGCATCTTGGTTTTCAGTTCGAGATTTTCAATCCTGATATCACGCATACTTTCATTGGCTATCCGGATCTCTTCTTTTGTCTTGGCAATCTCCTCTGCGCTCTCATCGTAAATGCGGAGATGCGGTTCGCCTTTCTGGTACTGTTCAAGAAGCTGGTCGACACTTGGTCGGTTGTATGCTCGATCAAGTTCGTTGATGTGGCCGGTGAAGAAATCAACATACTTGTCCGGCACCCCTGAATAACTCATCTGGGTGACGAAATATTTTCTGAAACCGTGAAAGTGAATTGTTGTCCTCCCGGTCTCCCGGTCCTTCTCCATCAACCCCGCTTTTTTCAGGGCCGTCTTTATGTTCTTCTCCGCACTGTTCTTATTGATCGGGAACAGGCGATGATCTTTGCTTGGTGTCTTGACCCGGAACCGGCCTCGGCTCTTGCTGATGATGTACCGGAGATATTGATCGCGCTGTGCAAGCCACTGGTTGAGGACCTCGACTGCCTCTCCGTTGATAAAGGTCGTCCTGGTAAATTTGTTCTTGCTGTTGCGTATGGTTACAACGCCATAGCTTTCATGGATCTTGACATCGGAGAGATCGAGATCGAGCACTTCACCCAGCCGGGCCCCGCTTGAAATGATGAACAGGATAAGGGTTTTGAGTTTTAGATCGGAAGAGTTGAGCAGTTGGCGGATCACTTCCCGGTCGAGGTTCGCCTCTTGTGAGATCGGACCGCCCCTTTTAATTTTCTTTCTGATATTGCGGCGCTGCTTCTCTGTGATATCCACATCGTTAAAGACGAAAAACTCCCTCACAGCGGTGATGTAGTAAGATGTGGTTGTCGGCGCCATCCGACTCTCACAATAATTGTGAAACGCGATTAGATCCTGCGAGTG
>CAYXSJ010000333.1:0-1233 GCA_964467095.1 uncultured Methanotrichaceae archaeon
TCCTCCGTAATATAGTGAGAGTTATTTATTGGCGACGTTAATGTAGATGTATCCATATAATGTTTTAATATATAAAAAAATGAAGTATAAATATTTAATTATTAATACAATTAGTCAAATACTATTGTAATGGAATCATCAGAAAGTGATTATATTAATTATTTTAAGATGTATTTAAAAAAAATATCATCACATGTAACGAAAATCAATACTCTTGAAGAAGAGTATGATTTTGATGAAATAGCGCGAATGAATCTCTTGCAAGAAAGCGATGACCGAATGGATACATCATATGATTCTGCAAATGATCTTATACGTCATCTAACATCAATTCTTTCGGGAAGATCGTCAACGAGCCCATTACGGAGAAATACTAATTCTAGACAACCATCTACACCACATAATACACCAAATATGGAAATGAACAATGTTGGGGGAATAGGTATATATGACAATATTTCGCACATGAGATCTTCATTAATGAATGAAATGAGTCAACAACCACCTCCACTTGACGACTCTACCGAAAATTCCTTTGATACTAATAACATATTTGCAACAATAATTACGGAAAATATGATGACAGATAACGATATTGGAACAACATATGTTCGAAGCTATCAAGTTCCCATTTCTGGTGACTTGGGGAGATATTTAACAACATTGTTTGGTGGATTGCTGTCAAACTTCAGAGCAAGTGATCCGAACGATGTTATTTTGCCACTGACCGATGATGCATTTGATAAATTGGAAGATAAAAAATTTGAAGACCCAAATAAGTGTGACAAATGCACTATATGTCAAGAAAAATTTGAGCCAGACACAACTATAAAAATTCTTCCATGCAAACATATATTCCATAAGGAATGTATTAGCGAATGGCTTAAGAATTATCATCATAAATGTCCCATATGCAGAGCCGATTGTGGGGAATATGCGGCGCGTGTTTAATTTTATTTAATACCTTTTGTGTACTTGGATGACATTAGATGTCGTTATTCATTGAACAACAACATCGGTGTACGCTCTTGGATCGAGGAGTCCAAGTGACGCACGAATATATTTATGAAAGAACATAACAAGTATAAAAAATTGAAGATTGTATACATTATTGGGGAAATACAATATACAAAATAAATGAATTCTATCAACATAGAAATCGAACGTATTAAAAAAAAATTTTTCATTCAGAGATTACAAAATGAACTCGATGTGTTGGATGAAAGTGATCCA
>CAYXSJ010000333.1:1243-1646 GCA_964467095.1 uncultured Methanotrichaceae archaeon
AAATATGATTACATTAAAAAGATTCATAACGAACTCACACAAGTAAGTAATAATCTTGGTACACTACTAGATGAAGCATCTAACAATGTGTATACTAAAAAATGGAATAGGATGCCAAATTATCATAAAATGCAAAAGATAAGAGAATACCTCGATGAAACACATAAAGATGATCCCAAACGAGATGATATTGAGAAAATGCTAATGGAAAGAATAAAAGATGGTAAATTAAATTCATGTAAATTCGTTGATTATAATACATCCACATTCAAGATCGCAAAGATAACTCTATCAAAAACAGAAATATATTGAAAATATATAAAGTAGCGATATGTAATATTTAAGCAGTTAAAATTTTTTTTTATTTTCAATATCCATACATTATGGATATTGAGAAACATTT
>CAYXSJ010000334.1:0-766 GCA_964467095.1 uncultured Methanotrichaceae archaeon
CGAACAATGGGATGAGAATGAACAGGAGGTAGGGCAGCAGGCTGATCTTCCAGTAGCCTTTGCCGTGATGGTTATTCATGCCGGGTCCATTCGGCGGCTTGATCCAGCCACGCCAGCAACGCTTCCACCTGCAAGGCGCGGAAGCTGAACACCAGGCGTTCATCCACCTGATCGGGGTTCAGCGTCGCGATCTGGCGGTTCAGGTTGTCCAGCCAGCCCAGGCAGGTCGCGCGCTGCCGATCGATCAGCGCCTGCGCCTGGCCGGCGCGGCGGGCGAAATACAGTTTGGCGAGAAATTCCTGGCGCATGTCACGGCCATGCTCGACCGGCGCCAGACGCCACGCATCGAAACGTTGCCGGCCAGATGCGGTGAGGTGAAATTGCCTGCGGTCCGGGTGACCCTCGCCGGGCAGCAGCTCAACCTTGAGCAGTTCTTGTCGTTCAAGTTTGTCGAGCAACGCGTACAATTGCGGCTGGCCGATATTCCAGACCAGCGACAGGGGGCGCAGGTGACGTAATTGCTGATAGAGCTCGTATCCGTGGGCCGGAGTCTCCGCAACCAATCCGAGCAGGACGAATTCGAGGGTGAGGGGGGCAGCGCTGCGCGGGCTCATAGCAAGATTATATACTCAATAAATGAGTATGTATTATTCAGAATGAAGGACAAAAATCATCAATTTTTGTGACAGTCTGCGCGAGCAAGTTAACGTGACGTGCCTGAAGAACCCACTCGCCGTCCGCGCGGGTGGGTCTGGATTTGTGCGTT
>CAYXSJ010000334.1:776-1421 GCA_964467095.1 uncultured Methanotrichaceae archaeon
GAATCGCCGCAGTGGGAAGGAAGATTGAACCGGTCGGTTATTCTTCGAAACAACCAACCGTGATCTGGTAATCCTGTGCCAGCGAAAAACCCAGCCGGCGCGCCAAAGCCGCCGAGGGCAGGTTGCGCGCCCAGCAGTGCCAGCCAATTTCGCGGATGCCGCGTTTGACGGCTTCTTCGATAAATGCCGAACCCACCCGCGTACCCAGGCCCTGGCGCTGGAATTCATCCACCGTGGCGATGCCCACTTCGCAGCGCGCTCCGCTGTTGTATTCCGACAGGCACCAGGCCGCCAGGGTTTCATCGTTGTGCAGGCAGACGCCGAAGCTGTGATCGAGAAAATCCTGCACCGAGGTGCGCTTGGACTGCGTTTCGTCGGTCAGATAGTCCATGTGTTTCAGGTGGGTCTGGGCAAGCAGGCGCGCGTCGACGGGCGACAGGCGCAAGGCGGCCGGAATTTTCTCGCGCCAGGCTGCGTCAAATGAGTTGACGCCGGAACGGAAGGTATACGTCTGGCGGGGCGCCTCGATCTGGCGGGCGAAGCTGGTTCCAAAGAGCGCCGGGAACCGGGCCTTCCAGCCGGCCTGTGCGGTGAAGATGAGGAAGACTTCCTGACCGTGCTGCCGGGCCTGTGGAAACAGTTGCC
>CAYXSJ010000334.1:1431-1642 GCA_964467095.1 uncultured Methanotrichaceae archaeon
AGAAAAAGCTTGGGACCGAACCAGAGCGCCGCGCTGGTTGTGGCAGACGGATAGTCTACCGCAATGTGACCGGGCGTGCGCCCGGCCAGCGTGGAGGCGATGGTCAGGTGTGAATTGAAGGGCTGAAAGAGATTTGCGACAGAGGGATACTGGTCCGGAGTGAGCAGAGAAAACATGGCGTTTTTCATCCTTTGCGTGTAGCCATAGATGG
>CAYXSJ010000335.1:0-1631 GCA_964467095.1 uncultured Methanotrichaceae archaeon
AGATCATTCCCTGGTGGGAGCCAGAAGCCCGCATCAGCTCGGTTTCCGAACAGACGCTGCAGTCCATTCTCGAACGCCTGCGTGCCTATCCTAAAGCCGACAGCGAGCAGCGTCCAAAACTGGCCGGCGAATTGGAAAAGCTGTTGGAGCCCCTTTCCAAATTGCCCCGTCCCGAACACCCCACCCAGCCGCCGCGGTCGAAGCCGGCGATGAAACCCGAGCAGCGCAACCGCCTCAACCGGCCGGTCAGACCGGCTGCCGAGCGCCCTGCAGCCGGCGGACAGCAGCCAAATATTCCCGAGCATCGTCCGCCGCGCTCAAAGCAGACGCCGGCAATCTCGCCCAGCAACGAGATGCTCGATCTGGGGCTGCAGGCTCCGGTGACCGTTTTGCAGGGCATCGGCCCGAGCGGCGCAAAGACACTGTCGATTCTGGGATTGAACACGCTCGCCGATTTATTGCATTACTATCCGCGCCGCTACGACGATTATTCCCAGATGAAACCGATCAACCGCCTGATCGTCGGTGAGGAAGTCACCCTCCTGGCGGCCGTTAAGCGCATCGAAAACCGCAACCTGCACGGCGGAAAGCGCGAAATCACCGAAGCCGTCATCGAAGATGGCACCGGCGCGCTACGCGTCACCTGGTTCAACCAGCCCTGGCTGGCCAGCCGGTTGCCGGTCGGTACGCAGATCGTCCTTTCCGGCAAGGTCGAAATGTACCTCGGCCGGCTGGTGATGAACAGCCCCGAATGGGAGTACCTCGAGCAGGAGCACCTGCACACCAACCGAATCGTGCCCGTTTACTCGCTGACGGCCGGGGTTTCCCAGAAACAACTGCGTAAAGCCATCTTCCAGGTGGCCTCCTTCTGGGCGCCGCGCCAGCGGGATTTCATGCCCACCAGCATCCGTGAAGCCGGCAACCTGATGCCGCTCTCGACCGCCTTGTCGCAGGTGCACTTCCCTGATGACCAGGTCAGACTGGATGCCGCCCGCGAGCGGCTGGCCTTCGATGAAATCTTCCTGCTGCAACTGGGGGTGCTCAGCCAGAAGCGTTCCTGGCAGGCTGCCGCCGCTCAGGCCTTTACCGCGCCCGCGGAATGGCTCCAGGCCATCGAGGCGGAGCTGCCCTTTGCGCTCACCGGCGCTCAATCGCGCGCGCTGGCCGAAATCCAGACCGATCTGGCCTCCGGTCGCCCGATGGAACGCCTGTTGCAGGGAGATGTCGGCTCAGGCAAGACCATCGTCGCGGCGCTGGCCATGGCCATCATCGCCCGCGAAGGCGCGCAGTCCGCGCTCATGGCCCCTACCAGCATCCTGGCTGAACAGCACTACCGCAGCCTGACGCGCTTGCTCTGCGCCGCCGAGCCAATAGCCGGTAAACCTTTCCAACCGTCGGAAGTTCGCCTGCTGATCGGCGATACCCCCGAAAACGAACGCCAGGAAATCCTCACCGGCCTGGCGAATGGTGAAATAAAATTCCTGGTCGGTACGCATGCCCTGATCGAAGAGCCCGTGGCCTTCCAGCGCCTGCAATTGGCTATTGTCGATGAGCAGCACCGTTTCGGTGTGGCGCAGAGGGCCGCCCTGCGCGGCAAGGGAGAAAATCCTCACCTGCTGGTGATGACGGCT
>CAYXSJ010000336.1:0-1618 GCA_964467095.1 uncultured Methanotrichaceae archaeon
TTATCATTAATCCGGGTGTAGAGCCGACCAATAATCGAGCAGAGAGAGCGTTGCGGCCCCATGTGGTTTTGAGAAAGATCTTGGGCACACTTCGCAATGACAAAGGAACCTCGATTCATGAGCGAATCATGACGACACTGGCAACTTGGGGACAGAGAGGATTGAATTGTCTCCAAATGCTAACAGAGAAGCTGGCCAGCTAAACACATACGAAAATACCAATAATGCAGCCCAGCTTCAAGAAAGTTCTTCAAAGTAGAAGGGTTTTATTTCAAAATAGATTTAAATTAGATGCAAGTAAATCTGAAAAAATAGGCTTAAATGAATTTGAGGTAAAAAAATTTGTCGACCTAATAATCGATAGTATTCTTAATAAGGATGTATACTCCCATTTAATTGCATTTCACTATGATCTTGATATTTTATTAGATGTCGTAATGTGCTTATTGTTATCTCCCTTTCTGCCATGGACATCTTGCCGGGATTTAATGGCTAATGGTGAAACAGTACCTTGGCATTATGTATTAGATTCAATGCAGAGGTATAGATATAAAAACTTTTATGAAGGCAACTCCTTCATCATAAATCTATTTGATAATGGCCAAAGACCACCTACTTCATCTAACACACTGATACGCGTAAGGCTTTTGCAGGTACTCCGACACCAATTTAAGGGTGTCAGTCAAGGAATAAAAGTGGGATATATATACGCCGATATGAAAGAATTAGGATACGGAAAAGAGGCGGTAACTCAATCATTAATAGCCATATCAAAGAGCTTAATGATTAGCACAGGCCAATTGCATAATTCATTTGATCAAGAAGTGAGAACGATTATACCCAAAAACGTTATCATTTTCTACATTGATAACCTTATTTATCACTATAGGTATATACAAAATATTCTTCCAGTAACCCCTATAAACTTTAACTTGCCAATAGATCTCATTGACTCAATAAATCCGCTCATGGGGTCATCGCTATCAATAGTATCAAAAAACATCCATAAATTCATAAATTTTTTGGAAATTTGTGAAAAGAAAGAAAAGATAAACATAAATAATATGGAGCTATTCAGAGAGATCACTAGAGATATAGTTTTATCAGAAGAATTGAAGAAACGAATCGATCGACAAATTCAAGATATGAAGAACTATCGCAGATGGTAGTGACTCATTGATGAACCAATATTTATCAGATTTTTTATTAGGCCATGAGAAACTTATTGAATTAGCCTTTACTCTTGCACTCGTCTTTGTTGGTATAGCCACAGTAATTGTGAACTATTTAAATGTTAGAGAGTTAAGAAACCAAGCAAGCGAACTAAGGAATCAGGTAGAGGAATTAAAACATCAATCGCTATTGTTAAATAAATTCTTTTTAAGCAATTTGCTAGTAGAATTAAATTTATCTAAATATAACTTTGAAAGAGATGGCATGGATACAGCAGAGGAAAAGAAGACAACTATTGATTATATAAAGCGTTCGCTAGAAAATGAGATAAATAGAACCAGACAAAAACTCAGTGAGATCGAGCGGAGTTTGAAGTAAATCATATTCGTATTCATTGGTCATCGGTTAAGCCCACCATTCAGCTCTAAAGCGTTCGCGGTTGACA
>CAYXSJ010000337.1:0-1255 GCA_964467095.1 uncultured Methanotrichaceae archaeon
TGTGGATAGTATTTTTTGTTTTCCAAGTAATAATGATAATTTCTCACGTAAATTTTCGATAAAATTAATTTTGTCATTAAGAGTTTCATATAAATTGTCAATATCTGGATGGACTAATACATTATAACATGATGAAGTACTATCTCCGGATGCTCTCAAACCATCAATATTAAATATTTTTTCGCAAAAGTGAACTAACTGTTTTATATTATTTAAATTTCTGGGATAATCAATTACATCAATCAAATCGGAATCATTATTTATTTCATCCAGAATTTCTGCCACAGTTGAAATACTCTGAATAAATATAAATAGTTCATGCGGAGTAATAATATTAAGAATCATTTTTCTGTAAATTTTTTCGATATCTCCAATTATTCGTAGTTGTTTCATATATTTTTCATAATATTTGTTATTAACGAGAACTTCTGTGACATCATACATATTTTGAATTGCATCTTCATCTGTTAAAGGATTATTCAGAATATCCATCATAAAACGTTTACCAAGTAATGTTGATGTATTATCGACTATGTCAAATAAAGACTTGAATTTTTTATTGGTCGTTTCTGTTTGGTTATCAAATATACTAAGTTGCGTCATGGCATTGTTTTCAAGACGAAGTATTGGTTTATCGTAAAATTTTTTGGGAGTATTTAAATTAGTTAGAAGTGATGGATTAATTGTATTAATATGATCGAGTAGCATTACAAAACTAATGGTACAGTATGGTAATTTCTCAAATCCTATGTACTCTATTGGAGAAATCAAACAATGATTTGGATAGATACTCTTTAATACTTCTGTTTGATATTGTAGTTTAAAGAAATGTGGACTGATTTTATCAAATATCTTTAAAGGTACATCAATTATTTCTAAATATGATTTGATAAATTCAATACTCATATGTTTTGTGTCAATGTACATTAATATTTCTTTTGGATAATGAACCTTAATAAATAGTGCCAATTCGTCTAAACTCAACTTGTCATCTAAAATAGAAGAGTAGGATTCTGTATAAAATATTTTATTCGTTGTAATGTCACATGCTATAGCGCCAATAGATATCAATTCTTTATTTTTAATCTCTTCTCCTTTTACATAAATAGACATAATGTAGTTCGAATATGATGTGTTAGTAATCATGTTTAATCCTGGTGTACATACATTTGAAATTTTTCTGATAAATTTCCCTGGAGATACTTCGAATTGATTCATAATAACAACCGTGTAACAATTATCCATTAGTATTTTC
>CAYXSJ010000337.1:1265-1600 GCA_964467095.1 uncultured Methanotrichaceae archaeon
AAATAGGCAATTGGAAAGCCAACTAAATATGGGTTACTTCTTGATGGCGGTTCTCTTGAATTTCTTTTAGTGTGTTGTATATTTATCAATCCGGATATTTCCCATAGATTTGGTCCATTTTCATTACATACATCAAAATTAAACGAGTACGATTCATAAAACTTACCAACCTCCATGAGGGTGTATGTTTTAATCCCATATTTATGAATATGAGATGCATGAAACTGTATATATTCTTCAATTGTAGATACTTTTTGTGTCATCTAATATATATTTGATGTAATATTATTTTATATAGCGTTTACAAAAAATTGAAAATAAAGTATATAAAGATA
>CAYXSJ010000338.1:0-1580 GCA_964467095.1 uncultured Methanotrichaceae archaeon
AAAGATATTGATCAGGACAGCTTTAACATTTGGATCGGAAAGGATGATGCGCAGCGCGGCGGCCACTTTGTCCGATCCCGCGCCGCCGCCGATGTCGAGGAAATTGGCCGGCGAACCACCGAACAGCGTAATGATGTCCATGGTAGCCATTGCCAGGCCGGCGCCGTTGACCATGCAGCCAATTTCGCCCTCCAGCTTGATGTAGGACAGGCCATACTTGCGCGCTTCTACCTCGGCCGGAGCTTCTTCGTCCTGATCGCGCATTTCATTCAAATCCAGATGGCGGTAATGCGCATTTTCATCGATGATCATCTTGCCGTCCAACGCCAGCAGGCGGTTATCCCCGGTTATGACCAGCGGATTGATCTCGGCCAGGGTGGCATCGCTATCCTGATAGGCATGCCACAGCCCGGTTGCGATGGTGATGAACATCTTCCAGTACTCTTTAGGTAAATCCATGCTGACGGCCATGTCGCGAGCCTGAAAATCGCGCAACCCCAACAGCGGATCGATGGCGATCTTGATGATTTTCTCCGGGCTTTTCCTGGCGACCTCTTCGATATCCATGCCGCCTTCGGCGGAGGCGATCATCACCGGGCAATGCCGGGCACGGTCGTTGGTGATGCCCAGGTAGATCTCTTTGACAATTGCCACGGCCTCGTCAATGAGGACGCGGCGCACCTTCATCCCCTTGATTTCCATTCCCAGGATATGCGTCGCCAGTTCCTCGGCCTCCTGCGGGGTTTTCGCCAGGCGAATCCCGCCGGCTTTACCGCGACCGCCGACCAGCACCTGCGACTTTACGACGACCCGGCCGCCCAATTCTTCAGCAATCTGTTTTGCTTCGCTGGCAACGGCTGCAACGCGCCCCTTTGGAATAGGGATGCCATATCGCGCAAACACCGATTTCGACTGGTATTCGTGAAGTTTCATCCTGAACCCTTGGATGGAAAGGATAATTCGTACGCCCCTGCCTAAAAATTATATCATGCACCTGTTCACACAATTGGCTGTAAACAACAGCAAAGCCCTCCAATCGGAGGGCTTTGAACTTAATTCACGATCCACTCAGCCTTTGAGGAACTCTTCGAGGGCTTCCTTGCTGATCCGGTAGGCATTACCGATCTTTTTGGCCTTCAAATCGCCGGCCGTAATGGCAGCAACCACGTCCTCTTCGGAGACCTTCAGAACCGCGGCAGCTTCTGACGGAGTCATGACTGCCGGCATCGCGGCAGCACCAGCACCCGCGGCGCCGCCCTGCTGCTGGTTAGCCTGCATCCCCGAAAGCGACTGGCTGATGACATTGCCCAACCCCACGCCGGCGCCGATACCGGCCGTCAGGCCCGCACCGCCGCTCGGGTTCTGCGCTGCTTCGCGCAGCGCGTCCGCCGCCTGCAATTGGGTGTAAGTCTGCATGTCCAGCATGCCCATAGCGCGCAATTCCTCGGCGGATTTCTCCGACGGTTTGAGGTTGCCGACGAAGAAAGTCTTCAGAGTCAAACCGAGCGCGGCAAAATCGTCCTGGGCCTTGGCGCGAACGCCGGCGCTCAATTCGTCGGTCATCGCAATCAATTCGGCCA
>CAYXSJ010000339.1:0-1578 GCA_964467095.1 uncultured Methanotrichaceae archaeon
TTGATTCATACACTAATTATAGTATATTAATAATCAGACCATGTCCAATCCAAACAATATCCAAAAAAGAAGAGTAAAGAAGATACTAACAGGGCATAAGCCAGACAGTATCATACTCATATTTGCCATTATGATGGCAACATTTGGAGCAATTATGATATTTGATGCAAGTGTATTTCAAGCCAATACGGTATTCCATGACCAATTCTACTTTCTTAAATCACAACTTGTTTGGCTTGCTGTAGGAATAATACCAGCAGTATTAATATATTTCTGGGATTACCGTAAGATCTTAAAACTAGCTTTTCCAGCTTTGATCATTACAATCATATTACTTATACTTGTACTTGTATTAGGAGAAGCCCTAAATGGCTCGAAACGGTGGTTCTCAATTGGCTCCCTTCCAAAGATTCAACCCGCTGAGTTTGCAAAAATAGCCTTGATTCTGTACCTGTCCAGTTGGTTAGCTAAAAGAGATTACAAATACAAAGATTTTAAATCGGCACTTAGAGAAGGATTTATCAAAAATCTACTAGGATTTTTAGCCATATTAGGAACTGTTGCAGTACTTATTCTTCTAGAACCAGATCTAGGTACAACCATGATACTCTGTATTACATGTTTCATCATGTTCCTCATGGCTGGAGAGGACAAAACACATACGCTAGCCTCCATTTCAGTACTCCTCCTCTTAGTACCTGTCGCTATCTTAGCCGCTATTTTAGAACCATATCGACTTCAAAGAGTTATGACATTCATGAGTTTGCTCTTCACTGGTAAGGTAGTTGATCCCCAAGGAAGTGGATATCAGATGCAACAAATTTTAATTGGTATTGGCTCTGGGGGACTATTTGGAACCGGTTTTGGTCAGTCCCGGCAACGATTTGGCTACCTAGTAGAAAATACTGCATTCACAGATTCCATATTTGCAGTCATATTAGAGGAATTGGGTTTCTTAGGGGGGACCATAATCATAGTTGCATGGTTAGTATTCCTTTGGAGAGGACTTAAGATTGCGATGGGGGCTCCAGACAAAGAAGGAAGACTTTTAGCAGCAGGTATTACAATATGGTTAGTACTACAAACCTTGTTAAATATTGCCGCCAATGTAGGCTTCATCCCACTCACCGGAATGCCCATACCTTTCCTAAGCTACGGGGGTTCCAGCACTATCGTTTCCTTAATAGGAATTGGTATACTGTTAAATATCAGCAAATACTCAAATATACAGAATGGACAAACAAAGGTTAGATAAAAGGATAATAATAACAGGTGGGGGCTCGGGAGGACATATCTCCGCAGCTCTCTCTATCATAGCTTCATTGCAGGAGAAATATAGTTTAGATAATGACCACTTCCTCTATGTTGGTGGCGATTTAGGTATGGAAGGAGAAAAAACAGGCAGTTCAATGGAACAAAAATTAATGAAAGGAAAAGATTTCAACTGTAAATATATTAGACCAGGTAAATTACAAAGAACTTTTTCATTCAATACCATAAAGCTTCTGTTTAGGACGATATTAGGATTTTGGGATTCATACAAAATAGTTAAGGAATTTAAACCAGATATCGTCATAT
>CAYXSJ010000340.1:0-1574 GCA_964467095.1 uncultured Methanotrichaceae archaeon
GATTATTCCAATGTTAATTTTTTGAGTGAGAAAATTATACTCGCATCGGTCCCAGTCTGGCTTTACAGTTCGATATCGAAATCGTCCAGCCGGATGCTGTGAGCCTCTTCCAGCAGGATATCGAAACGGTTCTTCCAGCGGATCAGCTCCATCAGAAAGGCAAGCCAGACTTTTTCCCCGGCGGAATGGAATTTTTCCGTTCGCATGGCCTGCAGGTCGGCCGTGGACTGCGCGTTGAGGTTATCGAGCGGCTGGCGCAGGCAGGAGAGTAAACGGGCATCCCAGATGACCAGCCCGCCGTCCTGGCTGGCGCTAAAGAAGGAATCGGCCGTGAACCAGTGGATGGCGATGATCGCTTTTTCGTGGACCTGCATGCGCTCGAACAGTTCGCCGGTAGACGAGTTCCACACGGTAATCGCGCCATCCCTGTCGCCGCAGACCAGCAGGTCTCCCCGCGCGGAAAGAGCCAGCGCGCTGATTTGGGCCGCGCCAGCATCGATTTGCTGCAGCAGGCGGCCGCTGGAGAAATTCCAGATGCGCAATTGGTGGTCGCGGCTGTAGCCGGCCAGCAGCGGCAGGTCGCGGGCCAGCGATAGCTGCAGCGTAGTCTCGTCACCGGCGGGCAATGCCTGAAGCTGGACGCCCTGCGCCCAGCGCCAGATCTGCACCCGCTGCCCGGCCAGGAGGACATTCTCACCGGCGGGATGCAGGGCGGCGGAAAATATCTCGCCCATGGCCGGCTGGAGACGGGCGAATTCGGGACCCAGCGGGAAACGCCAGGCGCGCAGCGTGCCGTCGAAGGAGGCGCTGAACAGCGTGCGCCCGTCCGGGTGGAACAGGAGTGAACGGATCAAGCCGCTGTGGCCCTCGAAGGTTTTGACCAGACGCCCGTCTTCGATGCGGAAGACGCGGATGTTGTTATCGGCAAAGGCAGCCGCCAGATTTTGCCCGTCGGGGCTGATCGCCAGTGCGCGGGCGCCGGAGGTGGGGCTGGAGATGACGTAACCGCGCCGCTCGCCGGAGGGCAAATCCCACAGATAAAGGCGCGGATCGGATCCGCCGCAGGCTATGCACTGACCATCGCTGCGCATAGCCACTGAGGTGAGATCCGCGGCGGGGGTCTTGAGCACCTTGCGGGCGGACACCACGGGGGTCTCGGCCAGGGCGCGCTGCGCCAACCCGACCAGGTTGAGAAAATCGAGCTCCTCCGCCTGCGTGTCCGGGCGCCAGCCGGCGCCGTAGAGGGCGCCGATCAGATGGGCTGCCCACAGCGGCGGGGCGTGGGTGATCATGCGCCAGGCCTGCTGCCAGTCCTGGCCGGTCTCGAACTGGCGTAGCACTGAACGCCAGTCGGCGTCGCTCATATCTTTCAGCCAGCGGCGGCGGCGCGCGTCGGCCATGCTTTGCAGCCATTCGGTATGCCCGCTGAGGCGCGAATGGCTGAGGATCCGCTGGCGCAGGGTCGGTCCGGCGCCTTCATAAGCGGCGTTGAGCTGTTGGTGGGTGAAATCCAGCACCTCATAAGGTTGCCACTGTTCGGTCAGGAAGAGGAAGAGCGCCTGGCGGGCCGGGTC
>CAYXSJ010000341.1:0-1573 GCA_964467095.1 uncultured Methanotrichaceae archaeon
GGATAGGCCGATAATCATCTCTGGGCGGGCTGAACGTATCCACCACCACAGATGCCTCTAAAGCTACAGCCGAGTGCAGGACACCGGAAGGGGCAGAGTAGCTATCTCCCGGTCCGAGATCACAACTTTTGCCTGACACGGTAATGCGGATCTTTCCCAAAACCACATAGCCGGCCTGATCATGGGGATGAGAGTGGCAGGGAATTTCCACTCCGCTCTCCAAATCAAAACGGCAAATCATCAGCTTATCCCCGCTGACCAGAGTTTTGCGAATCAGTCCAGGAGCCATCTGCACTGATGTGGCATTAGCATATTGAAAGAACACAAGATATCACCTGGAATTATTCGTAGATCATTGTGGCGAAACCCAGTTAAAACAGCTGCATTCCCTGGTCGTGTCGCCACAGCCAGGGAATAGAATTCGATGACTATTTAGCAGTCACAGCCTGCGGCCGACAGGCTCTCACATTCTCCAGTTCGTCCACTTCCCCCAGGATAAATTTATCCACCATCTCTTTTGCCACTTCATCGGGATACTGCACCGGCGGATGCTTCATGGTGTAAGCCGAGATGGCCAGAAGCGGCCCTCCGATCTTTCTATCTCTGGCCAGCTTGCAGATTCTTATGGCATCAATGGAGCTTCCTCCGCTGTTGGGCGAGTCCTCCACAGAGAGGCGCAGCTCGATATTGATGGGCACATCTCCAAAGATCCTGCCTTCCATTCTTAAGAAGCAGACCTTGTTGTCCTTCTGCCAGGGCACGTAGTCTGAGGGACCAATGTGTATATCATCTTCATTCAGGGGTACGTCCAGGATTGACTGCACGGCCTCGGTCTTGGAGATCTTCTTGGATTTGAGCCTCTCGCGATTAAGCATATTCAGGAAGTCAGTATTCCCGCCAATGTTGAGCTGGTAGGTCCTGTCCAGAACGCAGGCTCTGTCCCTGAAGAGCTGGGTGAGAGCACGATGTACAATTGTGGCACCGATTTGAGACTTTATATCGTCACCTACAATCGGCAATCCCCTCTCCTGGAATTTCCTGCCCCACTCTGGATTAGAGGCGATGAAGACCGGCATGCAATTGACAAAACCAACACCTGCATCCAGCGCCGCTTGCGCATAAAAGCGCGTGGCCTGTTCCGATCCTACCGGCATATAATTTACCAGCACATCAGCACCAGAGGCCTCCAGCTCGCGCCGAACATCGCAAGGAGCAGCATCAGCTACAATGAACCTCTTGTCCTCAGGATAATTGAGCATATGAGGAGCAACGCCGTCCAAAACCGGCCCCATCTTGACCTCAACGTTTTTGCGGGGAACATCAGGATAGAATACCTTGGTGCAGTTAGGAGGCGCAAACATGGCCTGGCCTACGTCCTTGCCCACCTTTCGCGCATCTATGTCGAAGGCCGCCACCACATCGATATCGCCAGCTCTGTAACCACAGATATCATAATGCATAAGTCCGATGCATTCTTTTTCATCAGTATGTTTATAATATTCTATCCCCTGAATCAGGGAACTTGCGCAGTTTCCCAAGCCCGCGATTGCCAACCTTATCTTTTTCAACCTCT
>CAYXSJ010000342.1:0-1572 GCA_964467095.1 uncultured Methanotrichaceae archaeon
TGCAGGGTGGCAAACCGGTCACCGATTTTCTGCAGGGACAATTGGAGCTCAGCGACGGCGGCTGCCTGGTGGTGGACGGCGAATACCAGACCGGCGTCGCGGGCGTCTTTGCCGTCGGCGACGTGCTGTGCAATCACATTAAACAGGCGGTGGTGGCCGCCGCGGAAGGCGCGGTGGCGGGCATGGCGGTGGAAAAGGTGCTGCGCGGCCGCAAGCAACTGGTGGCCGATTGGTCGAAATAGGCGCGCCCGCCTGGCTCACCGATTGAAAATGCAACCCCCTCTCCAGATGAGTGTATAGCACCTAGAGATGGTAAACACTCGTACGGAGACATGGTAAACGCTTTTCAGTAGAATGGGCATGGAAGGAGAACAAGCCATGCCCTGGAAGGAAATGGATGCCATGTCGTTGCGCGCCGAGTTTGTGGTTCTGGCTGAGCAAGGAGGAAGCAATATCCGAGCGCTATGTCGACGCTTCGGGATCAGTCCGCGGACAGCCTACAAATGGCTGAAGCGGTATAAGCAAGGAGGTGAGGAAGGGCTCAAGGACCACTCGAAACGGCCCAAGCATCTACCTACCCGGACCAGCCCCGAAATGGAAGCGAAGGTGGTGGGTATCCGGGATGAAACGGGCTGGGGCGGACGGAAAATTGCGCGCCTCTTGCAAGAACAAGGATTTGAGCAGGTGCCACACGCCAATACCGTCACGGATATTCTTCGCCGAGCCGGGAAGTTGGAGAAAACCGAGCAGGCCAAACATCAGCCCTTCCAGCGGTTCGAACGCAGCCACCCCAATGAGTTATGGCAACTGGATTTCAAAGGGCACTTTGCAATCCTCACCGGACGCTGCCATCCCTTGACGGTATTGGATGATCATTCGCGCTTTTGTTTGGGTCTGAAAGCTTGCGCGGATGAGACCGGAGCCACCGTCAAAACGCACTTGACAACCATTTTTCGTCAATATGGGCTGCCAAAAGCCATTCTCTGTGACAATGGCAGTCCATGGGGAAGTGGGTATCCCGAGCTTGAATTGAGTGAACTGGCCGTTTGGTTGATCCTTTTAGGCATCTATCCGCATCATGGTCGCCCGGCCCACCCGCAAACACAGGGCAAAGACGAACGCTTTCATCGGACGTTGAAGGTCGAACTCTTACAGGGCCGCTCGTTTTCGAACCTGACAGATTGCCAACGACACTTTGATCCCTGGCGAGATCGTTATAACTTGTTTCGACCACACGAAGCCTTGCAGCTTGATCCCCCGGTGCGTCATTACCAGTTGAGTGAGCGCACCTTTCCGGAAATCCTGCCTTGCGTCGAGTATGATAGTGGGGCGATCGTTCGCAAGGTACAATCCTATGGTCGCGTGACCTACCACGATCTCGAATATCGGGTTGGAAAAGGCTTGGTTGGCCAGTATGTGGTGTTGCGTCCCACCGCCACCGAGCGCGTTTTCGACGTATACTTCTGCCAGGTCAAAGTACGCCAGATTACGGTTGCTCGTTGATTACCTTAACAAATCCAGGTGTTTACCATGTCCTCGTACACCTGTTTACTATGTCCCTGTGCTATACAG
>CAYXSJ010000343.1:0-1571 GCA_964467095.1 uncultured Methanotrichaceae archaeon
CACCTGATCACCGACAACCTGTGGTATCAGCAGGTGGGGCGGCCGGCCATGCAGCGCTGGCGAGCCGATTTCGACAATGACTCGGCCTTTTGGGAAGAAATCAAGGGTGATTGGTACGGGCTGGATCACGCTTACGTGCGCGCCCACCCCGAATCGTTCTTCTGGCGCGTATTTATCCACTGCCGCTACGAACGCGACGATTTGCCCTTCCTGCCGCCCGCGGCGGTGCGCCGGCAACTGGCCTACATCCAGGACTGGTACCGCTCGGACGACGCCGAGATCCGCGCCATGCTAACGCGCCCGTTTGTTTACCTGAGCCAGGCGCAGGTAGATGCTTTCATCGCCGAGGCCAGCGAGACGTTAATGGAAATCTACCGAACGGTGTGGCAACAGCGGATTCCGGTGGATGGGAAGGTGTCTGCACTGGAACTGTTGAGTTAGCGGTGAGGTAATCAGTCGGTAGCTAGTCGGTTGCGCATAGCCAAATTATGACATTATAAAAATCTGTGAAGCCCGGCGATGGATGGCCGGGCTGCTTTGGAGAGGCTGATTGAACTCTCCTGAATCCCTGAATTTCTACGGCACCCAGGAAGCCAGTTTGGCCAGCCGTTCGAGCTGCGGGCGCAACCGATCCAGGGCATCCGGCGAGGAAGCCGTGGCATAGAAATCGACGGCGGGATGATCGCCGCGATTGACCAGAATGTGCCATTCGTAGCGCGTGGTGGTGGATTGCTCGTTCTGGCGGGTAACGTTGATCTGGAGGCAGTCGCCCAACCCCAGGCCGGTGGCCATCGAGTGGGACTGCTCTAGTTCGTATTCTACCGGCAGGAAGAAGTCCATCACGCCGATGCCCGGCGGCAGCGCCTGAACCGAGAGGTTGATGCGAGCGCCGGAGATGTCGCTCCAGTAGCCGCCGTCTTCAAGCTCCTGCCAATCCGGTGGGACGCTGAGACTGAGTTTGGCATCAGGCAGTTCCACCGTCTGCCAGCCGGTTGGATCGATGGTAGCTGTCGGGGCGGCTTCCGTTAGGACAGGGCTGGTCTGGGTAACCGGTGCGATGGACACGGATAGTCTGGGTGCAGAGTAAGGCGAGGGCGCGGCCTGGCCGGTGCAGGCGGTCAGCCCGAACAGCAATGCGAACAGTGTCAGTACGGCCAATGATCTGGCGTGCATAGAATCCTCAATGCAGAAGCCCGGGACAGGCAGCCGGGGCGATGATGGTTGGGAAACCAGGCCGGAAACGATCAATGGCCGGCGGAGAGGTACTCCCAGATGAAAGCGCGTTTGGGCGGCAGGGTGTGTTCCAGGCGGTTGCCCGGCAGCGCGACTTCGCCGCCGTCCAGCAGGTCGCGCAGCCGGCCGGCGCCGGCCAGTTTACCGGAGAGATCCAGCGAGAGGTGGGCGCTGCCCTCGCCGCGGTTGATGGCCACCACGATGCGTTCGGCGTCCTGGGAGCGCAGGTAAGCCACCAGGTCGCCGCCGGCGTACAGCATTTCAAAGTCGCCATCGCGCAGGGCGGGGTGCGCCTTTCGCACGGCGGCCAACTTTTGCAGGGACGCGCGCAGGTTGTG
>CAYXSJ010000344.1:0-1568 GCA_964467095.1 uncultured Methanotrichaceae archaeon
ATTGCAAAATGCAGGTTACACATAGATGAGTCACACAATCAGAGCTTACCACAAGCGGCCTATTCTTGGCGGGCCCGGCCTAAAAGGATGGATCATGTCTAACCTGGATGACCCTGAGATTGTGGCTGTGGCGGAAGCCAATTATGTCTTTTCGCGATATCGCGAATACTGCATGGGCCATTGTAAGCATTGTCGCGATTGGCGCTTGCGAGTTAGGCGGCGAAATGAGATGAGGCGATATATGCAGCTGGAGGTTCAAAATGCCTAATCCGGCTTGCCCCATTCTTTAGCCGCTCTGGTAGACAGATATTCATATGGTTCGCGGCTGCCGGTCAGCTTCTCCCATTCCAAGGCAACTTTCTGATCTTCCACAAGCTGAGGTAAGATCTTCGCCACATGTGACAGGGTGTCTTCGATCTCTGTCACCGGCACGATTTTCATTTTCACAACCACGCGACCAAAATACACGGCCTCTACCGTCGCGCGATCTATTAAAACGGATTTTCCGATAAATTGCTTAAGAATTTCGGCTTGATCGTCGTCGAATTGCGCTGTAATTTCCATAGATGGCTATCGATTTACTAGGATAAATAATTATGCTACCCGACAGAGAAATAGCGCGGATTCTCGCGAAATTTGGCCCCGACATCGAAGCCTACTTGCGAACCGTTGGCTTTTTCGATATAGAGGGCCCATACAATCCCACAGATCTGCTTAACCCTCGCGCGATGGCCACCTACAAGAAAGCCTCCCTTGCCAAGAATCGCGAAGTTTGGACTGCTCTGGAGAAATGGCTATTCCCCGAGATGGTAGACTTCAGCAAGGATTTCATAAAGGTCTACGGCCTGAAGCCGCCCATAAACGTCGAAAAGATGGCCACCGAGTATATAGAAAAACGTGGCGGCGAACTCATAAAAAAGATGACGCATACAGACCAAAAAAAGCTAGTCAATTATATTAATGCCAATTCAATGAAAAACGAAAGACCATTGGCTAGACAAATTGCGAAAGCGCCCGGCCTGGCATCACTGGTTAGCGGCCATAGGACTGCCACCATCATCAGGACAGAGCGCAATCATGCGATAGGTGACTCCGCTTACCAGATGGCGGCCAAGGCCGGGGCCGAGTATAAAATTCGCCACGAAGTTGGTGATCACAGAACCCGGCCATCCCACCGGAAAATGATGGGCGAGAAAGTAAAATTTGATGAACCATACAGCAACGGTGAGATGTTCCCCGGAGAGAATGACATAAATTGCCGGGGATTTTCGGAATATTCTTTTGACAAAGCGGTCGCAGACCACCCACATCCAAGTATCGCGACATTGCAGGATCTCTATGCATGAGTGACATTCAATTCAAGGTTGATCAGTCTGCGCTTAGGGCCGCAATCGCCGCCGAGATCATCAAGATGGATGAGCTTGCCGAGAAAGCGAGCCGGCAAATCCTGATCGAAGGCATAAACGCGGCCAAGGCGTTGGCTCTGAAGGATACTCACGACCTGGAAAGACGCATAGACAGCGCCTCAAGTGTCGCCCGGACAGCCCCTTGCATATTCGATATCAAGC
>CAYXSJ010000345.1:0-1555 GCA_964467095.1 uncultured Methanotrichaceae archaeon
CCTACTGGGAGATCAGGCCCGGCACCTACCTGGCTGGCGACAAGGCCATGAAGGATAAGGATGGATACTTCTTCATCCAGGGCAGAATCGACGATGTGCTGAAGATTGCCGGGCACAGAATCTCCAATGCGGAGGTCGAATCCGCGCTGGTATCTCATCCCAAGGTGGCTGAGGCAGCCGTCATCGGCAAACCTGATGAGGTCAAGGGCGAGGTAATCGTGGCCTTCGTCATCCTCAGAGCTGGACAGGTGGAGAGCGAAGAGCTCAAGAAGGAACTGGCCAAGCACGTAAGAACAGTTCTGGGTCCAGTAGCTTATCCAGAGACGGTCTTATTCGTCAAGGATGTGCCCAAGACCAGATCCGGCAAGATCATGCGCCGCGTCATCAAGGCCAAGGCATTGGGCAAACCCACCGGAGATCTATCCGCTCTGGCCAACCCCGAAGCAGTTGAGGCCATCCCGCTCATCTGAGCGGGGAAAAACTTTTTTGCTTTTTTTCTTTCTGGAGCCTTATTCTTGCGTAGCCATTTATCTTCAGATCGATTTTGTCCTGCAAATCTCCAATGATTTCTTTCGCTATTTCCTTTGCTACTCAAGAACATCAACCAGCGGTATCCCTGATCCATAGTTATTAGAAATCCAGCCAAGTAGATGACTGATAACGATGGGTTGTACTGGAACATTAACTACCGGAAAAACCTCTTCTCTGATGCGAACCTTCTATATCCCTCGATTTGCATCCACAAAATATCATGGAATAATGAAATTGCAATATGTTAAATAATCAACGATGGTTAGGATTTATTCACAAAAAATCATTATTATGAAAAATCATTATGGTTTTTATCGCGATAACCTTATAAATGATCAAGTAGGTTTTGAGCCGATGTTTCCCAAAATCCATCCGCACTATGTCGGTTGGTGGTCAGGGCATGGCAAAAGAGAGGTACAAGCAATGATTCTAAACAAATAGGCCCGGACACAATAGATGGGGAAACACTTGAGATCTTAAGGAGGTATGAAATTGGCTGACACAGCAAAAACATCTGCTCTGCAGGAAGAAACCAGGATTTTCAACACCCCACAGTGGATAGTTGAGCACTCCAATGCATTCCAGTGGATGAAGAAGAAGGGCTTCAAGACTGAGATGGAAATGCGCAAGTGGTGCTCAGATAATTACATTGATTTCTGGGATGAGATGGCTCAGACCTATGCTGATTGGTACCAGCCCTACACCCAGGTTCTAGACGACTCCGCCAAGCCCTACTTCAAGTGGTACACCGGCGGCAAGATCAACGTAGCCTACAACGCCGTGGACAGGCATGCCAAGTCCGCAAACAGGAACAAGGTAGCCTACTACTTCATCGGCGAGCCCGTGGGCGACACCAGGACCATCACCTACTACGAGCTCTACAGAGAGGTCAACAAGATGGCCAATGCCCTGAAGGGCGCTGGCGTAGAGAAGGGAGACAGAGTTGTTGCATACCTGCCCATGATCCCTGAGCTGCCCATCACCATGCTGGCCTGCGCCAAGATCGGAGCCATTCACACCATCG
>CAYXSJ010000346.1:0-1554 GCA_964467095.1 uncultured Methanotrichaceae archaeon
CTACAGACAGGTTGCGTAAGGGCGCAGCGGGGAATATGCAACGGCCGAGAGAGCGAGACTCTCAAGCTGCGCCCGTGGTAAGTGAAGGTGGTGGGTTACGGGAACGCAGACGCCATTGTGAAATGACGTTGGTTTGTACCTTGCACCTATCTACGGGTAGACCTACCAGGGTCTCAACGCAATCGATCAGGAGGATTTTCGGGGTAGCGGCACGGCTATGCTTGGTATCAACGCGATTGGGGGATCGATTTGCCGTGCCTGTGAAGAAAGTGGATGGGCACGACTACACCAGGGTAGATTGCGAGACAGGCCAAGCACCGTCGTGCCACTACACAGAGAAGAATGGTGATGTAGGAGCATGACGGTGAATGGGTTCGGCCAGGGTGTGGCAAAGTGAGGCCGTGCTCCTATGGTGATACCTGCGAGCACGGCCTGGCGCAACTCTCCAGAGAGTCCGATATTCCCCGCTCCATTCCTATGCCGCGAAACGGCAAGGCGACACGCCCGGCGCCGGGTGTGTCGCCTTGAGGATATGACGAGAATTACATGTTGAGGTATTTGAGCAGTTCGAAGACCAGGAAGGCCGGCCAGACGATGCTCTTGAGGACACCCAGCACGCCGATCCAGAAGGTGGTGGCGGTGCTGATGAAGTAGATGCAGGCGCCGATGAAGCCCAGGCCGTAGACGGCTTCGCCGCCGCCGCGATGATAGACTTTGGTTTTCTGACAGTTCTTTTCCGTCGAGTATTCTTGCGAGGTCATTTCTTTCTCCTTGGTCGATGCTTGTGTATCTAAGAGATATACGAAAGAAATGGCCGGAAGTTGCACGCAAGAGCGGCGGGAGTGCGCTCAGGCGGCTTTCATCACGATGGCGCCTGCCGGACAGCCCTGGGCGCAGAAGGCGCAGGCGATGCAGTTGGCCGGCTGGAAGAGGTAAGGCTGGGAGGGTTTGAGGCCATCGGTGCCGCGACCGGCCAGGCTAATGGCGCCGGTGGGGCAGGCCAGGACGCAGATCTGGCACTCGACGCAGGCGGTGTAGCTCCAGACGGGTTTAGGCCAAAGATTGAGTTTGATGGCCTCAACGGGCGCGCCGAGCGGATCGCGGACGGCGTGACTGGGGCAAACGCGGCCGCAGGCGCCGCATTCGATGCACAGGTCTGGATTGATGACGTGGCGGGCCTTGCGCTCGCCGTGGATGGCGCCGGCGGGACATTTGCGCACGCAGGCGGTGCAGCCGATGCAATCTTCGGTAATTGTGTAGGACATCACGTTCCCCCTATGGCCTTACAGCCCAACGGTTTCGAGCCGATGCAGATCTTCGGGCAGCGGCCGGCCAGTCTTTTCGTCCCAGCCCATGCCGGCCCAGTAGAGCGGGGCAAGCTGTTCGAGCAACACGCTCTGCCCGCGGTTGGCGCCGTCGATCAGCGGCGGCCGGCCCAGGATGCGGTCGTTCAATTTGGGCATGAGCGCGGCGCCGTGTTTGTCGTTGAAGGCCTGGCGCATGGTCTGGACGTTGCGGCCCATTTCCATGTATTCGGCCGGGGTCTTGCTCCAG
>CAYXSJ010000347.1:0-1538 GCA_964467095.1 uncultured Methanotrichaceae archaeon
GCCATCGGTTGAGAGACCGTAGATGCCCGTGAATTTATTCATGGGAGTGGTCACAAAGCCGTAAACGTATAAGGCAATGTGCGATCAGAGGTGATTTATCATTGAGCCGCAAAGACTGAATGAGCTAAGGAAGCAGGTTATCATTAGATTTGGGTTAGCTGCCCTTGCAATTCCTGTTATCATCTTTGCTCTGGCAGGCACAACACAATACTGGCAAGGTTGGCTCTACTGGGCAGTTTTAATCATGCCCATGCTTGCGGCAGTAGGTTATCTTCTAAAATCCGATCCCGAACTGCTGGAACGGCGAATGAAGCTTCATGAGAAAGAGCAAGAACAACAGACCATAGTCCTCCTGGGCGCTGCTATGTTCCTCGCAGGATTTCTTGCTATCGCTATTGACCTGAGGCTTCATGGTTTGAATCAGGTATCGCCTTCTATGGTACTCGCTGCTGACGCAGGAGTGTTCCTCGGCTACTGTATGATTCTCTGGGTCTTTAAAGAGAACAGCTACGCATCTCGCACGATTGAGGTTATGGAGGGTCAAAAAGTTATCACTACAGGTCCGTATTCCATTATTCGACATCCCATGTACCTGGGCGTCCTGGTCATGTATCTTCTCACGCCGGTAGCACTTGGATCTTGGTGGGCAGTCCCGATATTCTCTTTATATATCCCGCTATTAGTGTGGCGGATTTATAGCGAGGAGAAAGTGCTGCTGAGGGACTTGCCTGGCTACTATGAATACTGTCAAAAGAGACGCTATCGTTTGCTGCCTCTAATCTGGTAATGTCTTCCCGGCAAAGTAGCATCGCAGCTCTCGCAGCGAAATCCGAAAAAGTGCACATTTCTTCGATGCATTCTTCATCTCAGTCACCCCATCTTGGTCCCGCCAATGTCCGTTTCCCCAGATTTGTTAGCCCAGCCGCGCATATGCCGTTGGGAAGGCATGAACCCTCCCTATCCGTTTCGCTTTGGCTCTTTACATATCCCTGCATCTCTAAGACACCAAGACGTGCTCCAAGTTCTTCAGGATCAAGCTTTATCAGAGAATTAATCCTTTCTGCTTTTGGGTAGGGAACCTTAAGGTCATTTATTGCTTTCATAATCTCAAAATCAATAGTGTCCGTTTTTATCACCTCAGAAAGCTCTCACCTTCTCCTCAGAACGATCCTGTCTCCCGCGGCCACGCTCTTGAATACCTCCAGCCCCTGTGTTACCTTCCCGAGGTGGTTCACAGACGAATAGGGCTGGGTCTTGCCAAAGAAGATGCAAAAAGCCGGGCCCGGAGACCAATAGCAGATATCGCCCGCAACTGTTGATGGCGATGGATTCTCATTTTCCATTTGCAGAGGCACATTGAAGTAGATCTCCTCCCCCCAGAGGTTAGCTATTCCCTCTGCGGGCAGTGCTTTAAAGAATGCCTCTCTTATTTTGGGATTTTTCTCATCCAGCTTTGCCAGGGCCTTTCCCTTACCTATGACCTCGATCTCTATCATCCTCATAGCTGCCTCCTTAATCGATTTTTAATCGATATTCGA
>CAYXSJ010000348.1:0-1510 GCA_964467095.1 uncultured Methanotrichaceae archaeon
GTCTTCTCAGGTCGCCATTGGGGCCGCCGCAATCGAGACCATTAAGCAGACCCGCGCGGACCTGTGTATGCTGGGAGTGTGCAGCGTGCATCCCGAAGCCGGCATCAGCGTCCCCGATTGCGAAGAGGCCTACGTCAAGCGCGCCATGATCGAGAGCTCCGCCGAGGTGGCGGCGCTGGTTTCGGCCGAAAAATTGGGCACGGCCGCTTCCTTTGTGGTGGCGCCGATTACCGCGCTGACCCATCTGGTCACCGAGGCGGGCCTGCCCGAGCAGGTCATCGAGCCCTACCGCCGGCAGGGGTTGACGATCGTGCAGGGATAGCATCTTTTGCGGTATTGATAATGCGGGTAAGCCCGCGCATTTTGGTTGGCTTAACCCCGCGGCGGGCGCCGGCGGCCGCGCAGATAGGCGCGCAACTCGCGCAGATCATCGCACGGGTGGAAGCCCCAGCGCGTCGCCGGGTTGCTGACCGCCTCTGCCAGGACGCAACCGACGCCCAGGATGAGGTAAATATCCTTCAGGTCCGCCGTCACCAGCCCGGTGAGGGCAATGAAGTCCAGGGTGAAGCGCCAGAAGGACTGATCGATCAGCGCGCTGGCCACTCCGGCGCTGAGCAGCACGAAGGCAGCCACCGGCCAGAATCCGCCGCGCTTTTGCGTGACATAGAAATGGTACAGGAAGAAAATCAATCCCAGCATGGTCAGGCTGAAGATGATCAGCCAGACTCTATTCAGATCGCTGACCTCCAGCAGGTCGAGCAACCACGAATTGGCCTGATTGCGTTCGTGACCGAGCGCGATCCAGGGCTCCAGCAGGGGGATGCGCCCGCCTTCGGGGAGCAGGGCGTTCACCGCGATTTTGATGATCTGGTCGAGAGCGGCCAATCCAATAGCGCAGGCGAACAGCCCCGGCCAGGCTGGGCTTCTCTGCCAGGACTGGGCGGCGGCCGATAAGACGATTCCCAGCAATAGAAAAAAGAGCAGCACCAACAGCCCGGAGATGAGTGCGGATGGATTGGCAAGCCGCCCGCGCAGCGCTTCCAGCGCAAGGTACAGTCCCCACAGGACGAGGAAACCCAGCACGGTCTTGTGTCGCCGCCAGAATACCATGCAATGATCATAGCGTATTTCTTCTGGAGCATGGCCGGGGAAAGTGGTGGAATTATTCCCCGCCAGGCCCCTTGTGATACAATCCTTAACCGTAGATCGATTTGTTTCTAGAAAAAAAGAGGCTGACATGGCGGATGACTTCATGTTCGAAGGCTTGCACGTGGAAACGCGCGGCCCGCAGGATGCTCCAACGATCCTGTTCCTGCACGGCGGCGGCGCGGGCGCCTGGAGCTGGCGGCCGGTGATCGAGCGCCTGCCCGATTACCGTTGCCTGGCGCCGGACCTGCCTGAACACGGCCGGAGCGCAGAAGTTAGTCCCTTCAGCATTCAGGATACGGCGGAGAGGATGGCCAGGCTGATCCGGGCGTGCGTACCGGGCGGCAAGGCGCACGTGGTCGGG
>CAYXSJ010000349.1:0-1510 GCA_964467095.1 uncultured Methanotrichaceae archaeon
CTCGGCGATGCCATCCTGGTCGGCAGCTCTTACGGCCGCATCCGCGCCATGTTCTACTTCCGCGGGCGCAAGCTGCACAAGGCCGGCCCCTCTACCCCAGTGCAGGTGATGGGCCTCAACGACGTACCCAGCGCCGGCGACCTCTTCCAGGTGATGCCATCGGAAAAGGAAGCCCGCCAGGTGGCCGAGGAACGCAAATCCCAGGCCCACCAGGCGCAGATCTCCGGTCCTAAGGCCTCTTTGGAAGAACTGTTCAGCCGGGTTCAATCCGGCGAGGAACACGAACTGCGCCTGATCATCAAAGCAGACGTGCAGGGATCGTTGGAACCGATCGTCAACGAAATCAACAACATGAAGAGCGATCAGATCAAGATCAACGTCCTGCATTCTGAAACCGGCAATATCACCGATAATGACGTCATGCTGGCGACCGCCTCCAAGGCCATCATCATCGGTTTCAACGTGCAGGCCGACGGCTCGGCCCGCCGTCTGGCGGAATCCGAAGGCATTTCCATCCGCCTGTATGAGATTATTTATCGCATGACCGAGGATATCGAGAAGGCGCTCAAAGGCATGCTCGAACCGGAGTTCCGCGAAGTCAAACTGGGGCATGCCGAAGTGATGGCGGTCTTCAAGATCACCAAGGTCGGCAACATCGCCGGCTGCCGCGTGCGCGATGGTGAAATTCGCCGCAACGGCAAGATCCGCGTGCTGCGCGGCGGTCAGCAGATCGCCGAAGGTGAGATTGCCTCGCTGAAGCACGAGAAGGACGACGTCCGCGAGGTGCGCCAGGGCTTCGACTGCGGCATAGCGCTCAAGAACTTCAACGAATTCCTCCCCGGCGATATCCTGGAGTGTTATCTCCTCGAACGCAACGGTTAGGTTCTCTGTTATACTTTTATGGAGTAAGTTGAATGCCATCAAAACTTCGTCTCCAACGGATTAATGACCGCATCCGCCAGGAGCTTTCAGAAATGGTCGTGAAAGAAGAGATTCACGACCCGCGTCTGGCCGGAATTTCCATTACGGATGTGACCGTCGATCGTGAACTGGCTTACGCGGATATCTACATCTCGGCCGTGGAAGGAAGCTCGCGCGCGAAGGAAGTCCTCGCCGGCATGGAAAGCGCCAGCGGGTTCATCCGCAAGATGCTGGCCGAACGGGTCGACCTGCGCAGCTTCCCGCGATTGCGCTTTCACTGGGACCCTACCCCCGAACGTGCGGACCGCATCGAGCAGTTGCTCTATACCTTGCGGCAGGAAAAACCCGCCACGCCCCGGGAACCATCTGAAAGCGATGAGGAGCGGTAATTCTCAAGACATTCACCTGTGAGGGGTCTAGTCCATCACCTGTGGGGATATGCGAATGGGAAACGGCGAATTTGATCTTAAGAATGCCATTTCAGGCGTCCTGGTTGTGGATAAGCCGGTCGGGCTCACCTCCCACGACGTTGTCCAGGTAGTCCGTAAGGGAACCAACATCAAGCGTGCCGGTCATACCGGTACGCTCG
>CAYXSJ010000350.1:0-1505 GCA_964467095.1 uncultured Methanotrichaceae archaeon
CTAGCTTGTCAGAAAGAAATTCTTGCGTATTCTCATTGTTCTTTGAAAGTTTCTTAACCGTGTTAGAGAATTCAAGTTGGGGAATATGACCATATCTTCGTGCAATCTCAGACACCTTAATAATCGGGTTATCTCTTTCCTGCCTAAATATCTCCTCCAGCTTAATATTTGGTCTCTCCATTAGATTGAAAGTACCTTCAACAGGGGGAAGTTGTCCATGATCTCCAGAGGCAAGAATAGGGACACCATAGCTTAAAAGATCATCCCAAATTTGTCTGGTGACCATAGAAGCCTCATCAACAACGATTAAATCATATATGAATTCTTCTTGAAGCTTCTTTTCCCAACCAATGATATTGTCTTTTTCATCGCATATAGCTTTGTAGATTAGGCCATGGATAGTACCAATATAGTCGGATTTAAATATGGATTTAGCATCTTTGAGTTTGTGTTGTAAGACCCTAGCAGCTTTCCCAGTATAGCTACAGTATGCAATCTTAATATTCTTCTTCTCCTTGTGTAGATGTTGTCCTAGATATCCTAGCATGGTGGTTTTACCAGTACCAGCATACCCACCAAAGGTTAGAAACTGTACAGGATGTTCCTTGTACCATTGTAATATGTCATCGATAATGGATTTTTGTTTTTCTGAGAATGCTATGTCCACTTGAGATATGTAAAGATAATTGATAGATTAAAAGACATGTCTAATGTATATAGTATATTAAAAAAGAGCAAGTTTGCCCATATAGTCATTGCTGTGATTATGTTTTTGATGACGCCAGGCTTGATATATGCTTCATCTACTGTTCAAGAGCTAAAGGCTTTTACATATTTTACAGGTATTGGGTGTCCCCATTGTACGAAAGTATCGCCTACGCTACATAGAAATATTAATACTCAGAATGGGCTTTTGATGATTGAATATGAAATATATCAGGAATCTGCTAACGCTAGAACATTGTATAGCTACAGTTCAAGATATGGGTATGATCTAGCTATCCCATTAATTTTGTATGCTCCAAAGGACTTTAATCAGGGGGATACTCCAATACTAGATAACTTTGATGAACAGATGGGAAGGGTTCAGGTAAATACAATTGAACTATCAAACAAGACTGTAAGCTGGAATGATCTAAATCTTAATGATTTTGAGGGTAAGGTAAAGCTGTTAACAAGGGATAGGATGGCAATGCAGAGTACCACTAAAAATCTAAGTACAGAGCAGATAGGCCTGATTAAGGAATTTTTGACTACAAATGACTTAGATACATATGTGCAGACATTACAAGGTACTAAGGTTAAGGATATGACTATTGAATATCCAGGGGGTAATGAAATATATACCCATGGGGTTAATATTGGTTCTTGGTCATTGCTTTGGAGAGGGAATAGTGATGCACAGATAACGGATGGTAAATCTACAAGTACAGATTCGGGTTCTACTGACTCTGGTAGTATCTCATGGGGTAAGATATCTGCACTTGCACTTACTGATTCCATTA
>CAYXSJ010000351.1:0-1504 GCA_964467095.1 uncultured Methanotrichaceae archaeon
ATCTGAGCAGATACAAAAGCATAGTAAGGGATGGAAAAACCAAAAAAAAGAACACCTGAAGAAACAAAAAAGATAGCAGAGGAAATTTCTAAAGGCCAACCAACTGAAGTCGATGGTGATTAAAGAAAAGCCAACCAATCCTGGAAGTTTTTTTAAGATTAAAATGAAATTGTTTTTATCTATGATGTAGAAAAGTAAAAGAGTGCCTTTTTTCCCTTTATACATTCCTTCCTTTTAGAAATATATTATGTGAGTTTTTGCTTGTAATCAAGAATGGTCATTGTTAAAATTCCTTCAAATATTAGTACAGTTGTGTACTTAAAAATTGTCTTTATTATTGGATAACTATGTGCCTTATTGTTCTTTACAGAGAAAGGATGCTTTAATTGTTACAAACATTAGAAATAAAAAATGGTTTGAGAAATAAGGTACAAAATAAAGATTTATCCATACACAACTGGTACCAATTTATTCTTGGATATCCACCACACCTTGTGCGACATTGTATTAAAAAGTTTAGAGCCGACAAAAAAGGTATAATTTTAGATCCTTTCTGTGGCACAGGAACGACTCCTGTTGAAGCTTTAAAAAATGGGTATTTCTGCTATGGAATTGAAGCTAATCCAATTGCTGCTTTTGCATCAAAAGTCAAAACTCTCAAAGGATACGATCCTTGCATTTTGAGAAATTATCTTGGTTTCATTGAAAAATCAACTGAGATTTCTTTTAATAGCCAGAGCTTGAATGAACCAAAAGAAAATCTCTTTGAGTTGCAAAGCACAATAACGCCTATTTGTGTTAGCAACCTTTATAATCTTTCTGATGAACAAAAGGATATCATTCCAAAAGGATTTATTTGTCCAAGGCCATTATCAAAAGTACTTATAATAAAGACGATTATAGAAAAGATTGAAGATATAGAATCGCGAGATTTCTTTACGCTAGCCTTGGCATCTTTTATAGTAAGAGTAGCTGGTAATATTGGTTTTGGTCCTGAGATATACAGAAAAAAACCTAAAGGTGACATTTTTGCTTTAAGCAATTTTGTAACAATAGCAGAGACAATGATTGATGATATCGAGAATACTCCTTTAATAAATGGGGCCACTATTATAAAAGGAGATTCAAGGGATATCAGCAAATGTCTTTCTCATAGTTTTTTGGGAAAAATCAGATATGTTATAACATCACCGCCTTATCCTAATGAAAAAGACTACACTAGAAGCACAAGACTTGAAAGCGTATTGCTTGATTTTATTTGCGATAGGAATGACCTTCGGAGCATAAAAAGTAATTTGCTTCGCAGTAATTCACGGAATGTGTTTGTTAAGGATGACGACGAGAAATATATTAAAAATTTCGATAGTATTCTATTGATTGCAGATACAATCGAAAGAAAACGTATAGATCTCGGGAAAACGTCCGGCTTCGAGAAGTTATATCATAAAATTGTCCTTCATTATTTCGGTGGCATGTATAGGCATTTGAAGACTTTGTATCCATT
>CAYXSJ010000352.1:0-1501 GCA_964467095.1 uncultured Methanotrichaceae archaeon
GCATTGTGTATACAGGGACACATGACTTCAACACTGCAAAGGGATGGTTTGAATCGGTAGCGTGCCATCTTTGCTGTAAATTCGCAATGGCCCTGTATCCTGATTTAACTCACTCCTCCAAGGATAAATACCTTTTACCAGTTATCCAATCTTCGTTGATATCCATCATGATGCAAACCGCCACTCTCAGGAGCGATTGATCATTTGAATACGCACCTGCTACGCGACTTCTTCTTTTCAGCTCTTTGTTGATTCTCTCCAGGCCGTTAGTAGTTCGGATCCTTCTCCAATGTTGTCTGGGAAATGATTTGTAATTCCAAAGATCGAATCGGAATCTATCAATGGTGGCGGCAGATTTTTTATGTCCGTTATCCTCAAGAACAACGGCCAGTTTTTGCATCTTACTCTCATCTTCAAGAGCATCTTTTAGCATGTAAGCTACCTCTCTTTTGTCTTTCTTCGGGATGTTCTTGAGCACTGCTCTCATGAAATGAACGTTGCACATCTGCCAAGATGCTCCTAGAAACGCTTTTTCGACAGCCGCTTGTATTCCTTTATGGCCATCAGATATCACTAATTTGACGCCTTTAAGTCCTCTGGCCTTTAGGCAGTCAAAGCAACTTTCCCAACAAGATTCATCTTCACTATCCGCAACCATAGCATTCAGAATTTCTCGATAACCATCATCGTGAATAGCAGTGACCACAAGCAGTGCCTTGTTTATATATCGACCATCTGTTCTGACTTTGAAGTAACTCGCATCTAAAAACAGATACGAGATGGGTTCTTCAATCGGCCTGTCCAGGAATTCTTTGACTTGTTTATCCAGCCTCTTCGCGATTCTTGAGACTTCAGAGGCTGAAATATTATCCAATCCGAATTTTGAGAATACCTTCTCGACTTTTCTCGTTGATACACCTTCAAGATACGATTCAGCCACGGCGACTCTTACGGATTCCTCCACGCGAGAATATCTCTCGAATACCTTGGTCCTGAATGAAAACTCCCTGATTTGGGGTTTATCAAGCTCTATTTCCCCATGAATGGTCTTAAGCAATCGCGGTCTCGTTCCATTGCGATGTGCTCTTCTTTTGCCGGTGCGTTCGTAGGGTCTTGCCTGGATTTGCTTTTCAGCCTCAAGGCGCATTACCTCATTCAGGTAACCAGTTGTTAACTTTCTCATTGCTTCTTTTGGATCGACAAGATAATCTTCTGCTAAGTCTGATACATTCATGGCTCTGTCTCCCTCTTGAGTTTGACGACTTGGGGATACAGGGCTATCATATATCAAGAGGTAATAGCTTGCTGTCATCTCGTTCCAGCAAGTCGGTTCTTGATACTGAATACTGCAGCTATTTTACATCAAAACTGGCACGCAACCTTTGAATCAGAGGCATCACATAAAGAGAAGATGCGGCTATTCAAGTATATTGGACGTGAAGCTGGTGCAGAAGAAATTTCCTGGGAATTTATAAGGCTTGCCATGGCATCAGTTGCAAAC